>JAVXBD010000145.1:0-500 GCA_036660175.1 Christensenellaceae bacterium | reverse complement strand
CTTAAATATTTATAATTGAGAAGTGTACAGCATGATTTTGAAGCAAGGAAAAAAGCGTTTTGAGAAATCAGACCGACAATCAAGCTTCGGATAAACGGAATTTGTTTCAGGCGCATTGGTTCGAGTCCGGTATGCTTAAGGCATAATTCCTTTAAAGAACTCTGCAAAATCTACATTGTAAATCTGTTGAAGTGCAACTAAATCCGTTACCTTGATGTTGCGTGTTCCAAGCTCTATCATTGAATATCCGCTGCGGGAAATTGTGCTCCCGATTGTCTGCATTTTGCTTACAAGATTATTTTGGGAAAGCTTGCGTGCTAAACGAATCTTTTTTAAGTTTTGACCGAAATTTACATTTTGAATTATTTTTTGCATATCAGCCTCTTTCAGCAACTATATAGTTGCAATAAGTGATTAGGGAGTAAAGTTATGTCAAATAAAAAAGCAGTGGAATATCAGAAAGCAAATATTGAGGGAGTGGAACACATTGTATATTTCAC
>JAVXBD010000144.1:0-503 GCA_036660175.1 Christensenellaceae bacterium | reverse complement strand
CCCTTTTTTAAAAAAAGTAAAGTTTTGCAATTTAAAAAGTATAAAAAACATTTGATTATATAAAAATAAAAAGTAGTATAAAAAAACGAAGGGGGCAACCGATATGGCAAAGATATTAAAAGAAGGATTAACATTTGATGATGTACTTTTAGTTCCTCAAAAATCAGAGGTTTTACCTAAGGATGTTAGTACACAAACTCAATTAACAAAAACTATAAAATTAAATATACCATTAATGAGTGCTGGTATGGATACAGTTACTGACTCTAAAATGGCAATTTCAATGGCGAGACAAGGTGGTATAGGAATTATACACAAAAATATGTCTATAGAAGCACAAGCTTTAGAAGTTGATAAAGTAAAAAGAAGTGAAAGCGGAGTTATAGTAGATCCATTTTTCTTATCAAAGGACCACACAATACAAGATGCTGACGATATAATGGCGAGATATAAAATATCGGGTGTACCAATAGTAGATGGTAACAATAAATTAATCGGGATAA
>JAVXBD010000143.1:0-505 GCA_036660175.1 Christensenellaceae bacterium | reverse complement strand
AATCCGGTTAATAGCTCTTCTATTTTTTCTCTTAAGTTATGTTGTTCAACTTCATGTATTACCACATCTGCAAAGTTTGCATCAGATGGAATAAATTCAACTAAACTACTATCTTCATCTTCTTTTATAGGCGTATCTAATGAAACTACATTTTTGTCCCTTTTTAATATATCTATAATTTTTTCAACTTCTATTTCACAAGCCTGTGCTAGTTCATCTAAACTAGGATCTCTTTGAAGTATATTTGATAATTCTTGTTTTTTTCTTTTTACAAAATTTATTCTTTGATGAAGATGTACTGGTATTCTTATAGTATTTTCACAATCGTCTATATATCTAGTTATACTTTGTTTTATCCACCATGTTGCATAAGTACTAAATTTATATCCTTTTTTGTAGTCATATTTTTCCACAGCTTTAATAAGGCCAATATTTCCTGCCTGGATTAAATCTAGCATATCTACACTTTCTTTTCTATATTTTTTTGCAATACTTACAACTAATC
>JAVXBD010000142.1:0-522 GCA_036660175.1 Christensenellaceae bacterium | reverse complement strand
AGCAAAACATATTGTGGCGGCAAGAAAAGAAAAGCCAATTGAAACCACAGGAGAGCTCATTGAAATTATTAAAGCTGCAATACCGGCTAAAATACGTATGAATGGTGGGCATCCTGCAAAACGAACGTTTCAAGCAATCAGAATTGAACTAAATAAAGAATTAGAGGTGTTACAAGATTCTTTGGATGAGATGATTGAATTGTTAAATCCAGGGGGAAGAATCTGTATCATTACATTTCATTCTTTAGAAGACAGAATTGTAAAGACAATTTACAGAAAAAATGAAAATCCGTGTACTTGTCCCAGTGAATTTCCAATGTGTGTATGTGGAAAAGAATCAAAAGGGAAAGTGATTACTAGAAAACCGGTGCTACCAACAGAGGAAGAGTTAGCGTACAATTCCCGTTCTAAAAGTGCAAAATTACGGGTGTTTGAAAAGAGTTAGAGGATAAATAAATGCGATAGGAGTGATGGAGAATTATGAAGCAGCAACAGAACAAGACATCCTACGAAAGAAATAGC
>JAVXBD010000141.1:0-524 GCA_036660175.1 Christensenellaceae bacterium | reverse complement strand
AATATACTTTATCATAAATGTTGGGGTAAAACGGCAAAAAAAGAGCAATTACTGATTGTTCTTTATTCTGTCTTTTCAAAGGAACGATAGAGGTATGAGATGATTGTGCCGCTCCATAGTTCTTTGGCTACAAACACTCAATTCTCTCTGAAAAAGCAAAGTTTCTTTGGTCTGTTTATCGTCAAGCTCTGCTTATCATCACACTTCTTCCGCTTCGATTGATTCCGTCCGACTCTCGTCACCTTAGGTTCTACAAAATTCATATCCGAACTTATCCATTCCTCTCTATCCTTTCAACTTTGAAAACTTTATAAAACGCATTCTCCTCACATACTAAAAACAGCGGAGTTCTTCTCAAACCCCGCTGATTCTAAGTTCTTTTTTGATATGATATGGATTGACTTGTCTGATATTTGATATAGAACCCAATTACACAATTTCTGCATAATTGCTCTCGTCACCTTATGAAAAAACAACTTTTTATTGAATCATACTTTTCTTTTTTGCGGAAGCGGTTGCAATCC
>JAVXBD010000140.1:0-526 GCA_036660175.1 Christensenellaceae bacterium | reverse complement strand
TAGAAGTCAACGCAAAAATCTTAGAAATGTTTTCTGAAATTCCAAAAAAATACGCAAAAACAATTACCCCAGACAGGGGCAAGGAATTTGCACTTCATGAAGAAGTGAGTAAAGCATTAGAGCGTTTAGAATTTTATTTTGCAGATCCAAGCTCTCCTTGGCAAAGAGGGTCAAATGAAAATACGAATGGCTTACTACGAGAATATCTGCCGAAGAAAAAAGATATGAGTTCTATCACAGACGAAGAAGTTGAAGGATTTGTATTCAAACTTAACACCAGACCTCGCAAATGTTTGGGTTGGAGAACTCCTTTTGAAGTTTTTTGGAACAAGGTGTTGCACTTGATTTGACAATTCACGCGGAAAAAAAGTACATAAACGAATTAAAACCTTGTGCCGCTAAATATCCGCATTTCTCTTTAATTAAGCGGAGTTTCGTCACTTGTACTTCATCACTCATTCATTCATCTTTGTCCCGTCTGCTTTCAAATCTCCAAAGGAATCCATGCACCGTGGGCGACGCTCGC
>JAVXBD010000139.1:0-555 GCA_036660175.1 Christensenellaceae bacterium | reverse complement strand
CTGTACCTCCAGGATTCACAATAACAACTAAAGCATGTAACGATTATTATGAAAATAACAAAACAATTAAACAAGAAATTTTAGACCAAATAGAAGAAAAATTATCATCATTAGAAAAAAATTTAGATAAAGTATTAGGAAGTGAAGAAAATCCGCTTCTTGTATCAGTTCGTTCAGGTGCAGTTGTATCAATGCCTGGTATGATGGATACAATATTAAACCTTGGTTTAAATGATAATACTGTTATAGCATTAGCTAAAGCAACTGAGAATGAAAGATTTGCTTATGATAGTTACAGAAGATTTATTCAAATGTTTTCTGATGTGGCAATGGAAGTTCCAAAATATAAGTTTGAAAATGTACTAGATAAATTTAAAGAGGCAAATAATTTTAAATTTGATACAGACTTAACTACGGAACATTTAAAAGCAATAGTAGAAGAGTACAAAGGAATATACAAAAAAGAAGTTGGGGAAGTTTTTCCACAAGAGCCTAAAAAACAATTAATGTTAGCTGTAGAAGCTGTATTTAGATCTTGGAACAATTCAAGAGCTA
>JAVXBD010000138.1:0-580 GCA_036660175.1 Christensenellaceae bacterium | reverse complement strand
AGTTCCGTTTCTCCTTTAGGAGTTACTTTCCCCACTAATATATCTCCTGAATCTACCTCAGCACCTATTCTGATTATACCTCTATCATCTAAGTTCTTAACAGAACTTTCCGATACATTAGGTATATCTCTAGTAATTTCTTCTGGTCCTAATTTAGTATCTCTTGCTTCACATTCATATTCTTCTATATGGATAGTTGATAATCTATCTTCCTTAACTAATCTTTCGTTTATTAAGATAGCATCCTCGTAATTATAACCTTCCCAAGTCATAAATGCTATAAAACAGTTTCTTCCTAATGCTACTTCTCCTAGATCCGTAGCCGGTCCATCCGCTATAACATCTCCTACACTTATTTGTTCACCTTTTACTATTATAGGTGTTTGGTTTATACAAGTACCAGAGTTAGAACGTTTAAATTTCAATAATTTATACCTATCTCTGTTTCCATCTTCTTTTTTAATTACTATTTCATCAGCTGTTACTCTCTCTGCTATACCAGAATTTTTAGCGACAACTACTGCTCCTGAATCTTTTGCAGCTCTATATTCCACCCCTGTACCTATGATAGGAGCTTCTC
>JAVXBD010000137.1:0-583 GCA_036660175.1 Christensenellaceae bacterium | reverse complement strand
TATCGAAGAAGCAATGAAATTAGAATTAACAGAGGAACAGATGGAGCAAATGCATCAAGAACTCATAGTTATGAAAGAAAAAGCGTTAGGTCACAAATTACCCAAAGCACCTACCAATTTGAAGAAGAAATAGGAACGACGAGATGAAAATCGTACGTATTATTTATGGTTGTCCCATATGGAAAAATCAGGTGCAACACCAGAGGTTCTGCGCATGGCTTCTTCCTCGCTTATGAGGTTTGCACGGTCAACATCTGCAAATGTTTTTGGTATTCCCCAAGATTCAAGGTCAACACGAAACAACAGCGGTTCGGCAGTATCCATATTACGAAATGCAGCAACATCACCGTCTTCAGTTAAGCCAAAAGTTATTTTAGATTCAGACATACAAAATACTCCTTTCAATCAAGATTTAAGCAATGAAATCAGTACTGCTACTTCCCAAGTGGAAAGCTTAACGCAATCTGAAAGCTTAAAAGGCGCTGTTTTTCATGAAAACTATCATCAGATTGCACAGCGTATGAGCATCATAATGATTAACAAGGAAGAGCGAAGCATACAGATTTGAACGATACGGTTTTCA
>JAVXBD010000136.1:0-607 GCA_036660175.1 Christensenellaceae bacterium | reverse complement strand
TTCATGTGTCTGCATCTCCTTTCGGTATTTTTATGGTCGCCGTCGTGCCTTTGCCTATCTCACTTTCAATCGCAAGCGTACCCCCGCACATAGAATACAGGCGGTCACGCACATTTTGAATGCCAATGTGCGTATTCGGCTCTGCTGGTGGCTGATTAACGTCAAAGCCCACACCGTCATCGGTGATGGTAATTTCGTACCACCCGTCCAAATTTTGTGTGGAAATCGTAATCACACCGCCATTTTTACGTCGCAGAACGCCGTGCTTGACGGCATTTTCCACAAGGGGCTGCACAGACAGAACCGGCAGATGAAACGCCGTTGTCTGAATGTCAAATTCAAATTTTAACGCTTCTCCGAAACGCAGCTGCTCCAGCTCGGCATAGGTTTTCAGATGGCTAAATTCCTGTTCAAACGGGATTGGCGTTTTTTGCTTTAGTGAATTCATATTTTCCCGCATATATTCGGAAAACGTGATAATTGTCTTTTTCGTCAGCACCGGATCCTTGATGCACAGCTGTGCCATGGATACGAGAGTATTGTGAAGAAAATGCGGTTGAATCTGTGAAAGCATAATCGCCGAGCGCATCTGGTCAATCTCTCGTTC
>JAVXBD010000135.1:0-614 GCA_036660175.1 Christensenellaceae bacterium | reverse complement strand
CAAGCGAACGATACCTTGCACCATCAACGCCGATTTTGCCAATGAGGTGAAGAATTACATCTTTTCCGCTGACATATTTTTTAAAATTTCCGGTTATAACAATTTTTATTGCTGACGGAACTTTAAACCAAGCCTTGCCAGAAATCATTCCTGCCGCCATATCGGTTGAACCTACACCAGTCGAGAATGCACCGAGTGCGCCATATGTGCAGGTGTGAGAATCTGCACCAATAATTGTATCGCCTGAAATTACAAGCCCACTTTCAGGTAAAAGAGCGTGTTCTATTCCCATTCTGCCAACATCAAAAAAGTTTTTAATTTTATATTCTCTTGCAAAATTTCTAACCTGTTTGCAATGCTCAGCCGATTTAATATCCTTGTTAGGCGTAAAATGGTCCATAACAAGAGCGATTTTATCAGTTGAAAAAACATCTTTAAATCCCTTGTCAATCATTTCATTTATTGCGACAGGAGAAGTGACATCGTTTCCCATTACAAGGTCAAGATTAGCTTCAATTAGCTGACCTTTTGATACAGTTTCTAATCCTGCGTGTGCGGCAAGAATTTTTTGAGTCATTGTCATTGCCATATTGTCTATCTCCTTTGGAGTTTAA
>JAVXBD010000134.1:0-660 GCA_036660175.1 Christensenellaceae bacterium | reverse complement strand
AAATGGCTTTGGAATTATTTAAGCCTCATATTATAAATGGTTTAGTAGCTAGAGATTTAGCGGGGAATATTAAAGCCGCGAAGAAACTTATTGAAAATCAAAATCCTATTGTTTGGGATGTTGTTGAAGATGTTATAAAAGAACATCCAGTTTTATTAAATAGAGCACCAACACTTCATAGATTAGGTATTCAAGCATTTGAACCGGTTTTAATTGGTGGTAAGGCTATTCGTCTTCATCCACTAGTGACACCAGCATTTAATGCCGATTTTGACGGTGACCAAATGGCTGTTCACGTACCTTTGTCAGAAGCTGCAAAAGCTGAGGCAAGACTTTTAATGCTAGGAGCAAATAATATTTTAAATCCAAAAGATGGAAAACCAATTGTTACACCTTCTCAATATATTGTTTTATGAAACTATTACTTAACTATGGAAAAAAGTAAAGCATTAGGAGAAGGTCGTGTTTTTAAAAATATTAATGAAGCTTTAATGGCTTATGAAAGAAGAGAAGTTATTTTACATACGAGAGTCGCTTTACCAGTAGATTCATTTAAATACAAATTATTTACAGAAAGCCAAAAAGGGAAATACTTAGTTACAACAATCGGTAAATTAATATTTAATGAAATATTGCCAGATTCATTTGCGTATGTAAATG
>JAVXBD010000133.1:0-680 GCA_036660175.1 Christensenellaceae bacterium | reverse complement strand
TACAACCTTTTTCTGCAAGTTCCGTAAGTTTCTTTGATTTCGCAGGGAAATGGGGGGAAATCGAGGGGTAAAAGGGCGGGATAAGCCCCCATCGCCCGTTGACAGCTTTCCCCCAATCGGGTACAATAACAGCGGGTAGGGCCGCCATATATGGCGGCCCGACGGAAAACCAACAGTCGCAAAAATTTAATCCGCGTTCGTAGCTCAGATGGATAGAGCGTCCCCCGTTCCCAAAAAAGGGCGAAGACTTTTTTGGGAGCCCTCCGGGCATTTGATTTGCGGCGGCCCGGAATGAATCCGGGCGGCCTCCGGCGCAAAAGCGCCGGCCCGCCTGTGGCGGGGCCCATGGCGGAGGGGCGTGGCAGCAGTTTAGGCAAAGTTCTGTTACAATTTCATCCGCGTTCGTAGCTCAGATGGATAGAGCGTCCCCCTCCTAAGGAAGTGCCTGAGCACTTGCCACCCTGTTATATTTCCTGTATGATAGCATCTATGCCCCCGTACCTCACCTGGATAGAGGGTCCGCCTCCTAAGCGGAATGTAGTGCGTTCGAGTCGCGCCGGGGGTGCCAAAATAGGCCGAAAACCTTGACTATAACAGGGTTTTCGGCCTGTTTTTATTGGATTGATTGGCGGGAGTGAGGAATGTCAGAATAGCTACACGGTGTAGCTTGCTATCTAAAA
>JAVXBD010000132.1:0-730 GCA_036660175.1 Christensenellaceae bacterium | reverse complement strand
GTTCAAAACGTTTGATTTTCCACAATTCCATCGGAAGATCGTTGAAACGTATTGAGCCCAGCTGGTATTGCGTATACCTCGGCGCAACGAACAGAACCCGAACTTGTGTCCAGTCAAAATCAGTTAATCCTTTGCGCTGATTGAAAAAATACGCCACAACCACCAAAAGCCTGACTGCATAGCAAAAGAAAAGAGCCGGAAGCCCTTGATAAACAAAGGTTTCCGACTCGATAGTTCTTATTCCCACTCAATACTAGCCGGCGGCTTGGTTGTAATATCATACAGCACCCGATTGACCCCGACCACCTCGCCCACAATTCTGGTTGCAATCTTGCCCAGCAGTTCGTAGGGGATTTGCGCCACATCCGCCGTCATAAAATCATCCGTCGTAACCGCACGAAGCGCCACTGCGTAGGCATAGGTGCGTTCATCACCCATCACGCCCACACTGCGCGCACCCGTAAGCACGGTGAAATATTGCGAAATGCTCTTGTCAAGCCCAGCCGCCGCGATTTCCTCGCGTAAAATCAAGTCGCTTTCCCGTACAATGCGCACCTTGTCGGGGGTAAGCTCCCCAATCACACGAATGGCCAATCCGGGGCCGGGGAAGGGTTGGCGGAAAACCAAGCTCTGAGGCAGCCCAAGCGTAAGGCCCAGCTTGCGCACTTCATCCTTAAACAGCATGCGCAGCGGCTCCACCAAGCTGTCAAAGCCAAGCTCCTTGGGCAAG
>JAVXBD010000131.1:0-735 GCA_036660175.1 Christensenellaceae bacterium | reverse complement strand
CAAATGAAAAGAAAAAAAGAACCTTATGCTATTGTATGACAGGGGATGAATACGCATATTTATCTGAGGATAAAGATTATGACTTATGGTACACTATATATCAATCTGTACAAGTGATACATTTACATAGGAGCAGGAGGCAGCATGTACAAAATATTAATTATAGAAGACCAAGAAAAAATTCGTAAAGAGTTAGGGGAACTTTTAAAACGTTATGGTTACGAGGTTGCAGTTGTTGAAGACTTTGAGCATGTTTTAGAGGTAATTAGAGAAGAAGAGGCACACCTTATTTTATTAGATATCAATCTACCTGTATATGATGGCTATTACATTTGTAAAGAGATTAGACAAGAGTGGAGTACACCGATTATTATCGTGACAAGTAGAGATAGTGATATGGACGAATTGATGAGTATGAACTTAGGCGCAGATGATTTTGTAACAAAACCTTATAACACTCAAATCTTATTAGCCCGAATAAGTGTGCTTTTGAAAAGAACTTATGCGGGGTATCAAGAGGTGATGCAGTTGAGTAACTTCAAGATTAATTTTTCAAAGGGGATTTTAAGTCATGAAGGAGAAGAAGTCGAGCTGACTAAAAATGAAATGAAGATTTTAGCTTGCTTGACAAAAGAAAAAGGATGTATTGTTTCCAGGGAAGATTTAATGAACTACTTATGGGATAGTGAATGGTTTGTAGATGATAATACACTTACTGTAAATATTAATAGATTG
>JAVXBD010000130.1:478-740 GCA_036660175.1 Christensenellaceae bacterium | reverse complement strand
GATTTAGGAATTATAAAATAGTTTGCATATTATTTGTAAATAAAATAGTTAGAAATAGCTAATAAAAGTATGCAATATATAAGAAATACTAAAAAAAAAAACGAAAAATAACAAAAATGCTTTAGAAATTAAACAAAACAATATATAATATAAAAGAAGTAAATTTTATATTGGGTATATATATTTATATTTTAGGAGTGTGAGGATATAGTGAGTCAGTTAAAAATAACTGAAACAGCATTAAGAGATGGGCATCAATCTT
>JAVXBD010000130.1:0-468 GCA_036660175.1 Christensenellaceae bacterium | reverse complement strand
ATTGCTACAAGATTAACTACAGATGAAATACTACCTATATTAGAAACTATGGATAAGGTAGGATACCATTCTATGGAAGTTTGGGGTGGAGCAACATTTGATGCATGTATACGTTTTCTAAATGAAGATCCATGGGAAAGATTAAGGGAAATAAGAAAAAGAGTTAAAAACACGAAATTACAAATGCTTTTAAGAGGACAAAATCTTCTAGGGTACAGAAACTATGCTGATGATTTAGTTGATAGGTTTATTAAGCTTTCGCTGGAAAACGGTATCGATATAATCAGAGTATTTGATGCTTTAAATGATGTTAGAAATATAGAGGCATCTATGAAAGCTATAAAAAAGTATGGTGGACATTGCCAATGTGCAATATCATATACAACAAGTGATGTACATACTACTGAATACTATTTAGAATTATTAAAGACTATGGAATCTATGGGAGCAGATTCTATATGTATAAAA
>JAVXBD010000129.1:437-749 GCA_036660175.1 Christensenellaceae bacterium | reverse complement strand
CCTTCTTTCTTAAAAATAGCACACCATATATCGCGGACATTATTATAACTAAAACAGGATGAATATCAAAAATAACTAATGCTATTAATGATATTACTATAGTTAATATAGTTCTATTATTCTTTTCAAGACCTTTACTTAAACTAACAGCACCAATTAACACAAGCATAGGTACAGCTGCTGTTATCCCCTTAAATGCTGCATTTACATAATAATTATTTCTAAATTGCATAAAGAATGAAGCTATAACTATTATTATTAAAAATGAAGGTAATATTACAGCTAATAATGCTATAATAGCACCTATAAATC
>JAVXBD010000129.1:0-427 GCA_036660175.1 Christensenellaceae bacterium | reverse complement strand
AGAGAACAGTTTATAGCTAACGCTCCTGGTAAACTTTGAGATACAACTAATATATCCATAAACTCTTCCTGACTCATCCACTTTTTATTTTTAACAACTTCTTCTTCAATTAAAGGAATCATTGCATATCCCCCACCAAATGTAAAAGCTCCTATCTTGAAAAATGCTATAAACATTTCTACTAACTTGTTCAAATTAATCACCATCCTTAATTATATCGTCTATTTCGTCATAAATCTTCATATTATATCATTTAAATAATACCATATTAGGCACATGAAAATAAATAATAGACCAAAGATGCGACGAATATTTTGAGTAAGACAAGGATGTAAATCTGTGGATACTGGTGGTATCTAAAGATTTACAGACGCAGTATTACTCAAAATAGGCAAGCATACTGGTCTACTATTTATTTGATTGTGCC
>JAVXBD010000128.1:0-755 GCA_036660175.1 Christensenellaceae bacterium | reverse complement strand
AAGAACCGTCGAATAATGTCGCTTTGATACCCACAACAGGGTAACCAGCCAATACACCATTCTTCATACGTTCTTGAATACCTTTGTCAACCGCACCAAAGAATTCTTTAGGTACAGTACCGCCGACAACTTCTTCAGCGAATTGGTATTCTTTACCAGCTTCTTCAACATCCATAGGCTCTAAACGAACATATACATGACCGAATTTACCTTTACCACCTGTTTGACGAACAAACTTACCTTCTTGCTCAACAGTCTTTTTGATTGTTTCGCGGTAAGCAACCATTGGTTTACCAATGTTCGCTTCAACACCGAATTCACGCTTCATACGGTCAACGATGATGTCAAGGTGAAGCTCACCCATACCAGCAATAATCGTTTGACCAGATTCAACAGCCAATGAAATTACTGGCTCTGGGAATTCCATACGCTCAAGAGTAATGATATTTTTCTCATCACATAATGTATCACCCGTTGTAACGTCTTTAAGACCTACACACGCTGCGATATCACCTGCACGGATTTCTTCAAGATCTTGACGTTCGTTCGCATGCATTTGCACGATACGACCGATACGCTCACGCTTAGATTTAACTGGGTTATAAACCGGATCACCTTGTTTAAGAACACCAGAATAAACACGTACGAATGTTAAGTTACCTACGAACTTATCGTTCATGATTTTGAACGCAAGTGCAGAGAACGGCGCTTCGTCAGATGCTTCACGAGATGCTTTAGTTTCAGCTTTGTCGTCA
>JAVXBD010000127.1:0-756 GCA_036660175.1 Christensenellaceae bacterium | reverse complement strand
CGTCAGGGAAAAGCACAGGCAGATGAGGCGATATGCCATCTGTTTTTGACCGTGGTCATATAGAAAATCCAGAAGCTGATACAGCTCCCGGAGTCTGTTAATATTCCTCGTCTTGTTCAGCAGTCTGTTGAACAGCGGCAGTGTGAATGCGCCGGACAGGTCGTTTAGGGTAATGTTAGATTTTCTCATGATAGTCCTCCTGTTTTTTCATTGTTATTTTCAAATGATATGATAAAAGCGATGGGAATTCCCACCGCTCACTTTTGTGTTACCTGCCCCCGGTTCTCCCTCTGGATAGAGCGTCCCCCTCCTAAGGGGAAGCTCTTACATTCCAATTCACTTACCTGTGCCACCGCCTCCATAGAACTGGGCTTCAAACCGCTGGGCATTCTCCCTGCGGTTTTCGTCCCAGATATGCCCATAAACTTCGGTTACCATCGCCGCCTGCGCGTGCCCCGCATCCCGCTGCACCGCTTTGATATTTCCGGAGGTCAAGACCAGCTTGTAGGAAATGCTGCTGTGACGTAAGCTGTGAAATGTAATCGGCGGCAGCGCCAGCTGATTTGTTAGATTCCGCAGCCGCTGATTGAGCCAATGCTCCTGAATGGGGCGACCGTCCGGGTAGCGGAAAATCAGATCCGGCGCACCATTCGGGATGGGTTTCCGCCGCCAATACGCGAGCTTTAACAGGTTCATGACGGTTTCAGGCAGATAGACGGAGCGTCTGCTGGACTGCGTTTTAGGCGTTTTGAGAAT
>JAVXBD010000126.1:0-773 GCA_036660175.1 Christensenellaceae bacterium | reverse complement strand
AACGCAACATTTAACAATCCGTTTACCTGCTCACTGATGTCTATCCCTGCGAATTCTTTCACACAAAACACACAAAGAGCGCCAATGGCAAGCCACAGCGCCCAGCTTTTTAATCTATTCATTTTTACTATCCTCCGTATTCTATAAAAGTAGTATTTTTTAACGTTCCTCTTCAGAAACAAGCGAAAGTGTTACACTATTTAAGATGCTGCGGATTGGTTTTTTACCTACCGCATGACGGTTTTGAGGAGGCTCCAGCCACAGCCCTTTACGAGTTTGTTAATTAGTTAGATACCGCCCGACGGTTTATTTAGAGCGAGGTTACAAGACGTAAAGTGTCCTGTGGACTTATACAGCATCAATTATTTTACGGGGGTATCTTTATGATTTATGTAGGAATTGACGTTGCAAAAGACAAACACGATTGCTTCATCACTGATTCCGATGGAACGGTTCTCTTTGATGTATTCACGATTCAAAATGACATTAATGGTTTCACTCAGTTGCTCTTCAAAATTTTGTCTTGTAGTGATAATTTGAGTAAAATTAAAGTAGTACTCGAAGCCACGGGACACTACAGCAACAATATTTTAGGATTTTTGAAAAATAAAGGTTTTACCACTTTTCTCATCAATCCTCTGTACACCAGTCTAAGCCAGAAGAACATCAGCCTTTGTAAAACGAAAACGGATAAAGTCAATGCTCGTACAATTGCATGTATGTTAATGTCTGATGTGAACTTGAAGTCCTGCTTATACATCAATGAATACTTA
>JAVXBD010000125.1:0-801 GCA_036660175.1 Christensenellaceae bacterium | reverse complement strand
CTGATGTTTGTCTAAGTATATTTAATATATTTTTAGGATTTAAGAAATTTGGGCTAAGTATTGATACTATAGCTATTAGTAATAGTAATCCTACTAAACTTTTATACTTTGTTAAAATACCTTTTATATCAATTTTCTTATTTTCTCTTGATGATAATTCCACTGTTATGCCTCCCTAGTTTCAACTGCACTTTTTAATATTAATTCTTGTGTTGCATCTTTTATATCAAATTCTCCTGTAATTCTACCTTGGCTTAAAACTAATATTCTATCACTTAGTCCTAATATTTCTGGCATTTCAGAAGATATCATTATTACTGCATTACCCTTACTTTTAAAATTATTTATAAGGTCATATATTTCTTTTTTTGCACCAACATCTACTCCACGAGTAGGTTCATCAAGTATAAGAATATCTGGTTCTGTCATTAGTGCTTTAGCTATTGCAACTTTTTGTTGATTTCCACCACTTAAATTTCTTATTAGTTGATTTTCACTTGGTGTTTTTATGTTCATTTTTTCTATATACTCATTCACTTCCTTTGTCTCTTTTCTCTTATTTATACTAAACATAGTAGCTATCTTATTTAAAGATGATATAGTCATATTTTCTTTTATAGATAAATCTAATATTAGACCATCTCCCTTTCTGTCTTCAGAAACGTATGCTATTTTATTTTTTAATCCATCTTTAGAACTTTTATTCTCTACTTTATTTCCATTTATATATATATTTCCACTAGTTTTTTTAATATGTCCGTATATTGTTTTAGCCAATTCAGTTCTCCCTGCCCCCATAAG
>JAVXBD010000124.1:0-811 GCA_036660175.1 Christensenellaceae bacterium | reverse complement strand
CGTTTTATACCTATGCTCTTAAGTCCTTCTATACAATCCTTAGAATCATCTTTTACTTTATCAGCTATAACAATATATCCTCTATATTTTTTATTAACAGATATATATACTACTGTTCCAACTTCCTTAGCTTTAGAATAGAATATATTTTGAGTCATCATAAGTTTTTCATTACCAGCTAGTATATGCTGTCCTTCGTAATCTACTCTAATACCATGCGCTGCTATTTCCTCATAGTTTTTAATTTTATCTAAATCAATATTTCCTTCATAATGTTTTACTATAGATTTAGCTATTGGATGATTTGAATTAATTTCTGCTATATATGCATATCTTAATAATTCTTCTTCACTTATACCTATAGGTTTTACACTTGTTACATCAAATACACCTTTTGTAAGTGTTCCAGTTTTATCAAATACTACTGTATCTACATTTCTTAAAGCTTCTAAGTAACTACTTCCCTTAATTAAAATACCTTGTTTTGATGCATACCCTATTCCACTAAAGAAACTTAATGGTATAGACAGTACTAAAGCACAAGGACAAGAAACAACTAAGAATATTAGCCCTCTATAGAACCAACTATCAAAAGATGCTCCCGGTATTACAATTGGAGGAACCACAGCTATTAACAATGCTGATATAACTACTACAGGCGTATAATATTTAGAAAATCTAGTTATAAAGTTTTCAGTTTTAGATTTTTTAGTACTAGCATTTTCAACTAAGTCTAAAATTTTAGAAACAGTAGACTCTTCAAATTCCTTTTCAACTAATATAGTTAATAAAGCATTTTTATTTATAAACC
>JAVXBD010000123.1:0-1045 GCA_036660175.1 Christensenellaceae bacterium | reverse complement strand
CGATGTGGGTGCTTTTGTGTTATAATAGAGTCATGAAAAAACGGATCGTGCCAATTTTAATATGTGCAGGAAGCGGACTCTTATGCGGAATTTGCTTTGATGTGGCACAACTGTCATTTTTGGCATGGGTGTGTATTGCACCGATGTTTTTTGTGCTGTTTAAAAACAAAGACTGTTTAAAAAAAGTGATGCTGTATGCAGGGATTTTCTGCTTGGCATTGTTTGCCTATTACGATAGTGCGTTTTTTATGCTGAATGTAGAAACACGCATACAGAACAGTGTTTTGTGGCTGATACTTGGATTTTTGACGGTGGTGGCAGTACAAGGCGGTATTTTGTGGACGGCGATTGTGGCAGGCATCAAAATAAACTGTTCTCCTGCAATACGCAGTGTGCTGATTGCGATTTTATGGACGGCGGCGGAATGGGTTTGCGGAGTGGGCGCTTTTGGACTGCCGTGCGTGCGCATGGGGCTTACGCAATGGGCATTTGCTTATGGGATTGGTAGTGCGAGCGTTTTTGGGGTTTTGTTTATCAGCTTTTTGATGATATTGGTTAATGTGTTGATTGCACAGGCGATGGCTATGAAAAGTAAAAAACCAATAGCGATTGCGTTGGCTATTTGTGCGGCAAATTTGATTTTTGGTGCGGTGGTGATGCACAAAGAGACGGCAGATGTAAGCGTGAGTGCGGTACAATATAATGTACCGTTTTATGCAGATGGGCAAGGAAGCGGACGGGAAGAAAAGGCGGTGGCTCTTGCAAAAAATGCACAGCAGCAAGCACCAACACAGCTTGTGTTTCTGCCTGAAAATACACTGAGCGGTTCGTTTGCACAGGATATAGAATTACAGAATCAAATCAGAAGCATCAACAAAAATGCGTATATTCTGACGGGCGTCTATGGACTGCATGGGTTTGAGATGCGCAATTCGGTGTTTATGACATCACCAAACGGCGAGGTGAGTGATGCGTACAACAAACAGCGATTGGTGCCGATTTTTGAGAACGGATATGAAAAAGAATTTAGTCTGCAAATTGGTAA
>JAVXBD010000122.1:0-1452 GCA_036660175.1 Christensenellaceae bacterium | reverse complement strand
TGCATCTTTATATAACAATTGTTTCTCTTGTGCAGTAAAATCTAAAATAAATTAAAGAGAGAATGGATTTTACCATTCTCTTTAGATTTAAAGCGGTAGCAGAAAGAAGGCATTCCTCGCTTACGCGTTGAAGGCCTCTCTTCTTAATATGACCCAGTCCATGTTCCCGCTTTAATACGGAAAAACTTCCTTCTGCCCATATGGCTCTTTTTTTCATCATGATTGAATACTCAGAATGTTTGGTTCGCTCATGTCCTGCATAAAAGGCTGGATAACAACTGCTTGCCAGTATTCTGCGTCGTACTGCCTTTTCTCCGATGCATTTTATTTTTTGAGGACAGTTTTTACAATCAGTACGTTGTGTTTGGTAACAACGAAGGTATTTACCGGTCGACTTACTACAACTCAAAATATGATAATCAAGTGTGTGACCCTCAGGACATATAAAACAATCATTGGGCTTTGAGTAAGTAAATCCATGGCTTTCGGGAGAGTTTAAATAGCGCACAGGCGCAATGTACCCCTCAATACCCATTAACTCCAGTCCACGATGTATACAGCCACTATCATATCCTTTATCTAAAGCCAGTTTATTGTATCGAAGATTGAGTGATACCATCTGTTTTTCGAGATGACGTAAAAGGATCAGACTCTCCTTTTGGTTTGCAGGAAAAGTATCGACTCCCGTGATGATGCCACAATAACAGTCCACGGTAGTTTCCATCAAATAGCCAATTCCTTTTTTATCACGGTGATTGATGCAACGACAATCGCCATCCGTTGTGCTTACTTGCACCGTTACCTCTTTTACTTCAGGCTCAGGCTTCTTAAATCCAGGCTGCTCCGAAAATTCCTGATCCAAAGCATCCAGATAGCTCTGCATTCCTTTTGATACAGTCTGCTTTACATGCGTTGTTGAACTTTTCGATACATTTGCAGGCAGATAAGTACCATCCACCACGATTTCTTCAGCCGTCACAAGATCGAATTCAATACATTTCATGACAATTTCAGTGAAAATAGAACGAAAAAAAGCATCATCATGGAAACGTCTGCGACGATTTTGGCTAAATATGGAGTGATTCGGCACCGTATCCGCTAAATCTAGTCCACAGAACCAGCGATAGGCGAGATTTAACTGAATCTCTTCCATAAGTCTTCTTTCAGATTTTATGCCATACAAAAATCCAACGAGCAGCATTTTAACCATGATCACGGGATCAATTGAGGGGCGTCCCTTCGCCGAATAATAGGGAGCTGCTAATTCATAGATAAATTGAAAATTAACAAGCTGGTTTATTTTCTTTAAAAGATGCTTCTCAGGAATCATATCCTCTAGAGAAAGTAATACAAATGTCATTTGATGATCTTTTTTACCGAGCATACTCAAGTCCTCCTATGATCGTATGATTCATTATACCATAAACGGCTTTACAATTATTTATATTCTAT
>JAVXBD010000121.1:0-1663 GCA_036660175.1 Christensenellaceae bacterium | reverse complement strand
CTCACGGGCGCAGCAGGCGAAAAGACTTTGTTTCAGGCGTATTGTTCGACTCACGTCACCTTATGCCTGCATCGTGGTCTTAAACTCGAGCTGTTTGGCTGTCGCTTGTGTTTTTGCTTTATTAAAAAGTTTTGAGATTGCTGGAATTGCCGCAACTATCACACAGATTGCACATTCGATACCCACCACAGAGCCGTTATATCCAAGCGAATAAATCCATGCAGGCACACCCTCTGGTGCATACATGCCAAAGAATATCCATCCGCTTAAAAACTGACAAACAAACCGTGCGGCACTGCCGTAAATAATACCTGATATGATGTTTTTCTTTGCAAGTCCTGCCAGTGCAAGCAGCGAAAAGGACAGTAAATAATCCAGTGCAAACTGCGGAAAAGACAAGAAAAACGGTTCCTGCACAAATTGCAAAAGGGAGTAGCAAAGTCCTACAAGCAGTCCCTTTTTTAACCCGTAAATGTACGCAAATGCCATAATCGGAAGCATACTTGCAGGTGTAATAGAACCACCATTAGGCATAGAAAAAATCTTAATAAAGCTTAATAAAAATGCTGCACCGATGCACAAAGCAGCAGTCGTAAGCTCTTTTGTAGTCCATTGAGATTTTGAGATGGTTTTGGAATCTTTGGTTTTTTTATGAATAATCAAATAACCAATAATTCCTGCTACGATGAGTACCAGCACAATAATCAGTGCAATCATACTCATTTCTGAAAATTTTTCAAACATTTTTTTAGCCTCCAAGCTGTGTGTTTTTTTGAAACTGGATAAGCACTGCCTTAAGGTCAAAAAAAACTCCCGCATAAGCAGGAGTTGTAAAAAACATTATAATTGTAATGCTTCCCTGCACATGAATTACCATGACCGGTTCGTAGGGTTATCTTCTCAGCCTATATTATATTTGGCTCCCCCAGCAGCGTATTCAATTTTATGGTATAATCATATCACTGGAAAAACAGGTTTGTCAAGTATCGACAAGAAAACCGTTGTCCTAAGGAGGAACATACGATGAAAAAAAGTTTTTATGCCTATATGTCACGTTTAAAACACATCAAAAGATGGGGACTTATGCGCAATACGATAGAGGAAAATGTACAGGAGCATTCCTTTCATGTTGCACTGATTTCACACGCATTGTGCATCATCAAAAACGTGTATTTTGACGGCAAAATGGACGAAGGACAAGTATTAAAAACTGCACTTTATCACGAGGCGGCTGAGGCAATCACAGGAGATTTGCCCACACCCATCAAATATTTCGATGAGGACATCAAATCCGCTTATAAGCGTATTGAGCGTCATGCCGAGCATACTTTGGTGGATATGCTACCGCTGGAAATGAGCGAATATATTGCGCCGTATGTATTGCAGGAAGTGGACAGCGATGTGAAAATGCTGGTTAAAGCGGCGGATCGGCTGTGTGCCTATATCAAGTGCATAGAAGAAAAAAAGAGCGGCAATACAGAGTTTTTAAAGGCTCAGCAACGGATTTTAGAAACAATAACAAATATGAATATGCCTGAAGCAGAGTTCTTTATGGAGCATTTTATTGCAGGATATGAGCTGACGTTGGACGAGCTAAATTCTTAAGCATATCAGCTTCGAACGATACGGTTTTCAAACAGAATTTTTCCGCATGGCTTTGTTA
>JAVXBD010000120.1:0-1912 GCA_036660175.1 Christensenellaceae bacterium | reverse complement strand
GCAAGTGCGCTTATTAGCGGTGAGGCAGATATTATGGCGCCAGATCGTGCATCGTGTTTGTTCTTCAAGGGCGGATATTATGAGAGAGTTAATAAAGCAGCAGCATTGGCAGTAGAAACAATTGAAAATAAAGTGTGAATCAAATAAAATAAGGATAGAGCAGTGGATAATAAAGTGCAGAAGAAAAAAAAGCAGAATAGAATCAAAGAATTTCTCTGGAAATACAAGAAGTATTTGTTGATTTCTTTGATTATCGCAGGAATTGCCGTTGCGGCATGGAATATTACGGGATATGTGTATAACCAATGGGTGGCAGAAAAAGAGGCGCAAAAGGTTTTGGAATTGGCGCAAAGTGCAACGCCGTCACCGTCCTTAGAGCCAACGCCAACTGTGACCCCAACGCCTATGCCCACAAGAAAGCCGCCTGATAGGTATATAGATTTTGTGAAATTGCAAAAAGAAAACCCTGAGATTATAGCATGGGTATCTATTCCAGAAACAAAAGTGGATTATGCCGTTGTACAGGGAAAAGATAATATTTATTATCTGGACCATGATGCACTGCTTCAGAAAAATATAGAAGGCGCAATTTTTATGGATGTGGCAAACAAGTCCGATTTTACCGATCGCAATACTGTGCTTTATGGGCATCGGATGAATAATGGCAATATGTTTGCGGGCTTGCATGATTTTGCAGATACCGACTTTTTTGCACAGCACAAAGCATTAAAGCTATATTTTCCAAATGATATTATGTATGAATACGAGATATTTGCTGCATATGAAGCAGGAGATGATCATATTTTATCGTCTTGGGATTTTTCCGATGATGTACAATGGGAAAAATATCTTACCCAGATTGGAACAGCGGATAAAAACGCAAACATTGACAGGAGTGCAGTAGGCAAGGACGATAAGATACTGACACTTTCAACGTGTGTTCGTGGGGAGGACAGCAGAAGATATTTGTTGCAAGCAGTATTAAAAACAGAGACATCAACTGAGAAAAAGCAGGGAGGAGATGTGGTACAATGAAGAGATTTATTGCAGTCCTACTGATTATGGGGTTGATGGCGGCAGGAGGCTGTGCATTGGATAGTAGAGTGATTACAAAAGTTGAAACTACCATACCAGATGCTCCGCCAGTGGTGGAATAGAACATGATATAAAACTGATGATTTGCAGAGATACTATTAAAATAAAAAATTTCTAACAAATAGTGTATTTCTGCGTATCAATGGTGTAAACAAAAAAATTAGAAAGGGAGAGTGTTTTAGATACCTTTTTAAAATGTAGAAAAAAGACAAAAAAACGAATTGATTGAATATATACATGAAATCTAAAGCGCAAAATATTTGACTTTCCGTTAAAAAAAGAGACTTTGGGTTGGAAAGGGTTTCCAAGTAAACAATTTTTTGATAGTTTTAAATGAGAAGAATAACTATCACAACTATTTATAAAAAAAAATTAGGAGGAATAAATAATGAAAAAGACGATTTGTATCATGATTGCAGTCATATTGGTATTCTCAATGGCAGGTGTAGCCTTAGCGGCAGCACCAGCAGGAGCGGAAGTGGCGGTCACCCCTCCACTGCCAAGCGGTGAACAACTCTATGCAACAAACAGTCCAACGATAAAGGATAGTCCGGACTACAAATTACTTGAGGCGTATGTAGCACAAAACTGTGGTGTGAATCAGCGAATTTATCAAGCAACAGAATTTCTCGCGTATGATGCGCATCTTGATCAAATAGTGGATGATGTTGATTTTAACGGCACGCCATATACATTTGACTTTAGCAACGGAGATCCGAACTTTGGTAATCCTGGATGCACATATGATGTGCTGCATGTATCATATACTGGTAAAGTTGAAGCGGACAGCACACCGGGTACGCTTGATACTACAACG
>JAVXBD010000119.1:0-2013 GCA_036660175.1 Christensenellaceae bacterium | reverse complement strand
TGGAGCTGGTGTTGGCGCTGGTGTTGCCGATGGCTGCTGTGTTTTTGCTGTACACGAAACCATCATCAAAACCATCATCATTGCCAAAACCATATATGTAAATTTTCTCATAAAAATCCTCCAAAAAACTTTTCACAAGCCTACGGTGGCGAGAGTCGAGTCCACACGTTTTTCGACTCTCGTCACTTTAGGTAATGTATTCCCTTTATTTGTTAAAACATTTACATCGTATTTTTTTTGATGTACAATAAAATTATAGTTATATTTTTCCGATTGATCGGTCGGAAATATCATAAAACTAATAGTAAGGTGGTATATGAAAATGAAAAAAAAGAAACTTGCACTTCTTCTCGTGGTAATTTTGGTACTTGTATCTTTATTGCCAATGGTTGCATTAGCTGATGATGAGCCTCTTTTAAATCTCAAATTCTATTTGATTGACAAAGACAGCACTGCACTTCCTGGTTATATCTTAACCATTGACAACGAAACACAATCCGTTGCCAATAAAGACGGTATTCTTTCTTTTCCTGCTGTTGACGCTTCAAAAAAAGATACTTTTAAAATCTTTACACCCGACAAAAAACAAATCGGTGCGTGTAACATGACCTATGTAAAAAGCGATAAAACAGGAATAGCAGATTCGACCGTTGATGGTGATTATACGCTGAATTATTCCACACCCAATGCAACGGTATATATTGCAATGGTTGCAAACCCAAACGGTTCTTCAACCTCATCTTTTCACCCTGCACTTGCATCGGATAATCCGATTACCCCTGGCAAGCAGCCACCAAAACCAGCACCTACAAAAAAACCAGATCCTGTTACAAACCCTGTTATTGCAGGATTTTTGATTGACGCTGACGGTGCGCCGATTGTTCATGCAACAATTGATTCCGAAAACGATGCTACTAAACAAAGCCTATCAGGCGTTACAGATGCTGCAGGATATTTTGTAATTCCAGGCATCAGCAAAGGCAGACATGACTTAAATGTTTATGATGCGGACGGCGAAAGTCTTGGCGATCTTGAAATTGATGTTGTTGTTGGTGATAATACACAAATTGTCAAGAAAAACGGCGAAAATGAATTAGACCTAAAAGCAGGTTTAGGAACTATTTATATCAATATGCAGATGGACGGCAAAGGCGACATTGTTCTTTTAGATGCTTCCTCAAAGCCTCTCAATTCGCCAGCAACCGCTGAAACAGAACCGACAGAAACACCTCAGCCGCTTCCCTCTATTCCGCCGATTCCTGATACACCTGTAGATCCTGCTTCTGAGCAGCCCGCAGAGGAGGAAACTGTTGAGCCAGCTCCGGAAGAGCAGGAAACCACAGCTCCAGCAGAAGAGCAGCCAACCACAGCACCCGCAGCAGGCTCTGGCATCAGCTCCAATATGCTAATCATTATATTGGTTGTCATTATTGCAGTTGCAGCAATTGTCATTACGGTCATTCTAACAAGACGCAAAAGGCAATAATCTTTAAACTGCTTTTAAAAAAACGGTTCTAAGTGAAATGCTGAAACAAAATAATCTATAAAAAATCCAAAGATAAATCCAAAGGCAGCAGGGTTCGTAAAGGGCTTTGCTGCTTTTTAGTATGAAAAAAATCGAGAAAGGCACAAGTAGACTTTGCACATTTTGCTGTCGTTGCCGATATACCCGAGTTTGCGCCATGCCTGACTATGCTTAGAAACTGGCCACATCTTATTCTCAATGTTTTTGGTGTCCTTATTCCAATGGCTTTACGAAAGGCATCAAACGGGTATGCTTATCGAAACTTCGATAACTTTCGTTTACTGCTCCACCCCAATATTTGACATAATTTCAGATTTTTTCGCCATGTGAAAGCTCTTTTCGCACCACTTGCATAAAGCATACCAGACTCGAACCAATGCACCTGAAACAAAGTCTTTTTGTCCGCTGCACCGTTGGTGTCGCTCGAAATAGTCTGCTAAGCGTCGTTTTGCCGCCTTACAGCGAAGCAAAAATCCAAAAATTTTAGG
>JAVXBD010000118.1:0-2034 GCA_036660175.1 Christensenellaceae bacterium | reverse complement strand
TGTGCCGCTATTAATCTGCGTTTCACCAGCTGGAATTTTTGTGGCAGCCAGCCAGTCCTGATTGACGGCGGCATGGTAATCGTCCTTTTGTGACAAAGACAAATCCGTTGTTATGTTGCCCACGAGATCTGCGTTAATCCACTCTTTATTGGTTGCCTCTTGCGTAGGCATTGCGCTTGTCTGTTCCGCAGTCGCCTCTGCACTGGGTTGTTCTGGCAATTTAGTCACAGTTATCGTAGCACTGCATGCTGAAAAAAGCAGACTTGCAGTCAGTAGTATTGCGATTATTATGGTCGTTATTTTTTTCATTTACTTTCTTGCCTCCATAAGTTTTCATAAAAGGAA
Source organism: Christensenellaceae bacterium (assembly GCA_036660175.1). GTDB lineage: Bacteria > Bacillota > Clostridia > Christensenellales > Christensenellaceae > Christensenella. The sequence goes on along the minus strand of JAVXBD010000118.1, from coordinate 1,689 downwards.
TATCAATTCATTCCGACAAATCAAGTGTTTTAAATGCGTCGTGGTCAGAAAAACCTTTTTTAGCCGAATCTGTCTTTTTCATTTCTCTTTTGGTATTTTGATTACCGCTTTTGTACCTGTCCCCACCTCGCTGTTTATCGTCAGTGTTCCTTTGCACAGCGACCATAGGCGGTCACGCACGTTTTGAATGCCAATGTGCGTATTCGGCTCTGCTGGTGGCTGATTAACGTCAAAGCCCACACCGTCATCGGTGATGGTAATTTCGTACCACCCGTCCAAATTTTGTGTGGAAATCGTAATCACACCGCCATTTTTACGTCGCAGAACGCCGTGCTTGACGGCATTTTCCACAAGCGGCTGTACCGTTAAGGACGGAATTCTAAATTCATCTGTTTTAATATCATAGACAACTTGTAGCTTGCTCTCAAAGCGCTTCTTTTCGATATAAAGATAAACCTTGATATGCCGCAATTCATCCGCAAAAGGAACAGATGCGCATTGATTTAACGTATCCAGATTGTGCCTCAGATAGTCTGCAAATTCTGCGGTCACCTTCTTAGCTTCTTTTGGATTTTCGTCACACAGGCCACAAATGACGGTAAGCGTATTATAAAGAAAGTGGGGCTGTATTTGGCTGAGCAGGATAGAGATGCGGCTTTGCAGCAGCTGTTGCTGTTGCAATTGCAATTGCTTGTCAAGCTTCATATTGCGTGCGTCCAGTTGCTCGTTCACTGCATATAACGCCATTCTGCTTTGCAAAATATGGCGAGAAATAAAAATGCCGATTACAAGGCAGGTGACCCCGTGCGCAATATCCATTTCGGCATATTCCAATCCTTTTATCTGCAATGCGATAATAGAAAACACACCGGTTGCGGTGATGAGAAATGCGTACATATAGTGTGTTGGGACGATAAATAGCATGGGCAATGCAAGGACATATACAATGAAAAGCGTTGCCCTTGCCTCTGGCTCAAATACCGTACCCAATATGCACACAAAGGCAAACATCACAAAAGAAAACAAAAGCATATATATTCTGGTATAGGTTATGCTTTTGCGCATTTTTAACTTAAATGTGCAAAGCATGACGAGCAACACCGCAAAGCAAACCAAATACACAGTAGAATATTTTGAGAAAAGTTTTGTCCACGTTCCTACTCCTAAATAACACCCTATAATAATTGTCATAATCAGAAGCAAACGATCCATCATCTTAGAATTGTATCGATGGATCGACTCACTTTGTGTCAGGAAAAAATGTTTGTTTTTCCCACCATAGCACCACTTCTCAAACTTTTGATTCACTTTATTCTCCGTTCCTATAAATCTAACCAAATTGTCATTGGCTCGCCCATATACCATCCTTCATAAGGTGACGAGAGTCGAACAATACGCCTGAAACAAAGTCTTTTCGTATGCTCTTAATGCCATTTGGTTCATAATTTCAAAATTTTCGATGTTTCCTTCAACAATCAATTCGTCGTTTTCTTTTAAAGCCACACCAAGCAATAAATCGACATACGAACTAAATTTTTCTTCGTAATCAGCTTTTTTCTTTTCCGTATTCCTTTTATTTTTATCTACGGTTACAGGCTATGCAGATTCTTCTTTTATAACTGCGAAAGCCTCTGGCGTTGCTGCATTTATTGGCGATGGAGGTGTGACCTATCAATGTAGCAGGAAAAA
>JAVXBD010000117.1:0-2255 GCA_036660175.1 Christensenellaceae bacterium | reverse complement strand
GACAATGTGAAAAGTGAAAATGATTGGCTGACACGGGATCGTGCAATGGTAAACAAGTACAATGCAGATGCACTATGCACGTTCAAATTTACGGATCGTGCGGCATATGATATGGCAAATCTTGTGGACAGTGTTTCAGGCGAAAAGTGGGCAAACAGTATTCCAAAGGAAAAGCCGTATTTGATTACGTCTGGAAGTATGGATCCTGTTGGGAATTATACAGCAGGTGTGCAGGAAGTGTATGACTGGGTAAAAAAAGCAGGAGTTTCTGATGTGACACTTAAGTTCTATGAGGGTGCACGACACGAGATTCTAAATGAAAGCAACAGACAAGAAGTGTATGCCGACGTGCTTGCATGGATAAAAAGTAAAATATAGGAGAAGGTATGAAAAGTCTGATTAACAGCAAAAAAAGAACAATACTCTATTTAATTGCGGCGATAGGAATCAACCTCGTTTTGTTTTTGTTGGTGTTAAAACTAAACAATTGCTTATTTGTGACAAACGACGATATGACAATGCGTGATATTGCTGCGGGAGCATATACGGGAACGCCAGATGGGCATTTGGTGTTTATACAATATGCAATGGGTGCATTGATTAGCGGGCTTTACAGCGTATTTGCAACGGTGCCATGGTACAGCGTTGTGCTATATGGTACGATGTTTTTGTCTTTTGTACTGATATTATACAGGCTACTTGCGCTTGCAAAAAATGCCAAAATGTTTGTTTTGAATAGTTTATGTTTTGCGTTTTTGATAGCAGTGCTGTTTAAGTATTTGGTGTATCCACAATATACGGTTGCATCGGCGATACTTGGCGGTACGGCAATTTTCTGGTATTTTACGCAAAAAAAGGAAGCATCAAAAAAAGAATTTGTGGCAGATACCATTCTGATTGCACTGTTGTGTTCGCTTTCGTATATGATGCGACAGGATTCGTTCTTAATTTGTGCGGCGGTGCTGTTGGTGGGCTTTATTATCAAGCTAATTGCTTATAAAAAGGCATATTTAAAACGTGCAGGAATCCTTGTGCTTGTACTGCTTCTTTGTTTGGGCAGTATATTTATAACAGAAAAAGTGGCATATAGTGCGCAAGAATTTAAGGATTATGAAGCCTTTAACGTGCCACGTTCACGTGTTTATGACTATCACGGTGTGCCGCCCTATGAAGCAGATCAGCAGCTTTATCAAAAAATCGGCATAGATTATTCCACTTATCTGAATCTGACGGATTATTCCACAGAGGTGGGCAGTGCGGTTAATGCAGAAGCGATGGAGGCGATTGCCGATGCGAACGATGTGACCTATAAACATCAAACAGGAATTGTTACGCAGTTAAGGAATGCAGTGCCGCCGTTTGCGGATATGTTCTTAAATGCACATTATATCAATGTTATGACGTTATGCGTATTGATGTTTTTGGCAACAGCGTTGTTTATATCCATACTCAATCATAAAAGGATGAAGATTTGGCTGCTTATTTTAAGTACTTTGACCATTGCACTGCTTGCTTTTTATATTGCCTTTGGCGGCAGAATTATTGAGCGTGTGACAATGATATTTATACTTGTTTCGCTGATGGTTTCTTTTTCGGTAATTGCCGTAAACGAGCAATATGAGCTTACATTTCTTGCAAAATGCAAAGGAAGAAAAGTAATTTCGTGGGTTTTGGCAGCTGCATTTTTTGTATTTGCAGGTGCGGCATTTGTGCAGGTCGTCAATAAAAATAAAACAGTGATGGCAAGCGAGGGCGCTTTTTTGGACGGACGTTTTCGTGCGCTGCAAACGGTGGAAACATATATGCAGGAGCATCCGCAGAATTTATACTATAGCAGCGTGTATGTACTGACAAATAACACCGATAAGTTGCTGACACATAATGATACGCAGTTTTTTAACAATGCTTATGCAGGAGGATGGATGGCAAAGTCACCCATGCACTATGAACGGTTAGAAAAATTGGGCATGAAAAAAGATTTTGCGGAAGGATTGGTGACACAGCCGCAGGCATTATTTCTGTCACCGCCAGATAATATGCCCAGCATGAAAGCGTATATTGAAGAGCATTATGAGAATAAAACCTTAGAGCAGGTGGATATGATCCAAGTAACAGATGCTTCGGGTGCGAGTATATATAACTTTGGTGTGTATCGTGCAACAGACCGCATAAAAGCATAATTCGCCTATTGGTAGGGATAAGAATATCAGATTCGAACGATACGGTTTTCAAACAGAATTTTTCCGCATGGCTGT
>JAVXBD010000116.1:0-2273 GCA_036660175.1 Christensenellaceae bacterium | reverse complement strand
TCAGGCGCATTGGTTCGAGTCTGGTATGCTTAAGGTGACGAGAGTTTCACAATACTTCCAAAAGAAATAGAAACAGAGAAGATGACAAAACTACATTCTGTTAAAAAATCATGTGATAATATATTTGCACAAGATTTTGATTCGTTCGCCGCTCTTTTTCCTTTCAGCACAACATTTATAAAAAAGATTCTTTTCTATCCAGAATTTATAGTGCTTGTGCTTTTCTCTTTTTCATATAAGGAAGCAAAAACGAGTATCCCTCCATCTCCATATCACCAAGCGGAATAAACCGAATCGCTGCACCATTGATGCAGTACCTCAGCCCTCCAAGTTCTTTTGGGCCATCAGAAAACAAATGCCCCAAATGAAAATCCCCCGCACTGCTACGCACTTCCACTCTTACCATACCATGCGATAAATCTTTTAATGTCCTAATATTTTCGTCACTAATTGCTTTTGAAAAGCTTGGCCAGCCACACTGCGAGGTAAATTTATCATAAGAAGTAAAAAGCGGTTCACCCGTTGCATTGTCCACATAGATTCCCTCCTCCTGCTTATCGCAATATTCGCTCGTATGTGGAAGCTCTGTGCCATTATTCACCATCACTTCATATTGCTGTGCGTCTAACCGTTCTTTCAGCTCTCTATTCGACGGTCTTTTAAACCGAATATTTAAAATTTCTGGCATAGTCAAATTCCTCCTTACCGATATGGCAATACCCATTGGGATGTTTTCTCAAATATTTCTGATGATACTCCTCCGCTGGGTAATAATTATGCAGTTCTTTTACTTCCGTCTGTATGGTTCTTTGATAGTTCTTTTGCTCTTGTTTCAGCACTCGTTTTATGGTTTCTTTGTCCGCCTCGTCAACATAATAAATTCCCGTGCGATACTGCGTTCCCACATCATTTCCCTGCCGATTAAGTGTCGTTGGATCAATCACCTTAAAATACAGTGCCAACACCTGCAAAAGCGTCACCTTTGTTTCGTCATACCGAACATACAGCGTTTCTGCAAAGTTTGTTTTGCCCATACAAACATTTTCATAGGTGGGATTTTTAATGTTTCCGTTGGCATATCCCACTTGTGTATCAATCACACCTTGTATCTGCTCAAAATATCTCTGCATTCCCCAAAAGCATCCGCCCGCCAAATAAATCTCTTTCATTTTTTTCACCTGCCATCTTTATCATTTGTTTGGTGATATATAAACGTTCTCTTAAAACTTTAATCAAAATCTTAAATATCGTTCATCTATTTGACACAGCCTCTTTTTCAAAATATAATAAGAATAATACAAAAATTGGAGATGTTCATGAAAAAATTTAGTTGCTGTTTGCTCGTACTGGTCATGGTGATGTTTTTCATAACCCCCTCACTTGCCGCTGTACAGGACACAAATTTAGATTATACAGTTGAAATCATCGTCGAAAACGAAGAAGGCGGTACTGTTCTTGGGGCTGGAATCTATCCCGCTGGAAAAAACGCCGTCTTGCAGGCAACCGCCGCCGATGGTTATGTATTTGTTGGCTGGTATCGTGATAACACGCTTATCAGCGATTCTTTATCATATGAATATGATGCAGAACTTTCCGCTGTATTTACAGCAAAATTCGACAAAATACTAACCCTTTCCATTATAATTGATCCCCAAAATTGCGGCAGCGTTACGCAAAGCGGCAGCGGAAGCTACCACACTGGTCAAACCGTCACGCTTCATGCGGCGCCCTCTCCAAACAATCTGCTGATTGGGTGGTTTGGTACATCTGACGAGCTTTTATCTGCTGATGCAACCTATTCCTTTTCCATCACACAGGACACCACCATCACCGCCAAATTTGCCACACAATACACGCTTGGTATACAGATATATCCACAAGGAAGCGGTACTGCAACAGGCACAGGTTCCTATACCGCTGGCAGTGTGGTTGATGTAGAGGCTCAAGCTTCTGATGGCTTTCGTTTTGTTGGGTGGGTATCTTCAAACGATACCAAAAAAATAGTAAGCAGTGATACCATCTATAGTTTTAACATTGACGAACCCACCTCACTCATTGCAAAATTCGATACCGCCTACAGCACCATTGTGCTACGTATTATAATCATCTCTGGCATCGCTATAGGGATTATCATTCTTCTCGTCGTACTCATCAAACGCTTCCGCATAATCAAAAGAAAACGCAAAAGGTAATTCCTGCATATTTCGCTCACTTGCCAATCATCATTTTTGCACAAAATAAAAAACGGACAGCTTATCGAAACTTCGACAACT
>JAVXBD010000115.1:0-2319 GCA_036660175.1 Christensenellaceae bacterium | reverse complement strand
TTCATTGCATCCATAAAGCTGCCGTATGTCCCCTGATTAAAAGTCTTATGCTCCTCAGCATACTTTTTTTCACGGTTCGCTTTTTCCATCGCACCCTGACGCTGCTGCATATCAAGCATTCCGTTTCCCGCTACCCAGTCATAGTCGATTAAGTCGTATGCATTAGAAGCTGCCCCTATCGCAGGCTTGCCATATGGATAAGCCATTCCTCCGCTTCCCTGTCCCATGCCTGCACTCGTGGGGTGCATCATATTCCGATTTCCCACTTGTAACTGCTCATACTTCCTTTTTATTTGTTCCTGATTATTAATTTGATTCATTTACTTTCACTCCTTTTGTTTATAATTCTTTTGTGGATAGTCCTGCTGTATTTTGCGCTGCATCCTGCATATTTGCTTGCTTTGTTTCCTGTATCGCCTGCATATCCTGTACCTGCATAAGGATCTGCTTTAGCTGCTCATTTTCCTGCATGATCATCTGCATTTGCTGCTGTGTTTGCGTAACCATGCCGTTTTTCTCAATCACCATCTCAAGCTTTGGCTTGATTGCCTCATCTTCCGGCAAAATATCAACATAGTTTTTCAGTTGAGGAGTTGCCTCTGGCACCAAAAATCCGCCCTGTAGCAAATTATCCGCTTTTTGCTGTTCTGCAAGCCTGTTGTATGGTGTCGCCGATGTAATATCCACCTTGATTTGCACGCTCAAATCTCGTAATTCTTCCTGTGAGATTACTTCCTGTACCTCTGTCATTACCAAATTTCCCAGCTCGTCGCTCACCTCTTTTTGTGTAATAACGGGCAATCCATTTGGATAATACGTCACCCAAAAATCGTAATAAATGCGTGCCAAGTCCTCAATGTATTTTTTGTATCGTTCCACCTGAGAGGAAAGCGGAGCTTTGTTTGCCTCCTGCACTGCCAAAATCGCACGATAATTGTCCGCTTTTGTGTTTCCAAGCGCCACGTCAGATGCCCCCGCCGCCTGCTTTGTGTATGCCATGAGTTCGTCCAAAACAGCCTTTGCGTCATTGCTCATTGGTGCAGGATTTAGGTATCCCACCGATTGCATCACTGCGTTTATGCCGTCATCTTTCACCTCCAGCGCAACCCCTACATCAGTAATCGCATTTTTATTGGCGATGCGATCCGAATGAATCAGCTTTGGAAACGCAAATAACTTTGCAGATAAAAGCCGATATGCCTCTAATTTATTCACCCAAATCTGATTAGGAATATAACGGTATACATCTCCCTCTCCCCTGCACGATCCCTTTTTATCACTCCATACAAATTTTGCAATTGGATAATTGGTAAGTCCAAGCAGCGTTTTTTTCTGATACACTACCGATTTTGTAGATTTTTCGACATAAACCTTACCGTCCTCTTTAAAAAGTTTTACAATGCACAAACACTTTTTGTCGTCATTTTTGACCTCTTTTTTTGCGCTGTCACCCGACTGCAAATCCGTCGCCTCGTCACTTATAATAAAATCAATTTCGCTTTTGGGGATACCGTTTTGCTTTGCCTCATTTTTGACATCTCTTACAAGCTTGCGTGATATGAGCAGTACGTACGGCTGTTTTTGAATATCCCGCTCCTGTTCATCTGCAAACATCACATTAACATTGTCCACAAGTTCAAAGGCAATTTCGCCGTTTATTTCCTGCCCGTTCTCCACTTTCCCAGATTTTTTAAAATATAAATACATATATTTTTCGCCTGCAATACAAGCCTCTCGCACAAGCTGTGCATTGACATTGTCCATACTGTTGTTTTCCCATACACGTGCAATGTGTTCGTTTAGCTTTTCGCAAATCTGCTGTGTCTGCATACGAATCAGCGGATTTTCAAAGTTCATTGACGAATAAAATATCTGCAACATATTCTGCGTCACGATTGCAACTTTGTAATCAACTACTGGACGAATAATTTCGATAATCGGCATCTTTTCGTCCCCAGATTTTAACCCCCGCCAGTGATCACCCTCATAAAACCGAAAAGCATCATCACTTTTGGTAATCATGTTGAGCGAATTGATATAATCCTTGCCCTGTTCAAATTGTTTAAAAATTTGTGTACTCTCTGTTTCCATTTCTATCTTTCTCCATTTCTATTGTTTATTATTTTATATTGATTTTCGTCACTTTCCCGCCCTCTCGTCACTTTCCCGCCCTTTTTGCTTGTTTTGCCCTAAAGGGCAAAAGCTTCGCCTTTTGGGCGGTCGCTCCTCTCCCCCTTCTTGACCCACTTCGTTCAAGTCAAGCGGGGACCCCGTTTTTTGCCACTTTCCCGCCCATTTTGCTTTCCCCCGTCGTGACGC
>JAVXBD010000114.1:0-2496 GCA_036660175.1 Christensenellaceae bacterium | reverse complement strand
TCTCTTGGCTGTGCTCGTCAGATGCCTCCGCCGCCGCAAATGTCGATAACGAACTAGCCATGACAAAAACCAAAAGCAACGCAAGCACCCTTCTTTTCTTGCACAACATAATAAACATCCTCCTATTTGCCTATCCGGCTCTTATGTTTATATAGTAACATCTTTACAGAAAAAAACATGCGACATGCAAAAATTTCCGTTTAGCATGTCGCAAGTGTTATTATTCTCTATAATTAAGACGAATAGATAGATGAAATTCCGAGGCATCGTAAGAATAAGTGATGTCGCCACCGTATTTATGTGCTGTTGCTTGTATGTTCTTCACTCCAATGCCATGATGTGCTTTATCATCCTTGCCCGAAACAAGTTCGCCCTTGTTTGTATTTATCGGATTCGCGTATGAATTAGCAACTTCACAAACCAGAAAACATTCTGTATTATATAGTTTAAAACTCATCCATCGCATTTCCTCTTTGCCTATCTCAGTGCACGCCTGAATTGCATTATCAAAGGCATTATCAAATAACGCGCTCGTATCTATTGGGTCGATAAAGCCTAAATCATAGTAGGAAATCTGCGAATTGAAATTGATACCTATTTGTTCGCAGTGAATCTGAGCTCTCAACAGAATAATACTGAATACCCTGTTTTTTACATCAATTAATTGCCCGGTTGTCTGGCGTTTCAGTGAGTCCATTAAATTTTCATGGTAGATAAGCACCTCTGGACTTTGAGCTTCATAAAGCTCTTTTAAATTGATAAGCTGATTTTTGAAGTCATGGACAGAAGACTTAGCTTCTTCCAAATTTCGCTCTTGCAGCAAAAGAAACCTTTCGTTTGCATCCGCTTTACTCTGTGCAATTAGGAGATCTCTTTCCAATTGCTTTTTCTGTAACCCTCTGTCATACAGAAAAATTATTAGAAATCCTCCGAATATTAAGCCTATACCTACTATGCCGCTAAAAGCCATTATCTCCCTGCTCAAATCCAATTGCATTGTCAGGTGCACCAGCAGATATTCGTTGAGTATCGCAAGAACAGGAAACGAAATCAGATACAGAATGGTTTTATCGGGCTTAGTTTCTTTGCTTGGATTAATCGTTGTAATTATAATCTTCACCAGAATATACAGTATTGATTTGCTGATTATATAAACTATCACCTTGTACCACGTCATAATCATGGTGTTTTCAATATGTACACTAAAAGCATATGACACACCAAAACTCGTTGCAATTTCAGATGCCATGCCAAGTAATACAAATACTACAGCCCACAAAGTTGCCTGCCACCACTTGGCTTTAAATAAAATTAATATATATGCAATGTACAAAAGCAAAGCCATGAAGGTGTTAAGCAAAAATATTTTAAACGCACCTACAGCGATTAACGCTAAAATCAACCCCGCAGATATAAGAGCTATTTTAACTTTGTTTGTGCTTTTCCGCAGAAAGAAATGACTAAACAGTTGATGCGCTATTAGTACTTCAACTACGGCAGATGCAATCAGCAGAAACCGTTCATCCACAGCTTTTTCCTCCCAAATACTTCGTGAATGCTTGATTGAAGCCTTGGTATCTTCCCTTAATATATGCAATGGTTTTTCCGTCACTCATTTTAAGTGCAGTATTCGAGGTCGCAACTACGTGTGCAAAATTAATTAGGCAACATTTTTGTGGATAATAAAACTGTCCATCAGGCAACCTTTTAAAAAAGCTGTCCAACGTTTCCAATGTGGGATATTTAGCTGTCTCTGTATGTACATAGCGTTTGCGATTATAAGATTCAATGTATAATATATCTTCAATTTTTACTATATCCCTGCATGTTTTAAACTTGATTTCTATCTTTCTCGGCATTGTCCTAATTTGCTTCAGCGCGCAACTAAGTGCTTCATCAAATTCTTCTGGTATTATTGGCTTTTCCAGATACCTAAGAACTCCGGCTTGGTACCCTTCACGATACCTGTCCTGCATGGACGTTACAAGAATGAATACAGCGGTGTTCCCCTTTTCTCTTAACTGCTTACCTATTGTGATACCATCCTCTTTTTCTTCGAGCTTAATATCAAGAAAAAGAATATCATAATCAAAAGGAGCTTCAAGTAATTCTCTTGAAGAGGAAAAATACGAAAAATTATAATCTTCATTGAATTTGATGCTTACCTTTACCAAAAGCTCCTCAATAATTTTTTTAAAAATAGGTTCATCGTCGCATAGCGCTATTTTTATCATCTCCGGCACCTCCAAAAACCATGTTTCACATACTTTGAGATTTGCTTTTGCACTTAATATCCACGATTACCTACTATATTACCACATCTGAGTGATATCGCATACAAAATTGTTGTTTTTGTTTATTGGCACCGGAAGTTACATTTTTAATGAAAGCCAGTTAACCGCAAAGCGCTTGGCCTCGCAACAATGGCAAAGCCCTGCAAGCCTGTTAGCACCACGTTGTTTTGACTTGAAGCGCAGTGGATGATGAGCGGACTCC
>JAVXBD010000113.1:0-2553 GCA_036660175.1 Christensenellaceae bacterium | reverse complement strand
GTCAGCTTTCGCACCCCCAAATTCAAACCCAAACCCCCATATTCACGCTTGAACCTCACTCATTTCTCTCTGTCCTGTCTACCCCTCAAACCCTCGCAAAGCCCTGCCTGCACCTCGTCACTCGCTCGCATATTTTCAACCTGCTTTATTTATGCTATACTATGTACAATAGAAAAAAGCGTTTGTTCGGAGGAAAATATGAGCATCAAAACCAAAATTTCCAATCTAAAAAAAGTAACCAATAAATTAAGAAATAAAAAATGGAAACGTGTACAGACCATCATACGTGACTATGGCTTGCGTGAATTTTTGCGCAGAGTCAAGGAAAAAATGCAGTATGGCGACAGCGCCGTTCATCTTTATGAACGAATCTTCATCGTAACAAATGAATCCTATATCAAAAATCCTGCTACACCAAAAGGTTATGAATGTGCAAAAGAAGTAAACTTTATTACTGCTCCTGGTGCGCAAAACATTGGGAAGTTGGATATTTTGACATGCAATCCGCAAAAAAAACCAGCAGTGCTGACACTGGAAATTCGCACAGCAGACGGCAGGCTTTTATCCACCTGCAAAACCTCTGAGATTGCACACAATGCCTACACCACTTTTCAGTTTTTGCCCGTTTTGGACGTGATTCATATGCCCCTCACTTTTACGCTCAAATCCAACTGTGAAAATGTCGGCGTGTACCTCAACAAGCGCAGAAAAAAACATGGCTTTACTGTTCTTGAAGGCGGTTGTGTGGCGGCAAAAGTGTATACCCAACTGGATGCCTTGTATGTCCATTGGCTAAAAAACAACACCCCCACAGCACAGGAATATGAGCAGCAGCGCAACAAAATCTTTGCCTATTCGCCAAAAATCAGTATCATTGTGCCGCTCTATAATACTCCCGAACACTTTTTGCGTGAGATGATTGATTCTGTGCGTGCTCAAACTTACAAAAACTGGGAACTATGCCTTGCTGACGGCAGCACCACCGCCCAAAACTTAGGCGAAATTGCAGCCTCTTATGCAGATTCCCGCATTGTTTATCAAAGGCTTTTAAAAAATGAAGGCATTTCTGGGAACTCTAATGCAGCAATTCTCCTTTCAACTGGAGATTATATTGCACTGCTCGATCATGACGATACGCTCATGCCGCAGGCACTTTATAGAAATATTGAACTGCTCAATCTCAGCCAAGACTATGAATTTATTTATTCTGACGAGGATAAAATAACAGAAAACGGAAAACGTCGCTTCGATCCGTTTTTTAAACCTGATTTTTCACCCGATATGCTTTATGCGTTTAATTACATCACGCATTTTGTGGTGATGAAAAAATCTCTGCTTGAAAAAGTCGGGTATTTTAACGCAGAATTTAACGGAGCGCAGGATTATGACCTGTTTTTGCGTGCCACTGAACAAGCAAAAAAAATCGGACATATCTCTGATGTTTTGTACAATTGGCGGGTTTCAGATACGTCTACTGCTTTTTCGTCCGACACCAAAGAATATACGGTGCTTGCAGGCAAGGCGGCAATTGAGGCATCTCTCAAGCGCAGAGGGCTTTTGGCTCATGTTAAAAACGGCGCACTGCCCAATTATTACACCACCTATTATGATGTTCCCGATGACCTTGTTTCGATACTCATTCCCAACAAGGACGAGCCTGCAACGCTTAAAAAGTGCATTGATTCTATTCTGCAAAAAACTACCTATCCCAATTATGAAATTGTGATTATCGAAAACAACAGCACCAAAAAAGAAGTTTTTGCGTATTATACAAAGCTTAAGCAAAATCCGAAAATCCGTGTGGTTGAGTGGAATCATCCCTTTAATTATGCAAGCCTGAACAACTTTGCTGCCACACAGGCAAAAGGAAATTTACTGCTGTTTTTAAACAACGATGTTTCGGTGATTTCACCCGATTGGCTGGAGCAAATGGCGATGCACGCTGTACGCAAAGAAATCGGTGCAGTAGGCGCAAAGCTTTATTATCCAGATGATACCCTACAGCACGGCGGTGTAATCTTAAAAATCGGCGAAGTTGCTGGGCATTCTCACAAGCACACAGGTCGCTATGAAGTCGGCTCTTTTGCACGGCTGACACTGGTACATGATGTTTCTGCCGTCACTGCAGCTTGCGTGATGATACGCAAAGATGTTTTTTTTGAAATCGGCGGTTTTGATGAACAATTTGTGGTTGCCTTTAACGATGTGGATTTATGCTTAAAAATCAGAGAAAAAGGCTATTATATCGTATGGACACCCTTTGCAGAGCTATACCATTACGAATCCAAAACACGAGGATACGAGGAAACCCCCGAAAAAATCAAAAGATTTGAAAATGAACAGCAAAAATGGCTGGCAAAGTGGGACGAAAAATATCCGTATGATCCTTTTTACAATAAAAATCTTACGGCTAAATTGGAAGATTATTCCATTAATCCCCATAAAATTACGCTATGACACAAATCCAAAATCTTCAAAAAAAGGCAACCACCTCAAAGATGCTGTGTGAAAGTTGACAGGGCAAAGAGGAATGCGGATATTTAGCGGCACAAG
>JAVXBD010000112.1:0-2566 GCA_036660175.1 Christensenellaceae bacterium | reverse complement strand
AGCCGTAACGCTTATGAGGGGGTTGCGAATACGCTTGCAGCTGTGGACGCAAACGGTTTTTGGTATGGGAAGTTTTCGAGCTGTTCGGAGTACATTATCACCGACAAAACAGAAGGCGGCAATACTGAAAGCGGCGGCACTGATGCCCCACAAACCAAGACATCTCCAAAGACAAATGATACAAAAAATATTTTCTTGTGGATTTTAATTTTGGGATTATGCGCTGGCACAATAGCGGTTGTTGTTTATCGACTCAAAAAACAAAAGCGGCATAAGTAGTTTTATTTCATGACATAAAGGCTGTAATCCATTGGGTTATGGCTTTTTTATACCAAAGCACACAATAAAAACAATGTGCTGACGGCAAAAAAGACATTGGTGGCAATCCTGAAAGAACTACGTAGATAAAAAACAAGCGAATCATATAGAAGCACTTCTATGCCTAAGTCCATACAACGGTTCGTAAATATCTCACCAAAGATTGCACGTGTCTGGATTTGCATAATTTTTAAAATAGAAAAGCAAATAGCAGAGTATACGCAAAAGCAACTTTCGTTTAAGGAATATGCAGGCCCGCTTACGGGCGGTAAAAAGCAGTATTGCGAGTGGCGTACGAAATCAAAACACATCTTGAGGCACACTATTAAAAGAACCTCAAAGGTGCATCATAAATATTGTTTGAAAAGAAAAAAACATTTGCCCGTTTCGTGTTTGTTTGTTTCTTAAAAAAACAGATTTGATTTACAGCCGTCAGCAAGCATTTCCGACTGAATGTTTGGCGACATAGGCTCAGCGTTTTGTGCGTGTTAGGTACAAAAAGGATACACAACGAATTAAAATCCTGTGCCGTACTTTCGCCTTATTCTTTGACTAAACTGGATTCCTCGCCCGTCTTTTCGCCTTTATTCGATTCCGCAAAAATGATTTCATCTGAATAGTTCTGCCGCTCTGCGCATATTGCTGACAACATCTATGCCAAACGGACACCGCTTGGTACACGCACCGCACGCAATACAATCATCGGCATTTGCTGAAAGTTTACGATACCTTTCACGCAAAGCTTGCGTCATACCATTTTCCGCCAAATCTTTGCATTCTGTTACGGCGGCAATATCAATTTTCTTCGGGCATGGCTGACAGTGATTACAGTACATACAACGGTCATGAAACTGATAAAGCACACTTTGCTGTATCATGCTAAAATCTTTTTCTTCTTCGCTGGCTGTAAAATATGCAAGGGAAGCATTTAATTCTTCCACGTTTTTAAATCCTGGAAGTGCGCTGGACGCCTCTTCATGTGCCAAAATATAACTGATGCACTGTACAGGTGTTAAGGATAAAAATCCTTTTAGGCCACCGTCTTTGTGGCTTTTTAGCAGATTTCCTGCCGCAAATGGTTTCATGCCAATCAGTCCGATTTGATGTTTCCTGCATGCCGCATAAAGTTCTTCTTTGGACGGATAGTGTTCCAAATCTTCGGCAGAAACTTCTTCTTCTCCGTTAATATCAAACAACTTTTGATGAGCACGATCACGAGGCAACAGATTAAATAAGGGATTGATGGGAAACATCAGCACATCAATGAGTCCACTTTTTACGGCTGTCAGTGCCACTTTTGTATTATGAGAACTAAAGCCGATAAACCTTACCCTGCCCGCTGCCTGAAGTTTTTTTGCATATTCGTACATCGGGCCTTCAAACATTACTTTACGATCTTCTTCCGAATCACAATTGTGTAAAAACAAAACATCAATCACATCTGTTTGCAGACGAGTATAAAACTGCTCAATAAAATCTTTGCATACCACAATATCCCGACTGTTCACGTACTGCCCATCTTTTTGCGCTCCTCCTAAATGCCCTGCCAGCATCACTTGTTCGTGTCTGCCTTTGAGCGCAGTCCCAAAATAATCTCTCGTTGCGGGTGTACCAATAAAAATATCAATATAATTAATCCCTGCATCAAGTGCCGCATGCACAAGACTATGCACCGTATGCTCGTCTGAATGCCACACATATTCACATCCTAAGGACAGCTCGCTTACCTGCAAACCCGTTTTGCCCAATGTTCTGTATTTCACGCCCGTACACTCCCTTTCCTTTGATACTTCAATTATATTCTTTTTCACATTTTTTACAAGCATTGCACAGCATCAAATATAAAAAGTGTATTTCAATCCGATTTGTTCTGTGCTATAATAAATATTCAAAAACGAATGAAGAAAGGAAATGAATCATGAAAAAAAGTTTATTAATCGCTCTTGCGATTCTTATGGCATTCAGTGTGCTTGCGGGGTGCAGTCCTGCAAAGCCAGAATCCTCTGCACAACCCACAAAAATCACATCGGGAGAGGATAAACCCATAGCTACACCTGCACCAGAAACAACCAGTGCGGACATTCCCGAAAACGTTTCTCCTACAACAGGAATGGAGAACACCACCACAACTTATAAGCCCGTCATGGTGCAAATTGATAACGAACCAGGCGCTCGTCCGCAAACAGGTGTGCAAAATGCAGATGTCGTATATGAAACACCCATTGAAGGTTCGGACACACGTCTAACC
>JAVXBD010000111.1:0-2625 GCA_036660175.1 Christensenellaceae bacterium | reverse complement strand
TACCCAAAGAACTGTGGGGCGGCGGAATCGCCCCACACCCCTACCGTTCCTGCGGAATGCTTGCATGGAGTGCTTTGCGAGGTTCGAGGGCAGACAGGACAGAGAGGAATGAGGTTCGGGTGTGAATTTGGGGGTTTGTGAATAGACGGAAGAAAGAGAAACAAGCAAAGAGGGGCGGAAAAGTGACGAGGGGGAGGATACAATGCCTAAAAAAATTGAAGATGTGACGCAAAAAATCATTAGTGCGGCACAGGACATTTATCACAAAGAGGGATATGAAAAGCTTTCTATGCGAAAAATCGCAGAGGTGAGTGGGCTTGCGGTGGGTACGGTCTATACACATTTTGAGGATAAAGAGGCACTGCTGGCACAGGTACTGTCTGACGAAATTGAGCAGATTATGGCACAGTTTATGCAGAATGTTTTTGGAAAAGAACCCAAAGAGGCACTATATGGCGCTATTTACACGTTTATATTGCGTATGATGGAAACTCCAGAGGATGTCATTAAGCAAATTGTGAATTTTGAATCGGACAAGGAATACGTCGAACGAACGCTTTTTGGAATACGTAAGCAGGTACAGCAGCTATTTGAAGAATTGATTCGTCAGGTGTTTTTAAAGTATGATGTGGTTCTCAAAGATCACTATGCGCAGGTGCTTTCTGAGCTGACTTTTAGTATGCTAAATGCAGTTTCGCTACATGGTGTGGGTGATACGACGGAGCGTGCCGATTTGGTGTTTGACATGATTGTTGGATATGCAAAAAAAGATTGCACCAAAACATGCGAATGACGTATATGAGGTTTTGATTGTAAAAAACTCGGTATCATAGAATATAAAAGCGACACTCTTTGTGAATGCCGCTTTTTGTTTGTGTTTTTTTAGGCTTGTACAGCAGGAACGTATACACGTGCCGCCATTTCAGCATCAATATACAGGATTCCGCTTTCGCTATTCGAGGATATTTTTAGGCGTTCAATCAGCCCTTGTGCATTTTCTTCTTCTTCGGTCTGTTCTGTTACGAACCACTGGAGAAACTGTATGGTTTTATAGTCATGCTCTTCTTGTGCGGCATTCATGATGTTATAAATCATTGCCGTTACTTTTTGCTCGTGTGCAAATGTTTTTTCGCAAATATCCATAGGCGAGGTGAAATCTTGATTGGGCTGCTCTATTGCATAAAAGTCAGGTGTGACACCGACACGCAGCAGATAATTCATCATCATGGTTGCGTGGTCACGCTCTTCTTGAGCCTGTACCAAAAACCAGTTTGCAAAGCCGCTTAAATTTTTTCCAGATAGCCATGCAGACATCGACAGATAAAAATATGCCGAATAAAACTCGTTTTTCATTTGAGTATTCAGTAGGTTTTCTAAGTTTTTGCTAATCATTTCTTTGAAACCTCCATGTTTCATTTGATAGTTTTATTATACCACAAAATTGGCTAAAAAACGTTATTCATTTGTAATATTAAATGGATCAAATGACACAATATAAGCACCATACCGCAATTGCTGTCCGTACATTTGCGCATACAGCAAGAGCCCTTCTATAAAAAAGGCTTGGTCAATTTCTAAATAATCACAAAATTCATAAATATTTTGTGCGCCATAAGTATAGGCATCGAGTATTTTTTCAATAGGCATGACACGCAAAGTCGCCCAACGCTGTGCAAGCGTTTCTTGTTTTGCACAGATTTCGGGCGGTGCTTCCAAAAGATTATAGGCACATTCGTGAAAATGACCAAGTTCATGCGCTGTCAGTGCATTGATTTTTTGTGAACCTTCGATACTTTTGTTGATGGCAACGGTGTTATCACAATAAACGGCTTCGATTGCGTGCGAAAACGGATAATACATGAGTTCTATGTCGTTATCGTATAGCTCTTGTTCCAAGGATTCCTGTAACATTTGTTTCACCCCTCAACAAGTATTATAACACTATAGTCGTGTCGAACTGTGTTGAAAGCTGTATTTACTTTTGACTTTTTTTTGCACGAATATATCCGATAAATTGTTCTACTTCTTTGCGTTCGGAGTCGGTTAGCTGCTCATAGCCCTTTGGTGTGGACAATGCAACGACGCTTTCGCTGGGGCGTTCTAAAAGATAATCAATGGGAACATGAAAATAATTTGCCAATTTTACCAAAGTTTTGTTATCCGGTTCTCTTTCGCCTCTTTCGTATCTGCATATGGTTGCGACGGATACGTCTAGAAGTTCTGCTAACTCTTTTTGTTTGATGCCTTTCTCACGGCGGAGTTCTTTTAAACGCATGGAAAATCACCTCATCTTTATGATGATATTTTACCATAGTGGAAAATATAAAGAAACAGGCAAAGCAAGTAAATTTCCGAAAAGGAAAATAATGTAGGAATAAGGCTTGACAAATTACCGCAATGGTAATATAGTTAAGTTACCGAAACGGTAATATTGAGAAAGGGGGACGGCAAAGTCGACCACACCACTACCGTTCCTGCGGAAGGATTGCATGGAGTGCTTTGGGGGTTCGGGTGTGAATATGGGGTTTTGAAAGCTGACAGGACAGAGATGAAATGGGCGATGAAGTGCAAGTGAGAAACTTCGCTTTATTAAAGAGTAATGCGGATAGTTAGTGGCACAAGATA
>JAVXBD010000110.1:0-2825 GCA_036660175.1 Christensenellaceae bacterium | reverse complement strand
ACCGTCTACATCACTCATATCAATATCTAAAAATGCAATTTCACATGGGGTTTCGTTCCCGAACGCAAGGGCGTCCTCGCCTGAACCAAAACCATGAACATTGGCTTCGGGCAATGCCTCGTGAATGGAGCGGATTAAAAGCTGTAAAGCAATGCGTTCATCATCTGCTGCAATAATATTCATTGTTTGGGTTCTCCTTTCGGTATGCTAATCAACACCGTAGTGCCAACGCCAACCTCGCTTTTGATTGTGAGATGCCCGTTGCACATCGCCCACAGGCGGTCTTTTACGTTTTGAATGCCAAGGTGGGACTTTTCGTTTGTCTTTTGTGCATTTATATCAAACCCGACGCCATTGTCCTCGATGGAAATTTCAAAGCAGGTGTCTTTTTCCCTTGTGGAAAGGGTAATCACTCCGCCTGTTTTTCTTTTTTTTATCCCATGCTTCACTGCGTTTTCAACAAGGGGCTGCACGCTAAGAGAGGGGAGGAGGAAATCGCCGCTTTCAATATCATAGACAATTTTCAGCTTATCCTCAAAGCGTTTTTTTTCAATATCAAAATAGATTTCTATGTGCCGTAGTTCTTCTGAAAAAGGAATCGGTGCGCTCTGGCTCAAAGAATCCAGATTATGACGCAGATAATCCGCAAATTCAGCGGTTATCTTTTTGGCTTCCTTTGGGTTTTCGTCACACAATCCACAAATAGAGTTCAATGTGTTATAGAGAAAATGCGGCTGAATTTGGCTGAGCAGAATGGCGATGCGGCTTTGTGCCAACCGCGCTTCTTCTTCTGACAGCCGTTGTGCTTGTGCTTTGTGTGTCACTGCATAAATCCAAATCAGCGAGAGCGAGGTTGCCAAAAAAATCTGAGGCCCATCCCAAAAACACCGTAGAAGCAAAGCAATCAGCAGAAAAACACCATAGCTTATGAGCGACAGTATCTCACTTCTGCTTAGCCCACGACGGCAACGAAAAACAAAGCCAATACCAATAACGCATGCCGCACCCCAAAGCAAATGTCCCAGCCAATAACTCCAGCTATATTGCAACTCGTTATAATTGGTTTGCAGGCTTGCCGCATTTTGTATCCCGTTGATCAAAATAAAACTTGCCCATGTGAGGATTGCCATCACAAGAAGCAGTAAAAGCGAAATGCCTGCTTTGCGGGAAGCAAGGCCCTTCTGTGACAAAAACTCAAACAAAAAGTAAATAAAAACAGCATTTCCAACCAGCGCTAATATGGTTGGTGCAAAGGAAAGGATGGGCATCAGTATGGATAAATCCGTACGCCCATATAAAAACCAATGCGCCGCATCTAATAGCAACACGAGCATATGACAAATCAACAAGATGGAAAAACTTTTTTCAATGTGCGATTTCTCTTTGCTGTGGCCTGTATTGATAAATAGGATTAGAATGACGATTGCAGCAAAAACTTCAAGGCAGCCATTTGTCATTTCCATTGCCGCTTACCTTCATGACTTTCGCCATCCCTTTCTGCATTTTTTGGGGTATACATTATTGTAACGCAAACATATTCCTTTTTCAATATGTTTTGATTGCTGAGCCAATCCGCATGCTGAAATGAAGCACGCTTCAATATTGAAAAGATTAGCCCTGATATAAAACAGACGATAAATCCATACTGCTCATCTATTATCGTGTATATTGTCTTAAATCCAAATTTTTGGCAATAAAAATGCAGAAAAGCATAGCAGTGAATCTTAACTTTTTATACGACGATGCACAAAATTAGTAGCATGTTAAATTATGATATAAAGTGAAGCGTCGGATAGTATGTTATCTGAAAACACCGACGGTTTTCCGACGCTTTGTTTGATAAAATAAATAGTTAATATATATATGACTAATTTTTATATTTCGGAGGAAAACAAAGTGGATTCAACGCTTTTCATTGACGCTTGTGTGCGGGAGAAACAATCCCGAACCCTCAGGCTGTGTGCGCATTATTTAGCGAGGTTTGATCGGGTCGATGTGCTTCATTTATCCACGCTTAACTTGCAGCCGTTGAATACCGAAACTCTAAAGCAGCGAGAAGACGGAGAAAACCAAGAATTAGCCAAGCAATTTTTGCAGGCGGAAAGCATTGTAATCGGCGCACCTTACTGGGATCTTTCTTTCCCTGCAATACTTAAGATTTATTTGGAGCAGATCATGATCAAGGACATCACGTTTTCTTACGGCGATCGTGGCGATGTGATTGGTCATTGCAAGGCAAAGGAACTCGTTTATATTACAACGTCTGGCGGGCCGATCGTGCCAGAGTTTGGATACGGTTATATCAAAGCGTTGGCAAATATACTGGGAATACAAAAAACGACATTTCGGTATGCGGAATGGCTGGATGTGGTTGGCGCAGATGTTGAAAAAATTCTAAGAGAAACGATGGACAACGCATAGCAAAATTACGCTTATGGTGTTTGCGGAAAAGGATAAACAATGTACCTGAGGAGAGAAAAGATGAAAAAGATGATGGGCGCAAAGAAAAGAATGATCTGTATGTTGATGGTAGCAATACTGTTTATTCAAATACCGTTTACAGCGTTTGCGGCAACGCCGCTCGCAGAAAAGCCGGAAAGTGAGCCAACGCCCACTGCCAGTGCAACGAGTGTGCCAGAAAGTGAGCCAACACCCACTGCCAGTGCAACGAGTACACCAGAGCCAACGCCCACTGCCAGTGCAACGAGTACGCCAGAGCCAACGGCCACTGCCAGTGCAACGAGTACGCCAGAGCCAACGGCCACTGCCAGTGCAACGAGTACGCCAGAGCCAACGGCCACTGCCAGTGCAACGAGTACACCAGA
>JAVXBD010000109.1:0-2957 GCA_036660175.1 Christensenellaceae bacterium | reverse complement strand
GAGCGACACAGCTTCAAGCTGCCTGCGATAAACTCGCACCGATTAAGACTGGTGAAGCCGTTATTACGCCGGGGTTTAACCTTTCGGCGAAGTTTGTCATTCATGCCGCGGGTCCGGTTTATCGACATTGGAATGAGGAGCAGAATGAGAAGTACCTCCGTGCCGCATACACGAATTCGCTGAAACGAGCCGTTGAAAATAATTGCGAAAGCATAGCCTTTCCACTGATTTAGCCACTTTGGTAGCGATAAGTGAACTTGACAAATCCAGTGTTCATAAGGTAACATAAGAAAAGCACTAAAAGGAGATTAATTACTATGCGGCAAGGTATTCTTAAATAACAATCAACTGAATGATGGTAGGTACGAATGATTTAGCCTTATTACATCTGTTGTAATGGGTTTGGTTTTTGTACCTTAATTTAAGAATACTTTCATATTTTATGGATCCGCCATGCTGTAGAATTCTCTTTCTAACAGCTTTTAATGTCGTACTCATAATTGTTATGATAGCAGTCCCCTGTGATGAAAGTATTTCAATCACAGGGGACTTTTATCTTTTAACGATTATATGAGGTGTGACTTATGAAAATAATGAATATTGGCATCTTGGCTCATGTAGATGCTGGAAAAACAACATTAACAGAAAGTATGCTCTATGCCAGCGGTACAATTGCTGAGTCCGGGCGTGTTGACAGGGGTTCAACGATTACAGATTCTATGGCACTTGAAAAGCAAAGGGGCATTACAATTCAGGCATCCATAGCATCTTATCAATGGAGCCATGTCAAAATTAATTTGATTGATACGCCTGGACATATCGATTTTTATTCAGAAGTAGAGCGCTCATTGAATGTATTGGATGGCGCTATTTTGCTGATCTCTGCCAAAGACGGCATTCAGGCACAAACACGTATCCTTTTCGATGCAATACGAAAACGGAAACTTCCTGCTTTGATTTTTATTAATAAGATAGATCAACCGGATATTGATCTTGATTCCCTCTATGAGGATATCAGAGCTAAATTGTCCTCTCATATCCTTATCATGCAGAGCATTACAAACGGAATCTCTCTTTTGCCCAAAACTCTGAATCCGTTGTCTGAAGAATTTAAAGACACGATTATTGAAACGGATGATGCTTTGCTAAAAAAATATGTCATGGATCGGCCCATTACGGCGGAGGAACTGTTAGAGAGCAGAAGAAAAAATATAAATGATGGTACTCTTTTGCCTGTTTATCACGGCAGCGCTCTGAAACATATCGGCACAAAAGAACTTATGGATGCGATTCTCATGGATTTCAGTCCATTTATACCTGCGCCCGACTCCAATCTTGCTGCATTGGTATACAAAGTTGAAAGAGATGATAATCGAAACAAACGCACATATATGCGCATTTTCGGAGGTTCCATTAAATCACGTGACGTACTAACCCTGCAAGATCATTCTGACAGTATAAAAATTAAAAAATTAGAGACCTCAAGCAATGGACAAATGGTAGAAACCGAAAAAGTCGAATGCGGTGATATTGCTATTTTTCCAAATGAAACGCGACTAAAGATTGGGGACTCCATAGGAACAATTCCTGAAAGGAATTTGATTCTACACAACAATAATCTGATCATGCAGGCGAACATTTCCCCTGTCCTTTCTTCCGACAGAACTTTTCTGTTAGAAGCCTTATCGGAACTGGCGGAAACAGATCCTCTTTTGCAATATAAATTGGATTCCAGAAGCAACGATATTATTATGGAATTCCTCGGAAAAGTACAAATGGAAGTCATCGTTTCTTTGTTACAAAACAGATACCATCTTCAAGTCAAAATCGAGAATATAACAACCATTTATAAAGAACGGCCTTTGAAAAGGGCAGACTTTACTGCCCATATTGAGGTCTTCCCTAATCCTTTTTGGGCATCCATAGGATTGTCAATCGAACCGCTTCCCACTGGAACTGGACTGCGCTATGAAAGCAAAGTGTCCTATGGATATTTAAATAAATCATTTCAGAACGCCGTTGAAGAAGGTGTTCGAAATGGTTGTGAGCAGGGGTTATATGGATGGGAAGTAACAGATCTTAAAGTCTGTTTTGAATATGGCGTATACTACAGTCCGGTAAGTACCCCTGCTGACTTTCGGCACTTAGCTCCTATTGTATTTGAGCAAGCCCTAAAACAGTCAGGTACGGAGTTGTTAGAGCCCTGCCTGTCATTTGAGCTTTATGTTCCCCAAGATTGCAATGCGCGTGTTTACAATGATCTGAAAAAATTTCATGCAGATATTGTATCAATAAAGACACAGCACAACGAAGTCGTAGTATCAGGAAAAATTCCGGCTCGCACATCACAATTTTATAAAGAGCAGCTTTCGGAGCTTACAAAAGGTCGCGGAGTCTTTTTAACAGAACGGGCAGGGTATCAGCAAAACACCGGTGAAATCTTTACTCAGGCCAGAAAAC
The DNA here is from genome assembly GCA_036660175.1 of Christensenellaceae bacterium. Taxonomy (GTDB): domain Bacteria; phylum Bacillota; class Clostridia; order Christensenellales; family Christensenellaceae; genus Christensenella. Next base: position 497 of record JAVXBD010000109.1, on the reverse strand, counting down.
CGGATGATCGATTGGATAAAACTCGTCACTTGTTTGATAAGGCGTATGACGAGATAGGCAATGAGGGACATCAATCTGGCATGAAATTCATGTAGCCAAAGGATGAGAGAGAAAGTGGATAACTTAAGGCTGACCATAAAATATTTAGTCAAGTCTTCCTCGGGAAGTACAATAATCAGCGCGGATTTTTCATTGCGAATTTCTCGGTATCAATGGTTGTTTCAATGCAGAGGATTTGCTCCATTTTCGAGTCAAGAAAGGCATTTAAATGGGACAACACGGTGGAGAGCACCGACACCATGGCCTGTCCCGCGGAGTTGAGATCGGCTCCCGCAAACCAGCGGGCCTTGTGGTCGGGCGGTAGCTTTTCCATGAGGAGCTGGAACTGGCTTTTGCCCTTTACCTTGCTGGGGGCCAGCAAATCCTGCACCAGCTTGAACACGCTGATGATATGGCGGCAGTACACCTTATGCCCATCTTTTTCGGTGGGCGGCAGA
>JAVXBD010000108.1:0-3065 GCA_036660175.1 Christensenellaceae bacterium | reverse complement strand
AAATGGCTGGAAGCAGCACTTGTTGGGGTGCCAACGGTGGCGCAAAGGAACGAAGAGCTGGAACAGATTATAGAAAATGATAAGACAGGTTTTTTATGTGAAGATGCTCAAGAGTGGCAAAGAAAGCTGGTCTTGCTGGTAGAAAATATTGATTTGCGCATGAAAATTGGAAAAGAAGCAAAACGAAAAGTCTTGAGTGACTGTATGACTTATACAGCTGAGCGACCTGCGGTAAATGCTGTTATAAAAAAGAGGAACGAGTAGTTAAAAATAAGCTTATACAAAAATACTGCATAAAATGCTTGCATTTCTGCCAAAACAATGTATAATTATACATATTAAGTTTTAAATGTATGTTTTGGAGGAAATGAAAATGAAAAAAGTAATTTCAATTATGATTTGTGTGATATTAAGCGTTGCACTGCTTGCATCTTGTGCGCCAACGGTGATTGGCGGAGCGGACGGTCCAACAGATATTGTCATTGATGATGATATGATGGAAGATCTTGATGTTCCAGCGGCTGAACCAACAGGCCCAGTAGACGAGGCAATGGCTGTAAAGCCAGAGGGTACAGTTGATACGCTTTCTAAGATTAAAAAAGCTGGCAAGCTTGTGATGATGACAAACGCTTCGTTTGCACCCTATGAATATCTTGGCTCTGACAACAAACCAGCAGGTGTCGACATTGACATGGCACAGGCGATTGCAGATGCAATTGGTGTAAAGCTTGAAGTGATTGATATGGACTTTGATGCGTTGATTCCTTCACTGATTGCAGGAAAAGGCGATATTGTAGGAGCGGGGCTGACGATTACACCAGAGCGTCAAGAGAGTGTTGATTTTTCAATGCCTTATGCAGATGCAACACAGTTAATTATTGTAAAAGCAGATAATACTGCTATTAAAAGTGCAGATGACCTTAAAGGAAAGACAATCGGTGTTCAGCTTGGCACAACAGGCGATATTTATGTATCAGATGTTGAGGGCGCAACTGTAAAACAATATAAAACAGGATTGGAAGCGGCAATGGACCTGAAAAACGGAAAATTGGACGCAGTGGTATTAGATCAGCTTCCTGCACAAAACATTGTGACAGTAAACAAAGATTTGATGTTGATTAACACACCTTTTACAGAAGAACAATATGCAATGGCTGTAAAAAAAGGCGATGTGGCTTTCTTAGAAGTCATCAATGGCGCAATTGAAAAATTAGCGGCTGATGGAACGGTTGACAAATGGACCGAAGAACACGCTACAAAAGCAGCGGCATAATCAAAATTCTTAGAGAACAGTTCGCAAGGGGGCGTCAAAGTCTCTTTGCGAATTTTTGTTTTTATGGTATACTGGAAGCATAAAGGATTTTAAGGCTTGTTATTGGGGAGACAATGATATGTTTGACAACATTCCTGATCAAATTTATAAAACACTCATCGTAGATAACCGTTGGACGCTGTTCTTAGACGGTTTGATGGTGACGCTGATGATTGCAGGCATAGCGATTGTATTGGGCGTGGTAATCGGCTCAGCGGTCGCTATTGGCAAGGTGAATGCGTTAAACAACAAAAAGTTCAAATGGTTAGGCTGGATATGCGATTTTTATATTACGGTGATTCGTGGGACACCTATCGTTGTGCAGTTGTTGATCATGTATTATGTTGTGCTTTGGTGGGCGCCGCCGCAAAGCGCACCTTATATTGCGGCACTTGCGTTTGGCATCAACAGCGGAGCATATGTTGCGGAAATTGTACGGGCAGGCATTATGTCTGTGGATAAAGGACAGATGGAGGCAGGCAGGTCTTTGGGGCTTACAAACTCTATGACGATGCGTACGATTGTATTTCCGCAGGCGATTAAAAATATTTTGCCAGCATTGGGCAACGAGTTTATTGTGCTGTTTAAAGAAACCTCTATCGTTGGATATGTAGCGGTTATGGATCTTACTCGTGCGGCGGAGCTTGTGCGTTCCAGAACGTATTTGCCGCTGGTGCCACTTGTATTTATTGCATTGATTTATTTGGGGATTGTGATGCTTATCAGCTTTTTCTTAAAGAAACTGGAGAAAAAACTGGGACAAAGCGATGCACGGTAAGCGAGGGAATAGCTGATGATAGTTACAAAAAATTTATATAAACAATTTCATGATGTGATGGTTTTGCAGGGAATTGATGAGCATATCAAAAAAGGCGAAAAGGTTGTCATTGTAGGCCCATCGGGCAGCGGAAAATCTACCTTTTTGAGGTGTCTGAATCTTTTGGAAAGACCGACGAGCGGCGAGGTTTGGTTTGAGGGGAAACTCATGACGGAACCCGACACCGATATTGATAAAATACGGCAGAAAATGGGCATGGTTTTTCAGCAATTTAATTTATTTCCACATAAAACCGTACGCCAAAATATTACGCTTGCTCCCATAAAACTGGGGCTTATGACAGAAGAACAGGCAAATCAGAAAGCTGAAAGTCTGCTTCAAAGAATCGGATTGTTTGAAAAGATAGATGCTTATCCTGCACAGCTTTCGGGCGGACAAAAGCAGCGTGTTGCCATTGCACGTGCGCTTGCAATGGAGCCTGATGTGATGCTTTTTGATGAACCGACGTCGGCGCTTGATCCTGAGATGGTAGGCGAGGTTTTGGATTTTATGCATACATTGGCAGATGAAGGCATGACCATGGTGGTGGTGACGCATGAAATGGGCTTTGCACGGGAAGTGGCGACCAGAGTGTTGTTTATGGACGAAGGAAAAATCGTTGAACAAGCACCGCCAAAAGAGTTTTTTAGCAATCCCAAAAGTCCACGGTTGAAAGATTTCTTGTCTAAAATATTATATTAGTAAAAAGTTTCGCACGCTTTTGTTTTGTGCGGAACTTCAAATGTATCCGTAGTTCAGCTGGATAGAATATCAGACTCCGACTCTGAAGGTCTCGGGTTCGAATCCCGACGGGTACACCAAAGATTTACTAACTCGAACCCTTTTCGAAGGATTCGAGTTTTTGTTTTGTTTGTGCTCGACCGCAAACGCATCTTTTTTATCAACACAAGCCAGCAACGTGATGTTGTAGCCAAT
>JAVXBD010000107.1:0-3065 GCA_036660175.1 Christensenellaceae bacterium | reverse complement strand
CATAGAGCCAAAAAAAGACCGCCTCACAGCAGGAAATCCTTTGCCGTGTGCGGTCCTTTTTAAATGATTCTTATAAAATTGAATTCTGAACGATAAACGATGCAAATACCACCGCTACCATAGATAATAATTTAATCAGAATATTGATTGATGGGCCTGATGTATCCTTGAATGGATCACCTACGGTATCGCCGACAACAGCTGCTTTGTGTGCCTCTGAGCCTTTTCCTCCGTGTTTTCCGCCCTCAATGTATTTCTTTGCATTATCCCATGCGCCGCCCGAATTGGACATCATCACTGCAAGTACAAAACCACTTGCGGTCGCCCCTGCAAGCATACCCGTTACACCGTTTACACCCAGAATCAGTCCGACAATAATCGGTGCAATCACGCCTAAAATTGCTGGTGCCAGCATTTGTTTTTGTGCGCTGCGTGTGCAAATATCTACACAAGATTCATAGTCTGGTTCGGATTCGCCCGTCATAATTCCTTTAATCTCTCTAAACTGCCGCCGCACCTCCACAACGATTTTTTGAGCAGCAACACCAACCGCATTCATCGTCATAGAAGAGAACAGGAACGGTATCATAACACCGATAAACAATCCCATCAAGAGTTTCGGATCAAGCAGCGAAAGCACCAATGCTTGTCCTGTAATGGTTTCAACTTGGCTTGCAAATGCCGCAATTAAGGCAAGTGCTGTCAACGCCGCAGAACCAATTGCAAAGCCTTTGCCTGTTGCTGCTGTTGTGTTTCCCAAAGAATCCAGCGCATCCGTACGTTCTCTGACGATTGGATCTTGTCCAGTCATCTCTGCAATACCGCCAGCATTATCCGCAACAGGACCATAAGCATCTGTTGCAAGCGTGATACCAAGCGTGCTAAGCATACCTACCGCCGAGATCGCAACCCCATAAAGACCTAATGTAAAGTTGCCCGAACCGCCTGATGCTAAAAAACTGACCAGTACACTTACAACCACCACAATAATCGGAACTGCCGTTGATTTCATGCCCAGTGCAAGACCGCTGATGATGGTTGTTCCAGGGCCTGTCAATGCAGATTCTGCAAGTTTTTGCGTTGGTTTATAATGATCGCTCGTTACATATTCTGTATAATAGCCAATGACAATTCCTGCAATCAGTCCTGATAATATCGCAAAATATACACCGATTTTATCTGGTCCTAAGAGTTCACGTACAAGGAAATAGCTTGCTACTGCCACAATCGCCGCCGCAATATATACTCCTTTATGCAAAGCCGCAAGCAAATTCTTTTGGGACGCATTTTCTTTTGAATGAACAAAGAATGTGCCAATAATACTTGCTACAATACCTAATGCCGCCATAATCATGGGAAGTGCAAGACCGCTACCTCCTAAACCTGCCGCAATGGCAAGTGCACCCGTCGAAATAATAGAGCCAACATAAGATTCGTATAAATCTGCACCCATGCCCGCAACATCACCAACATTATCGCCAACATTATCTGCGATTGTCGCTGGGTTACGGGGATCATCCTCTGGAATACCTGCCTCTACCTTGCCAACAAGATCTGCACCAACGTCTGCTGCTTTTGTAAAAATACCGCCGCCGACACGTGCGAAAAGCGCCATGCACGAAGCACCCATACCAAACATCAACATTTCACTGGCGATTCTTGATACTTGTTCCACCTCAGGAAGCCCTGCATAAACGGCTCTTAAAACAAAATACCAAATTGCAAGATACAAGAGTCCTAATCCTACAACCGTCATACCCATCACAGCACCGCTTGAAAAAGATACCCGCAAAGCCGAGTTTAGGTTTTTTGTTGCGCCATTAACAGTACGTGAGTTTGCGGCTGTCGCAATCTTCATGCCGATAAAGCCTGAAAGCGCACTGAAAAATCCGCCTACAATAAATGCAATCGGTACAAAGTATGAGAAGTACCCAAATGCCGCCATAATTGCCAACAAAACTGTTACAATTACAAAGAAGATTGCTACCCCTCTGTATTGGCGTTTTAAGTACGCATTTGCGCCACGTCTGATTGCCAAAGCGATTTTTTTGATTTTTTCACTGCCTTCGCTTTTTTTCATGACGTTTCTTGCTGTGATTGCAGCAAAAATAAGCGCAATTACCGCTCCAATCGGAGCCCAGATCATAATGTCCATTGGTAAAACCCTCCTGAAAAAAATAAAGTTTGCTATATATAAAAAAATTTAGAAATTACATTCTTATTATAGTACTTATCCGTTCATTTTGAAAGCTATTGCACAACATTTTTTTCATAAAGCTGTGAATATCTTGATTTTCTCACATGATTACTGCCTTTTTATTTTTATTTCCAATCCTTTCGTTTTTTAACCAATCTGATTGTTGACAAAACATCCTGCAAAAAATACAATAGAGTTGTACTATGATATTTAGTACAGTTTGCGTTTTTTTGAAAGGATTGTGCGCCCATTGATTACCATAAAACTCGATAAAACCTTAAAAATACCTATCTATGAACAGCTCATAGCAGGTATCAAAAATTTGATTATGACAGGAAAACTCCACGCACATCAGCAAATCATTTCCGTTCGTGCAATGGCAAAAGAGCTGGGCATCAACCCCAACACCGTTCAAAAAGCCTATGCGCTGTTAAAACAAGATGATTTGCTTTATTCCGTTGCAGGAAAAGGTGATTTTATAACGGAAAGTGCCGTACATTTGAAAGATTTTAAAAAAGATGAAATCAAAGAATTATTTTATACAGCGACCAAGCAGGCACAAAATGCAGGTATGTGGATTGATGAAATTTTTACGATTATAGACGAAGCCTATTCCTCCAACTAAATAAATGCACCTCATCTTGCGGCGCAGTCGGCACAGTGTTTTTCCTGCCGTGCGATTTTTCTACTTCTTATAAAGTGATACGCTCATGATACTGCATCTTGGATTTGCTTCTTGCTGAGATTGATTTTATTGCTGAATTGCAATTTCTCTATTCCTCCAACTAAGCAAAGCCACATCATCTTGCGGCGCAGTCGGCACAGTGTTTTTCCTGCCGTGCGGTTTTTCTGCTTCTTAATAAAGTGA
>JAVXBD010000106.1:0-3231 GCA_036660175.1 Christensenellaceae bacterium | reverse complement strand
CTGCTCCCAGTCGCCTTGCGCCGCTGCCATGGTAAAGTTCCAGTAGTTAGAGCTTGCAACCACCATTTGGCTGATGGTAAACAAAAGGTTGATGCCTGCAAAGGTAAAGTTAGAGCCTGCTCTGCGTGCTACAACCACTGCTGCACCGACTTTGTTTTTAAGTAAAAAACCATTGGAACGTGTAACTCTGCCAACCCTGTCAATGAGTGCCTTTGTTTCGGGTGTCATATTTCCAAAATATACAGGAGAGCCGATGAGTATGCCGTCTGCCGCAATTGCCTTTGCGATATAATCGTTCATTTCGTCTTTATCAAGCGCACATTTTTGGTCTTTTACATTTTTACAGTGACCGCAGTCTATGCAGCCCTGAAAAAGTTTGCCGCCCACTTGTACAATTTCTGTGTGTATGCCTTGCTTTTCAAGTGCATCACATACCAGTTTTAAGCTGTTGTATGTATTACCGTTTTGATGGGGACTTCCATTAAAAGCTACTACTTTTGTCATTTGAGTTCTCCTTAAAAAAATGATTGTTGTATGATTATTTATCCTACAAATTATAACACAGAATCTGCAAATATTAAATTGAAAATTATTAGAAAAAATGATATACTAACATAGTTTATATCATGAAATGACAAAAACGGACTTATTTTTTGAGAATGAAGGAGAAACCTATGGATTTTTTAGTTCAGGGATTTATGGCGATAACATGGCAGCAAGTTGTGATGTTTGTCGTGGGTGGTGTGCTGATTTTTCTTGCCATCACAAAAAAATTAGAGCCTGCACTGCTTTTGCCGATTGGCTTTGGTGCGATACTGGTCAATATTCCTTTTTCAGGTGCAATTGATCAGGTGATGGCGGGTGTTGGCCCTGTTAATGGGATACTGGATTGGCTTTTTAATATTGGAATTTCGGCATCAGAGGCAATGCCTTTGCTGCTGTTTATCGGCATTGGTGCGATGATAGATTTTGGACCACTGCTGAAAAATCCAAAGCTGCTGTTCTTTGGTGCGGCGGCACAATTTGGAATCTTTGCTTCGATTGCCATTGCGGCAGGAATGGGATTTTCGCTTACAGATGCAGCATCAATCGGTATTATTGGTGCGGCAGACGGTCCTACGTCGATACTTGTTTCACAAGTGCTAAACAGTAAATATATAGGTGCGATTGCAGTCGCCGCCTATTCCTACATGGCGTTGGTGCCCATCATACAGCCGCTGGCAATCAAGATGGTCACCACCAAAAAAGAGCGGGCGATTGTGATGAAGTACGATGCGAATGATATTCCAAAAGTTGCAAAGATTTTATTCCCGATTGTTGTAACGATGATTGCGGGTTTGGTCGCACCTGCATCTATCTCGCTGGTTGGCTTCCTTATGTTTGGCAATCTTATCAGAGAATGCGGTGTACTGGATTCGCTGTCGGATACAGCGCAAAAGGTACTTGTTAATTTGGTAACTTTATTATTGGGCATTACCATTGCTGCAAGCATGAAGGCAGAAAATTTTGTCAATGTTCAAACGCTGATGATTATGGGAATTGGACTGTGTGCGTTCTTCTTTGATACCATTGCAGGCGTGCTGTTTGCAAAATTAATCAACGTATTTAGCAAAAACAAAATCAATCCAATGATTGGTGCGGCAGGTATATCGGCATTTCCGATGTCTGCACGTGTGGTGCAAAAAATGGGTGTACAGGCAAATCCGCAGAATCACTTGTTGATGTTTGCGGTAGGAGCAAATGTATCAGGACAAATTGCGTCTGTGATTGCAGGCGGTGTTATTCTTGGGTTAGTACCCATGATGCTGTAGGAGGTACGATTGATGAATCCAGTTTTAATAAGCTCTTTTGAGTTGATGTGGAAGGGTATGCTCTCCATCTTTGTCGTAATTGCTGCAATCTGTATTGTGCTTATGATTATGAACAAAATTCTTAAGAAAAAGCAGCCGAAAAACGAATCAAAATAGATGGTTTAAACGTTTAATTTTGGGCTATTATAAAGATAGTTATAAATTATTACAATTATTAAGTATTTGCTACAATTCTATTTACTTTAGCAACTTTTTGTAGTATAATAAAAAATAATTGTAGAAACCAGTTTTTTTGATCATGTGTTAGCATAAAATAGGGGAGTAATATGAAAAATATTATATCTAATATGAAAAAGTCAATAAAGAAAGCGACAACCTCCGTTAAGATGTTTTTTAGCGGTAGATTTAGTAGCAAAAAAAATAGAGCAATACATAATGCACGTGTGCGTGGAAATGCACATGGCAACATTAGAAGTGCAAATTCTGTAAGCAGTCATACTGCCTCAAAAAGCGGTACGGGAAGCGTTGTGCGTACCACAACACCACCAAAATCACGCAGATATGCAGCCAAAAAAATCAACAAGAAACGTTTTACAGTTGTGGTTGCAGGTATTTTGGCGGCAATTATGATTCCTGTGATTGTTGTAGCGGCAAACGGCGATGCGGCATTGCGTACTTCAAAAGCGGCAGGGGATGCAGTGTCTGCACAAGCAGCACAAGAGCCAGCAGGCGTCTTTGCAGAGCCGCAGGCATTGGCGGCAGAAGCACCAACCCCAACACCAGTACCAACTCCCACACCAGTGCCAGAGCCAACTCCTGTGCCTACACCAGTGTATAGGGAACTAACACCAGAAATGACAGATCCAGAAGTTGCAAAAATGCAGGAGCGGCTGATGGACCTTGATTATATGGATAATGATGAACCAACAGAGTTTTATGGACCAATGACCACGCAGGCGATTAGCTATTTTCAGCGTAAAAATGATTTGCCAGTAGATGGCGTTGCAGGCATACAGACACAGACGATGCTGTATTCACAAGATGCAAAAGTATATACCGTTTCTTTAGGAGCGGAAGGGCAAGATGTTGCAAGCTTACAGGAACGACTGAACGAACTCGGATATGCAACAGGAACATCTGGATATTTTGGTACGGAAACAGAAGCGGCAGTGAAATACTTCCAAAGAATGAATGGACTTGGAGATGATGGAAGTGTTGGCTCAAATACAAGAGAAGTGATTTATTCCAAAGGTGCAGAACCAGCAGAAGAACAGAAAAAGAAACCGTCTAAGAAACCATCAGGCGGCGGCTCTTCTGGCGGCGGTGGCGGTGGCGGCGGTGGCGGCAGTACCGACCATGTTGCAAATCCAGGTAGCGTATCAGCCTTTATTGATGCGGCACAAGCGTTGTTGGGTGTTCC
>JAVXBD010000105.1:0-3364 GCA_036660175.1 Christensenellaceae bacterium | reverse complement strand
CATCATCGCCTGCATACACAGCCTTCATTGTGGCAAGCCGTGCATCAATGGTTTTTTGGAAGTCTTTTTGGTAGGTATTGATGTAATTATATCCTTCAATATAAAACTGCCGCTCGCTAAATGCGGAATAATAGTAGTAGCGTGCAAATGCGGGATTTTCTCCCTCTATAAAGTAATATCGATCCGCCGCTATTACTGCATCTTTGGGTGTGTTTTGTTTTAGCCACTGCATACCCTCATATTCATATGCAGAAATTCCATCGTTCGGATTGATGTTCTGTGAGCGTACCACTTGGTTTTGTGCCGTTGCAGCAATCTGACGTGAAACCGTTGTCACCCCAAACACCGTCGCCGCCATCACCACGCACAGTAGCCCAATTTTTAGTCCTTTTTTTAAGGACTTGCTGTTATGAATCTGCTTAGCACACCAAAATACCGCAAACACGCAAAATGGTGTGGTTGCTTCTATAAACAAAATATTGGATAATCCTGGCTGATACAGCACAGATGCCATTGCAAGCCCCACCGCCGTCATAGATAAAAGCAGTATCGGCAGTTTTTTGTCTGTGGATTTGAAAACAAAAACAAGCAGCAATACAATCGCCGTCACCATCATCGTATGATTTCGTATCAAATAAAGCGGATAAGACAATATTTTTGCGAGCTGAAGATTGGCAACCAGCGGCTCAAAATAGATTTGCCCTTGCATCGTCATTGGTGTACCAAAGGCGACTTGAAGCCCGTTATAGCCATGTGTTCCATAAACCATCGCCAGATAAAGCACGCCCACCACCGCCACCATCAGCAGTCCGTGTATAAACATAATCTTTGTATTTTTACGTCTGATGATTTGGTACAAAAACAAAATCCCTGCGCCCGCCATAAATACACCTGCAAACAACGTTTTTGTGCCGACTGCCACCGCAAAGAAAATTAGAAATAACAGAAAATTTTTGTCGCCGACTTTGCACTGCTCCATGTTTTTGATATATTTGATAAAGAAATAGGCACACAGTACAGTAAAAGCAAGCGAGAATGCTGTTGCATACGCAAAAAACAGCAGATGCTGTAAAAGTATCAAACTTGAGAAAACGGTTATGCAAACAAGCAATACACGTAGTCCTGTTTTTTTGGTAACCAGCGAAAACAGCAGATACAGTGCGCCTGCGTATAAAATGATTTGCAGAATGGGCAGCATTTTAAAGTTTAAAAATACCGAGGATACATTTAAAATGTTTTTAAATACGGCTAAAAATACACTGGTAAAATAGTGATAGCTAAAAGTCAGTCCCTCTACGTGTAAATCCATCACAGGCAAGCTGTTTGCAATGGAGGTGGTGTTTCCCGTATTCCATAGCATATCCTGATAGTAAGTGGCATACGGCTGTGTTGCCGCATTGGGTACGCTTGACGGAACAATTGCCGAAAATAGCACAAGCACAATCAATGCCGCCAACAGTGCCGACAGCGCCCACATATCTTGATTGTTTTGCTTAATTTCTTGGAAGCGGCTGCGTTTTTTGTATAGCACCCATACGCTCAGCAGCGATAGAATGCTCATGGGAAGCACAATCAAATCCTTCAGACCAATGGCATAAAACAAATAGTATTGGGCAATGACAAGTGCCACCCCCATCATGTATGAAACAATCAGTAAGGACAGCGTGTGCTTGGGCGGACAAATCAGCAGGACAAGCGCCATGCCAGGTATGAGAACAAAGGCAATCTGCGAAAGGATAAACAAGAATTGTTCAGAAACAGATGTCTGCCCATAAATACCGCAAAATGCCACTACGCCTATACAAAATATCGCTAAAAATAATATCCAATATCGGTTATCAAAAATTGATTTTGTTTGTTTCATGCTATTCCCCTTTTTTGTTACATTTCTATTATAATATATTTTGCATAAAAAGACATCTGTTTCTTTTTTTATGTGTATTAAGTTTTATTTTGCAAGTATTCTTAATATCGTTAACTTTTCGATATGTCGATTTTTATGCGGAAATCTACACAAATTACCACTTTTCTGCTATCAAATACAAAATTCTTGTAGAAACCCACGAAAACAAAAGGCTCTTTATCGTGCGTATCGATTTAGGGCAATCAAAAAGCACAGAGCAAATCCGTATTTGTCATACGTCAATATCTGTGCTTATAAAACTTGGGATAGATGTACACTGCTGTGTCTGCTTAAGACAATTGCAGCTTGAATTTTTTCAACACCATCAAGGTCAAAATCGTATTTTGTATATATCGAGGTCGTGATGCATCGAAATATAATACGAAATACTTTGTCACGGGTGCTTGTACTGCTAAACTTCTAAGTGCTTTGTCATAAGTGATTAGAAGAGGCGACGTGCGCCTTTCCAGTTATTTACCCAGTAAGCAGTGCTTCCAATATCGCCCGAAACTCTAATTTGTCCCTCACTTGATGAGGCATCAATCATTTGTCCGCCGCCGATATAAATACCCACATGGCCTTTGAAGGTTAAAATATCACCTTTTTGTAAATCGTCCATGCTAGAAATGTGCGTATACCCAGAATTTGCCCAACCGCCCGAGGTCATGTATCCAATATCATATCCGCTTTGATTTAGACAATAATACACAAGCCCAGAACAATCAAATGCACTTGGCCCTTTTGCGCCTAACACATACGGCTTGCCTAATTGTTGATAGGCAACGTCAATCAATGCCTGCGCACCAGAGCCTCCGCTTGTACCGCCCTTTGAGGACGATCCTTTTTCTTGTCCGTTTGATTCTTTTGCTTTATCAGAATATAGTGCCTCTTTTGTTTCCATGCCTACATTTCCATCATCTGTCAGATTGTTCATCTTCTGAAACTCTATTACAGCTGTTTGCGTATCCGTTCCAAAATATCCTGTTACGCTGGTAGGATAACCAAGATTTTCAAGACGTTTTTGAATTTCTTCCACGTCTACACCATCTGCGCCGATTGAAACCGTATAGGGTTTTGCCGCATCAGACATCAAAAGATGCAGTGTTTCAAGTGTTGCAATGCCTGTCATTTCAAGTTCGCTTTTGCGCTGAAAAAATCGAATGCCCTGCTCTGTCAGTGGGCCATATAATTCTGTTGGATTATCTTCTTCCATATAATGCAGTTCCATGAGTCTTGATTGAATCACAGAAATCAAGTTTGAAGTTGTACCAGGCAAAATGTCTGCCGTAAACAACTGTTGTTTTTCATTTAATATTGGCACTGCCGCTGTTGGCTGTGCGCTTGGTGATACTGCCGCTGTTGGCTGTGCGCTTGGTGATACTGCCGCTGTTGGCTGTGCGCTTGGTGATACTGCCGCTGTTGGCTGTGCGCTTGGTGATACTGTTGCTGTTGGCTGTGCGC
>JAVXBD010000104.1:0-3368 GCA_036660175.1 Christensenellaceae bacterium | reverse complement strand
CCTTTAGGGGAAAACAAGCAAAATGGGCGGGAAAGTGACGAGGTGCAAGTGAGAGAAAAAATTTCGTTTGGGTGAAGAAAATGGTGAGTTCTAATGACTTTGTGAAAATAATGAAAAAAAAATTCACAAAAAGTATAAAAATGTAGTATAATTCAATTGTACAATATTTATGCAAATGAATAGGAGGAGGAAATTTGATGAGTGAAAAAATTTCACCTGCGGTAATCCGTAGGCTGCCAAGATATTATCGGTATCTGGAAGAACTGGAATCAAAAGGTCTGGACAAAATATCGTCCTCTCAAATGAGCATCGAAATGGGACTGAATGCCTCTCAAATCCGCAGAGATTTAAATTGCTTTGGTGGTTTTGGACAGCAGGGCTATGGATATAGTGTATCAAAATTAAAAAAAGAAATTGCACATATTTTGGGGCTGGATAAGCGGTACAACGTGATTATCATGGGTGCAGGAAGAATCGGTCAAGCATTGATGGGTTATAAAAACTTTATGCTTGAGGGATTTAATGTTGTTGATATTTTTGATAACAATAAAAATATAATTGGCAGTGATGTTGGCGGCAGAAGTGTGCTTGGAATAAGTGATTTGGATAAATATCTGAAAAATCATGCGATTGATATTGCGATTATTTGTACACCGAAAGAATATGCACAAAAATCGGCAGACTTGCTGGTAAGCTTTGGCATCAAAGCCATATGGAATTTTGCACCGACAGATGTTGCAGTGCGCAAGGGTGTAGCGGTAGAAAATGTGCATTTGTCTGACAGCTTATATGTATTGTCTTACAAATTTAAAGAGAACAAATAGGTGGGAGAAACGAGTAATGATTGACTTTGATTTGGAAACTTATAAAAAAAACGCATTCATTAATATCACACGCAGCGTAAGAGAGGCAGTCCAAAAAAGCGGTGTTGTAAATGGATCGGTATTGGTATACTGTCCACATACAACGGCGGGGATTACCATTACGGAAAGTGCTGATCCTGATGTTTGTGCGGATATGATAGAGGCGTTAGACAGTATTGTGCCTGCCATAAAATTTAAACATGGTGAGGGAAATTCGCCTGCGCATCTCAAAGGAATTTTGGTGGGCAACAGTGTAACGATTCCTATCAAAGAGAATGATATTTGTATGGGGATTTGGCAGGGTATTTATTTTTGCGAATTTGATGGACCACGTACACGAAAATACAGCGTTATCATCAGTGCAAGCCGCATAATGCGGTAAAATTATTAAAATTTATGTATGAAGTACAAAAAAGGGTTTACAGTGCGGATTTTATTCGTTATGATAAAATAGATAAAGAATAGAGAGTATAATATACAGAGTATGACTGCGTATCGTGTGTTGTATGCTGTCTAAAACTGATATGAGAGGGAAATAAATCGTGAAAAAAATAGGAGAGGATCAGAATTTTGAGAATGGACAAGATTCTGAGCCACAAAACGAGCAGCCGCTGAAGGAACAGCCAGCTTCAGCAACAGATCAACCAGTAATCAATGAGGAAAAACCAAAAAAGAAAAAATCAAAGATTGTACTGATTGTTGTACTTATAGTGATAATAGCCGCTGTGGGCATTGGTGCTTATTTGTTTTTTGGAACAACACAGAATTTAGATGCACAGCAAACCGCACAGCTGATGGAAACGGGAACGTTTTATGAAGGAATTTCTGTATTAGGCGTTGATCTTTCGGGAAAGACGATGGAGCAGGCAAAAACAGATGTGCAAAAGACTGCTCAAGAAATGGTGGATAAGCTGTCCATTTCATATCTTGTGGAGGATAAAGAATTTACGCTGGACAGCAAGCAAATTGGTGCAGAGATAAACTTTGAAGATGCGCTTAACGAAGCAATGCTTTACGCAAGAAACGGAGATATGTTTGCACGCAATGCACAAATCAAAGCTGCAAAAGAAAAAGGTGTCAATTTTGATGCGCCCATAACCTACAATAAAGAAACAATCTTGGCGGCGATTCAGCAAAATGATCAAAATATTACAGCTGCACCGCAGGATGCTACTGTGGACATGAAAAAAACATCTGATGAAGAAAACATGATGACTGCAATGGAAATTACTTATACAGACGAAGTCATAGGATATGAAGTAGACGAGGCAGTACTTGCAGATAGCATTTATGCTTCCTTGGAGGCAGGGAAATTCGAGCCTATTGCGGCATCTTTAAATGAAGTTGCCCCAAAGCTTACAAGGACGCAAATCGAAGAAGATTATGCGATGATTGGTGTTTTTGAAACAGAATACAAAACCTCTGATGAGGGCAGAAGATATAATATTTGGAAGATGAGCGATGTGATTAACGGTGTAAAGATTATGCCAGGAGAAACATGGTCCATCAACGAAGAGGCAGGACCACGTACCTATTCACGTGGGTGGAAGGGCGCACCTGGGATTTCGGACGGTGAATATAAAGAAGAAGCAGGCGGCGGAATCTGTCAGGTTTCCTCTACTTTATACAATGCGGTATTGCGTGGAGAAGTAGAAGTGGTCGATCGTTCCCATCATTCGTGGCCGCTTACCTATGTACCAGGCGGACTGGACGCAACCATCTCAACGGGCGCACCTGATTTTGTTATTAAAAATCAATACGATGTGCCAATTTACATTGTTGCAAATTGTGATGGAAAAAACCGTACAGTAGAAGTAGCGATTTATGGGCCGAAGTTTGAAGATGGTCTGACAAGAGATTTTTCATCCGAATTAATCGGTACATTTGGCGGCGGCGGAGCGATACAAATTCCAGATCCAACTTTGCCTGCAGGCAAGACTGCTACGATTATTGGAGAACATATTGGCAAGAAGTATCAAGTATACAAACACTGGCTTGATGCAAGCGGCAAAGAAGTAAAAAAAGAAGATTTTAGTGTGGAAACATATTCCTATAAACCGGCAAAAGTAAGAGTGGGAGTGGGCGGAGCGCCAGCACCAGCAGAGGAAGCACCAGCGCCAGCACCAGTACCGCCAGTACCAACACCAGCACCACCAGCGCCGACGCCAGCACCACCAGCGCCAACGCCAGCACCGCCAGCGCCAACACCAGCACCACCAGCGCCGACACCTGCTCCTTAACAAGAAAAAGCAGGAGAACTATGGATATTAAATTTCAGAAAATGGACAGGACGCATCAAAAAGCGGTCATGGATATTTATAACGATTATATCAAAACAAGCACTGCGGCTTTTCCGGCAGTGGTGCTTGCTGATTCGTTTTATGAGCAGATTTTGGAGAGAACCAAGAATTATCCTGCATTTGTACTTGTTGATGCGGAAAACGTGGTGGGATTTTGCTTTTTAAGCCAATTTCATATGTTTTCAACGTTTCAGACAGCCGCAAC
>JAVXBD010000103.1:0-3598 GCA_036660175.1 Christensenellaceae bacterium | reverse complement strand
AGAGCCGACACAAAGCGTACAGCCAGAGCCGACGCAAAGCGTACAGTCAGAGCCGACACAAAGCGTACAGTCAGAGCCGACACAAAGCGTACAGCCGACAGTAAGTCCTTCTGTACAGCCAACAGAAGAACATACGGAATTACCAATAGTCACGGAACAGCCATCAGCATTACCCACTCAAACAGAAAATCAAACAGACAATTATGCTGGGGAAGGCATGCCTGCACCGCAGGAAGAAAAAGTGATGCTGCCTGATGCACAGAAAATAAAGGCGATGCTGGATAAACTGGCAGAATATCAATATAAAACGATACAAAACCCATCTGTTGGAACGACAGGCGGCGAATGGGCAGTGCTTGCACTTGCACGATATGGTGCAATTTCCGAGAATTTTAAGCAGACGTATCTTGGAAACTTGTATGGTGTGTTGGAAAAAACGAAAGGGGTTCTCGACAAACGCAAATATACGGAATATTCTCGTGTAACGCTGGCGTTGTCCTCGCTTGGCATGAATGCGCATGAGGTTGCTGGATATGATGTGATTGCACCACTGGCGGATTTTGAGCAGGTGAAGTGGCAAGGCGTAAACGGAACAATTTGGGCGCTGATTGCCCTTGATACCATGCAGTACGAGGTGCCAAAGCTACCATCAGATTCCACAAAGGTACAGACCACAAGAGAAAAACTGATTCAGGATATTTTAAGCAAAGAGGTAAGCGGCGGCGGATGGTCGCTGATGAGCGGAACGAGTATGGCGGAGGTTGATATGACGGGCATGGCGATTGCTGCGCTATCACCGTATTATAGCCAAAACATTGCAGTGAAAACTTCAGTAGACCGTGCAATTGCATGGCTGAGCCAAGTGCAGACGGAGTCTGGAAGCTTTGGAAGCTGCGAGAGCGATGCACAGGTGATTGTTGCGTTGGGTGCAATGAATATACCGCTTGATGATGCTCGATTTGTCAAAAATAAGAAGACTGTGATAGATGGACTGATGATGTACTATATAGCTGCTGATGGCTCGTTTTTGCATATGATTTCGGACGGCGGTGCAAGTGCAATGGCAACCGATCAGGGAATGTATGCACTGGTGTCGTATTATCGTTCCATTACGGGGCAGACAAGGCTTTATGATATGTCGGATAAGATACCAAAGCCGCCTACACCCGATAAAGAAAAAGCAGAAAGAGAAGCGGTAATCGAAGGAATCAACGGCTTGCCGAAAGTGCTGGGTATACGGGATAAGGCAACGGTAGATGGACTTCTGATAAGGCTTTCTAAACTTACAGAGTTTGAAGGAAAAACAGCCTATGCGGCAACGCTGGATATGGCAAGGCAGACAATTCGGGCGATTGAACAAAAAGTGAGTAGCCTTGATCAAGACATTTGGAACAGAATTAATCCTCAAAATATTACGAAAAACAGTGCAGGAGCAATTGCGGAGCTGATGGGAATCTATAACAGCATTGCGGTGGCGGACAGAGTATACCTTGCACATTTTCAGGATTTGCTTGATGCAAATGACATCATTGACGCACTGAATCAACAGATAATTCCTCGTAAAGTATTTGAAAATATTTTTGCAAATGATACGGTTTATACCTATGAGGGAATTTCTGGAACCTATGCGTATACCATCAGCATCAATGGGAAAAACATTACGAATCCAAGTGACATGAATGCGGCAATCCATGTGGGAAGTGCAGATGCAGGCAATATAATGTCGCTTATGAAAGGTTCTTATTGGCTGACGCTTGCACAAAGCGGAACACTGCCAGCACGAATTTCTGTGAGTACGCAAGTGGGCGTGCCTGACGGAGAATATATTTTATACTATTATGAACAGGCAGGTGATGTTGTGCAAAAGATGGGAGGGGTCACCATTCAGCATAGCACGCTGCTGTTTGATACGGACATCGGCGGAATCTATTTTATTATGCCTAAAACAACACCGAAAAAAGCAGGAGTAAAAAAGCAGGAGCAAAAAAAAGCGGCTGGAGGAATCATCGAAAAATCAATGTTTGAAGAATTGCAGGGAAAAGACATCAACTTGAAAATTGACGGAAAAACAAAGAGCGGAATTTCGTATACGATGATTTTTAACGGTCAGGATATTGAAAACCCAATGGATTTTATTTCTGATATTTCTTTACAATCGGAAAACGAAAAAGACATTAAACTGCTTGCCCCAAATGCACTGCTGATTCATTTTAAGCATCATGGAAAACTTCCTGGAAAGATGCTGGTAGAGCTTCATGGGTTATCCTTGCCTGATGGAGAATATTTGTTGTTTTATTATAACGAAACAGAGCAGCGTGCGCAAGTCATACAAAAAATCGTGGTGAAAGATGGCTCTACAAAGTTCTTTCTTGAGCATTGCAGTGATTATTTTATTGCACAAAGTGCGAAAAAGGCCTCGATTGCAGAATTGAGTATGCTTGAAAAATCTGAAAAAAATGTGCAGGACAAGCCAAGTATGCAAACGGAAGAAGCAGAAAACGAACAGCAAGAGATGAGTGAGGTACAAAAGGATATAAGCCAAGATTTGCCGCAGAAGCAGCAGACTTTTCCGCTTTGGGTGATAATTGTGCTGATTGCCGCAGCGGCTGTCGGGGTGGTCTTTATGGTACGCACAACGAGAAAAAAGAAGGAGCAGTTATGAAAAAACGATTTATCATCTTTTTTATGGTATTGACAATGATTGCCGTAATGATGGGAGGCTGTAAAATCCAGACACCCGATGAGGCGGCGGTGCAGGCATCACAAAAAAGTACGGCAGTGCAGACGGTACAGCCAACGGTGGCGGCGGTATCAAGTCCTTCTGCAAGTCCGTCACAAGCAGCAGCGGCAAGCGATGATAGCTATGATGTATCGGATATACAAAATCAAGGGAAAGAAATAAGCGATGCAGAATATCAAAAATATCTAAATGAAGCAAACATCAGAAAAGCTGATGAGAATGCACCAAAAGATCAATATGGTACAAATCCTGTGCCAGATAAAATGCCAGCACCTGTGGAATGGCAGGACGCAGTGATAGATAAAAATGCTGTAAAAACCTGCACACTCTATATAGAATGTTCCACGATACTCAATCATATGGATCAGTTCGATAGGGATAAAATGGACGTGCTACCAAGTGACGGCATTATTTATTCTGCAAAAGAGGTTGCTTTTTATGAGGGGGAATCGGTGTTTGATGTATTGCTAAGAGAGATGCAAAAAAATCGGATTCACATGGAATATTCTATGACACCTGGCTATAACAGCAATTATATAGAGGGTATTGGAAATATTTATCAATATGACTGCGGAGAGCTTTCGGGGTGGATGTACAGCGTTAATGGGTGGTTTGCAAACTATGGGTGCAGCCGATACCCGCTTGTGCAGGGTGATGTTGTGGAGCTGCACTATACGTGTGATTTAGGGAGAGATTTGGGGACAAACTGGATAAAGTAAGGAAAGGCTTATGTGAAAGAGAGAATATTGTTTTAAGAGAAAAAGACTAAAATTAAAAATAGAAAATGCGTTCTTGGTCGCTATGCGATAACAAGGAATCTGGTGAAAATCCAGAGCTGCGAATCACAACTGTAAACGC
>JAVXBD010000102.1:0-3920 GCA_036660175.1 Christensenellaceae bacterium | reverse complement strand
TCCACACCTCCCGAAACACCAATTAAGCAATCGAAATCTCTTGTTTTTCCATCAGCCTTAATTTGCTCCATCAACTGATTTAGCATTCTCTCACCTTGCTCGTTTGGAAAGTATTCGCTTTCTCTTCTGCTCAATGCATCATTACAATAATTGCAAGTTCCATCATCCGCAAATCGTATAGAATTATCTGCCACATTATCCATCACACATCGTGTGCAAATTTGATTACTGTTCGTTGTCATACGTTATTGCTCCTTTCCAAAACTTTACCAAACACATCAAGCAGCTGCTCCACTAAAATAGGCTGGTCGTAGTCCTCTGCAACTTTTCTTGCACGATTCCCCATCGCTTCACGTTGCTCTTTTGGCATATTATAAAAATGCAGCACCCCATCAACAAAAGCATCCACCGACTGATTTTGTGTCGCATATCCGCAATCATAACGTTCAAGCAAACTGTATCCCATATGAATATTCGTCAAAACAGGTTTCCCGCTTGCCAAATAATCAAAAAGCTTGCTTTGAGAGCCGCCGTATTTCCATATTGGAACATCTTGATAGTTCAAAACATTGACATCTGCATAAGAAAGCAAGGACGGAATATCTTGCTTTTTAATACGTCCGCCAAACATCACATTATCAATACCCTTATCCCTTGCCATTTTCTCTAATTCTTCTTTTTGATCTCCATCCCCATATATGATAAAACGAATATCATCATGGCCCATTTCCTTTATTTTCAGCGCACCCTCAACAATGGTTTTTACATCGTTCATTGTTCTGATAGAGCCACAGTATACCACTTTGAAAAGTGAAGGGTCTTTCAGCCATTCATTTTCAATTTGATATTTCGTCAAATCACTGTCACACTGTGCAAGGTCAATGCCCATGTTAATATGATATACCTTTGATAAATCAACAGCGCCTTCCCAATGCTTATCCCGAATATACTGATTTCCTCCTTCTATCGAAAAAACCAAAGCATCCGCTTTTTTGTATATCTTTTTTTCCAAAGAATATAAATAGCGCATCAAAGGATTTTTGGCTGAAATTTTCATATAATCTACAATGGACTCCGGCCACAAATCTAACACTTCACAAACACACGGAACATTTAATTTCCGAGCTATCTTCAAGCCTGCCGTACAAGTAAACGGATGCGGACTTGCCGCCATAATAATATCAGGCGGCGCACCCACCGTTTTCACGGCTTTCTTTAGCCCTCTTACATAATCGAACATATTTAAAATTCTGTCTTTTCCGTTCCCTGTATAGTTTTTGGTGCGAATAAACACAAAAGGAACGCCGTCCTCTATGCGCTCTTCATAAACGGCTTGGCTGTCTATCATGTTAATCGTTGAGTTGTGAATTGCACTGCTTGCAAAAATCTTCACGTCATAACCTTTTTTCATTAAATATTTCGCAAGGTTATAATGGCGTAACGCACCCGTACATTTTGGTGGTGCCGCATAATGCCCAAATATCCAAATGGTTTTCATATAAGAACCCCCTCAAAGTGATTTATGCAATCAATCACATAATCTATCTGTACATCACTCATCCCATAATACATCGGCAAACTAAGCACCGTATCTGCCAACTCATCCGCAATAGGAAATTGTTCCTTTTCGTACTGTTTTGCATATGCTTCCTGCTTATAAATCGGAATTGGATAATGAATTAAAGTCTGTATACCATGATTCAATAAATACTTTTGAAGCTCATCTCTGAATGTTGTCCTTATTACAAAAAGATGCCAAACATGAAAATTATCCGTTATCATCGGCAATATAATATTCCGATTTTCAATTTCTGTAAGATAGCGTCTTGCAATTCTGTTACGTTCTTTATTCCAACAATCAAGATGCTTCAGCTTTGTACGCAAAAAGCACGCTTGCAGCTCATCTAACCTTGAATTTACACCTCTGTATATGTGTACATATTTCTCATGCGAGCCATAATTCCCAAGCGCTCTGACTTTTTGAGCTATATTCGCATCATTGGAAGTAACCGCTCCACCATCCCCAAGCGCTCCTAAATTTTTCCCAGGATAAAAACTAAACCCTGCAGCATCCCCCAGACTCCCTGCCTTTTTCCCTTTATATAATGCGCCGTGCGCCTGTGCGGCATCTTCAATAACTTTCAAATTATGCCTTTTTGCAATCTGCATAATCGCATCCATATCTGCACATTGTCCATACAAATGCACCGCTATAATTGCTTTTGTTTTATTCGTGATTTTTTTTTCAATATTTGCCGCATCTATCAAAAAGCTTCCCTTTGATACCTCCGCAAAAACTGGTACAGCACCGATATTAGATACCGAAAGTGCCGTTGCAATAAAAGTATGCGCTGGTACAATCACCTCGTCACCTATTCCAATATCAAACGCACGCAAAGCAAGCGTCAACGCATCCAACCCGTTTCCGCACCCCACGCAATGCTTTACTCCGCAATACTGCGCAAATTCTTCTTCAAACAATACATTCTGTGAACCTGATATAAAATAGTTACTTTTCAACGTTTCATCAAATCCGCGCAATAATTCTTGTTTTATTTCTCCATGCACTTTGTCTAATGAAGCAAACGGCACATCTATTTTACTCATGAAAACAATTCCTTCGCCTTTATCATAAACTCATCATACTCTCTGATATAATCATTTTCATCATAATACTCAGATGCAAGAACAAGCAATACAGCGTTTTCAGAAAAATCATACATCTCTCGCCATACAAGAGGCCCTATATACAGTGCGTTGCATGAATTATCAAGCACATACTCCTGCGCCTCTACGGTGTTATCCACCTTGATTTTTACCGACCCGTTTAAGCACACCAACACCTGATGCAGCTGTTTATGCGAATGTTTCCCGCGTTTGATTTCATGTGCAACATTTGTTAAATAATATACCCGTTTGATTTCAAAAGGTATATCTTTTTTTCCTTCTATCGGTGTCAAATTTCCTCTGCCGTCCGTTATTTTTTTTAGCTTAATCTGTCCTACATTATACACAGCTTTACTCCTAACTGTTTTTTAACACTGCGAACCATTTCAAATCTTTTAATTCTTTGTCTATCATAATATGCTTTTTAAATTCGCCTTCATAACAAAACCCAAATTTTTCATAAAAACGTACTGCTCTCTTATTATCAGATAAAACATTTAAATAAATCCGTTCAAGCCCAAGCTTATAAAATCCATATTCAATAATTTGCTCTGTCGCAAATTTAGCTGCCCCTGTTCCCATCGCCTTTTTGCGCATACTTATCGCATATTCTGCATTTTTATCTTCTGTATTGATGTTTTTTAAGCTAATTGTTCCCAAATACTCGTCATTTTCATCAATAACAGCAAAATGAGCATCGTTCTTTGTTTCTTTACTATTACAAATAAAGGCTTCCACATCTTTTTTTGATATGCAAGTCATATTTTTTTTAAACTGCCCGCCAATATCCGCATCATGCATCCACTCAAGCATAAATGGCGCATCTTTACTCTGTAGCTCACGTAATTGCATATAACTTCAAGCCCCGCTTTTCACTAAAATGGCTGTCCCAGACAGTTCATTATAACCCATCTTCATATTTTTGTCTATTTATCTCCCATTATTTATTCCACAGATGATAACACGAGTGTTTATGTGTAACATGAAATCCGTTTTTTAAATAATAGCCGATAGCCGATAAATTATCAATTTGCGTGCCCACATGAATTTCCGAAACTTTTTCATTGCAGCAAAACTCAACGAGCTTTCTAAGTAGGCCGCTGCCTATTTTTTTACCTATAAATTGCTTTTCCACCGCTACCAGTTCTATTGTACATACATCTGCACATTTATTATAAAGCAAAACACCAAGTACGTTTTTCCCGTCCGTTGCAGATACAAACCATTTTTCATCCTTAAAGAAAGAATTTCTC
>JAVXBD010000101.1:0-3973 GCA_036660175.1 Christensenellaceae bacterium | reverse complement strand
AACCCGAACCCCAAAATTCAAACCCGAACCCCAAAATTCAAACCCGAACCCAAAATTCAAACCCGAACCTCACCTCATGCCACTTGCACAATACCCTGTTCATACTCATTTTGCGTTTTACGCAGAAATTTAAAAATGTTCACCGCCAAAATCACCGCAATTACCCCCGAAATAATATCTGATATAAACGGCGCAATCATAATCCCGAAAAGCCCTGCCACATTTGCCAAAATAATCACCGCTGGAATCAGACACACCCCCTGCCGACAAATCGACAGAATAAAAGCTCCCGTTGCCTTTCCGAGTGCCTGATGCGTCATCAGTATAATCAGCGTAAATGCGGTCAGTGGAAATCCAATCGTAAACCACCGAAGTGCAGGCGCCCCAATGCGCAGAACATCAGCATTGTCAGAAAATAAATTAATAAAGGACTCCGCCCCAAAGTTGCATGCCAACGTGATGGCGACACCAATACACAGTGTCACCGTAATGCCAAATGCCATTGCTTTTTTAAGCCGTGCAAACAAATGTGCGCCAAAATTATATCCAGCAACAGGCTGAAAACCCTGCGCAAATCCAAAGATAATCGCAAATCCGATAAACTGTACTCGATTGACAATACCAAAAGCGGCAATTGCCCCGTCACCATAAGGTTTTGCACAAATATTAATCACCGCAAACCCAACCGCCGCCAGCATCTGTGTCAAAAATGTAGAGCTGCCAATGCGCACGATATAGCCCACAATCTCTTTTTGAAACCGAAATCCTTTCAGCTTAAACTTTGCAATGGTCTTTTTTCTGAGATAATTTGAAAACAGAATACAAAACGCAACCCCCTGAGAAATTGCCGTTGCAACCGCCGCACCCGTCACACCCATATCAAACACAAAAATGAAAATCGGATCAAGCACAATGTTTAGCAGTGCGCCCGTCACCATTCCCACCATAGATGCCACCGCACTTCCCTCAGAACGCAAAAGATTATTAAAAGCCATGTTTACAAGCTGAATAGGCGAAGCAATAAACAATACCAGTGCATAATCCATCGCCAGTTCAATGGTCGCCTCAGAAGCACCCATCAAGTGAAGTAACGGACGTGCAAAAATCACGCCAACAATCGCTACCGCCACCCCCACCAAAAACGATAGGAGTATGGTTGTTGTGGCGGTCGTGTGTGCCTTGTCAATCTCCTTAGCACCCAGCAGCCTAGATAGATACGCTGCGCCGCCTGCTGCAAACCAAATCGACAATGCCTGTGTAATCAGCATAATCGGCATAAACACCGAAACCGCCGCCGTTCCCAAGTATTGCTCCTTTGAAATACTGACAAAATACGTGTCCGCCATGTTGTAAACAGCCATCACCACCATACTAACAATCGCAGGGATTGCAAGCCTGATAATCGCCACTGGAACCTTTGCCTTACCCATCATTTCCGCTCTTGCGTCAATTTTATTCATATACCCAATCCTCTCAATCAGCTACGCAAATTTTATATGAACAGTCGTTCATTATCTTTATAACCATATTAATATGAAAAATATCAAATGTCAATGGATTTCACGATTATTTTGTTTTTACAAACGCTGTGATATGGTTTATAATAGGAGTGTTGGCGTAAAACCGATAGTATTATATGGCACTGGAGAGTATCAATGTATAAAATATTAGAAAAGCAGGAACTTGCAAATAACATCACCCGAATGGTCGTAGACGCACCACTGATTGCCAAAAAAGCACAGAGTGGACAGTTTGTAGTGCTGCGCACACACGAAAAAGGCGAGCGTTTTCCGCTAACCATTGCAGAATACGACAGACAGGCAGGCACCATCGCTATTATCTTTGCGCAAATTGGAAAATCGACACAGTATTTAGGAACCTTTCAGCAAGGCGACGAAATTTTAGATGTGGTAGGCCCTCTGGGTGTTGCCTCACATTTTGATAAGTCAATTAAAAAAGCAGCCGTAGTCGGCGGCGGACTTGGTTGTGCAATCGCACTTCCACAGGCAAAGCACCTAAAAGAAATGGGTGTCAGCGTCGATATGATTGCAGGTTTTAAGACAAAAGACATCATCATCTTAGAAGATAAAATGACCGCTGCTTGCGATCATCTGTACATCACAACAGATGATGGAAGCTATGGTATCCATGGCTTTGTCACACAAGCACTCAAAGATTTAATAGACAGCGGCATAAAATATGATATTGTGGTGGCAATCGGGCCAATTCCGATGATGAAATTCGTATCTAAGCTTACCAAAGAATATGGCATCAAAACGTTAGTCAGCATGAATCCAGTGATGATTGACGGGACAGGTATGTGCGGCGGCTGTAGACTTACCGTAGGCGGACAAACAAAATTCGCTTGTATCGACGGTCCTGATTTTGATGGACACGAAGTCGATTTTGATGAAGCAATGCGCAGACTTTCCATGTATGACGGTCTAAAAGAACGCAGTGAAGATTGCAGATTGATTAAACAAGCGGAGGGAAAATAAACAATGGAAAGAAATATGTCACTCAAAAAAGTAAAAATGCCAGAACTTGATGCACAAGAGCGTGCAAAAAACTTTGAAGAAGTTTCCACGGGCTATACCGCACAAATGGCAGTACAAGAAGCCAATCGCTGTTTGGAATGCAAAAACAAACCTTGCGTGTCTGGCTGCCCCGTACAGGTCAATATTCCAGAATTTATCCATGAAATCAAGGAACAAAACTTCATGGCTGCTTATCAAAAGATTCTTATGACAAACGGCTTGCCTGCTGTATGCGGCAGGGTTTGTCCACAGGAAAGCCAATGCGAGATGCTGTGTGTGCGTGCAAAAAAAGGCGAAGCAGTAGGCATCGGAAGATTGGAACGCTTTGCAGCTGATTTTGCTATGTCGCAGGGTGCGTTGGGTGCGCAAAAAGTATTGCCGCCCAAAAACAAAAAAGTTGCCGTTGTCGGAAGCGGCCCTGCTGGTTTATCGTGTGCCTCAGATTTGGCGAAACTCGGCTATTCAGTAACAATCTTTGAAGCCTTTCATACAGCAGGCGGCGTGCTGAAATATGGCATTCCGCAATTCAGACTTCCCAAAGAGATTGTGGATTTAGAAATCAATGCTTTAAAAGAAATCGGTGTGGAAATCCGTCTAAATATGGTAATCGGCAAGATTCTGACGTTGGACGAGTTAAAAGAAGAAGGCTATGAAGCAATCTTCATTGGAAGCGGCGCAGGATTGCCCTCATTTATGAAAGTGCCTGGCGAGAACTTCAATGATGTATATTCTGCAAACGAGTTTTTGACACGTGTAAATCTGATGAAAGCCTATCAATATCCATCTTATGACACACCCATCAAACCATATTCCGCAGTAGCAGTTATCGGCGGCGGAAACGTTGCAATGGATGCCGCTCGCTGTGCAAAAAGATTGGGTGCAGGACATGTCACCATCGTCTATCGCCGCAGTGAGGCAGAAATGCCTGCAAGACTGGAAGAAGTGCATCATGCCAAAGAAGAAGGCATTGAATTTCGTTTATTAGAAGCTCCTATTGAGGTTTTAGGGGACGAAAAAGGCAATGTTACTGGCATGGTCAACGTTCGTATGGAGTTAGGCGAGCCAGATTCATCAGGCAGACGCAGACCCGTTGTTATCAAAGGCAGTGAGTATACCCTTCCGCTTGACGCAGTGATTGTTGCAATCGGTCAATCTCCAAATCCGATGATAAAACGTGCCACACCCGAGTTGAAAACACAAAGTTGGGGCGGTATCATCACCAACGAACAAACTGGTGAAACCTCCATTTCTGGTGTTTATGCAGGCGGCGATGCCGTAACAGGTGCAGCAACCGTTATACTTGCAATGGGCGCAGGAAAAATTGCCGCACACAGCATTGACGAATACCTAAGTAAATAAACTCTATAAAATAAATTAAAAGGCTCTATGTCAAATATTGGGATAGAGCCTTTTATTTAAGAATCATCTACTATTTT
>JAVXBD010000100.1:0-4096 GCA_036660175.1 Christensenellaceae bacterium | reverse complement strand
AAGTGCAAGCAGGGCTTTACGGGGTTTGAAAGTTGATAAAAGAAAGAGGAATGAGTGAGTGAGAAACTTCGTTTCATCAAAAAAGAATGCGGATATTTAGTAGCACATGATATTAATTCGTTTGTGGCACTTTTTGAAAAAGTACCCAAAACAAGAAAAAAATTTCAAGAGAAGAATATGTGGTGGAGGGAGGATTTGCATACAGTTTGCAATTTTTAATGAACAATTCTGATTAAGAACATCAAAAACGGATTATAATAAGTGTGGGTGTATATGCACTGTGGAAATAAGCCATGAAAGGATGAAAAACACAATGCGTATTATGATTGATGATTTATCGGTTGATGTGGACGAGCATCTGGTTTTTAGAGGAGATGAACAGATTAGCCTGACTGCAAAAGAATATCAGGTTTTAAAATATCTTGCACTAAACAAAGACAGTGTTGTTTCACGTGCAGAGCTTTTAAAAAATGTATGGGATTTAAACTATGATTGCTTTTCAAATGTTGTGGACGTTTATATTCGCTTTTTAAGAGCAAAAATTGATGACGGGCATCACAAAAAGCTGATTAAAACTGTGCGCAGTAAGGGTTATTTATTAACTTCTTAGGGCGGCATACAAGAATAGAGAACGGTGAAATGTTATTTGCCGTTCTTTTTTGATGCCTTGGAAAACATCTTCATAAATTCTTAAAGATTGTGGTGCTGTTCTCTTAAGAATTATGCGATATACTACATAGTATCCTAAACAAATAAGGGAGAGAATGTGATATAATAAAAAAAACAGATTTATCAAATTCTTATGGGGGGTTCGGCTATGAATATTCTTGTGTGTGATGACGATAAAGAGATTGTTGAGGCAATTGAAATTTATTTATTTAATGAGGGATATACGGTTTTTAAGGCGTATGACGGAGTGCAGGCAATAGAATGTGTGCAAAGCAACGAGATTCATTTGATTATTATGGATATTATGATGCCCAATATGGACGGGATTCGTGCAACCATGAAATTGCGTGAAGAGGCAAATATTCCGGTGATTATGCTTTCGGCAAAGTCGCAGGATGGGGATAAAATTTTGGGATTAAATTCTGGGGCGGACGATTATATTTCCAAACCGTTTAATCCGCTGGAGCTTGTGGCTCGTGTAAAATCGCAATTAAGGCGGTATACAACGCTTGGAAGTATGGAAAGCGTGCAGGGGGTTTATCAGACGGGCGGTCTTGTGATTGATGATTTAAAAAAGAGTGTAACGGTGGACGGTGAAACAATTAAGCTGACGCCGATGGAATATAAAATTTTACGGTATTTGATGCAGAATATGGAAAATGTGCTTTCTACCACGCAGATTTATGAAAGTGTGTGGGACGAGCGTGCGGTGGGTGCGGAAAACACCATTGCGGTACACATCAGAAGAATCAGAGAAAAAATTGAAATTAATCCGAAAGAGCCAAAATATTTGAAGGTGGTGTGGGGGATTGGATACAAAATCGAAAAAATTTAGATACAGCATTGGATTTAAAATCATTGCGTGGCTGGTGTGCCTCAGCACCTGCTTTTTAGGATTCTTGTCGATACTTGGTATGACCTCTGTCAGCAACAACAGTGCGATTACAGACGAAAGTTTTGCAAAGAGCGAGCAGTTTTTAAACGATATGACGGATATTAACAACGGCGTGTATACAGCTTATTTCGGCTATGGAAAAGCGGCGATGCAAAATGCGTATACCAATTATATTTCAAATTTAAAGAACGCACATTTATCAGAAATTAAAGATGTACTGATGAATGCAGGGATAGAGGGGGATTATAATGAATATTTTAAAAAATATACGCACGTTTTTGAAAACCTTTCGCTTGGGATTTATGCACAAGCAAACGATGCGCAGCCAGCGGCGGTGGAATATTCGAGTCAAACGGTGCCTGATTCCGTAACGAGTGATTCGGAGCAAAAAGAGGTGACCGCTGCACCGACAACAGACAGGATACAGGAGGAAACTTCTGCGGAGGTATACTCTGCTGCTATATCAGCGGAAGCAATAGGAAACACGAGTGCCGCAGCATCAACTGGCGAAACAGCACAGACCTTAAACGAATATGACCAGATGCAAATTGATGCCATCAATCAAAAATATCTGGAGCTTTTGACGAATGCGCAAAGCTATATTAGTGGAAAATATACGGATTGGGCGGAAAAAGCCATAGAAAGCATTGAAAAAAGAACGGATATGTTTTATGTTATTATCAAAGATGGAAAAGTGCTGGGTACAAATGTAAAAAGTGGCGATCCACTTGAATTTGTCAGAAATTTGGATTCCAATAGGCAGCATTTTGCGGCAGAAACCAACAAAGAAAGCATTGGGGTTTTTCCGACTACGGCTGCGATTGGCAGAGATAATGGTGTAAATGTAGAAGAATATACGATTTATTCGGGAATGTCTAACGATGTTTTTGCAGCGGATTGTGCGGAATACATTGTAAATTACAACAGTTATATGGAGTATATGTACAAGCTCATTGCGTGTATTGCTGTATTTAGTATTGCGTTTGCGTGGCTGATGTATACGGCTGGGAAAAACACGAGAAATGACGAGGTAAAAGTTACATTTGCAGATGCGATTTTTTTAGATATTGGTGCTGTTTGCTTGATACTGATTGATTTGTTGCTGGCAATATTTGTTTATGATCTGAGCGTGAAAATTTTGGCGTGGGATTTTAACAATTCATGGGTGATAAGTATGTTTGTTTTCTTAAGCATAGGAACAACGCTTTTGCTCATGTGGTGTATGTCACTCTCTCGAAGAATTAAGCGGAATGAAAACTATACATTGTTTGGCTTTATCTTTAGAGGGACAAAAGGTCTTTATAAAAGAAGCGGGGTAAAGGCAAAAGCGGTGTGGCTGATTGTTCTGTACTTTGCGCTTGCGGTGATAAGCGTGATATTCGTCATTTATTTGCTATGGTTCTCAACGGAGCTAAGCGTGATAGTGGGGCTGATAGTGCTTACGTTATACATTATTTTTACTGCGAAATATGTGCTTAAAAAAGCGGCTGCTGTAAAAGAAATTAAAAAAGGTATTGAACATATATCGCAAGGCGAACTTGACTATAAAATCAAAAAAGATGGCGGAATGGAGCTTGACGAGATTGCAGGAGGAATCGAAAACATTGCGCAAGGCTTTGAACTGGCTGTACAAAAAGAGGTTAAGGCAGAGCATATGAAAGCGGAGTTAATCACCAATGTTTCGCATGACTTAAAGACACCGCTGACTTCTATACTTACGTATATTGATTTGCTGAAAAGCGAAGGATTATCAAATCCTCATGCACAAAAATATTTGGATATTCTGGACGGTAAAGCACAGCGCTTAAAATCGCTTACAGAGGATTTGTTTGAGGCGGCAAAGGCATCAAGCGGAGATATGACCGTTAATATGATGAAAATTGAGATTGTGCAGTTTATGGAGCAGGCACTGGGCGAAATGTCGGACAAGTTAGAAGCATCAACACTGTCATTTGTCAATGAACTGCCAGACGAGAAGATGTACGTATATGCCGATGGAAAGCTCTTGTGGCGAATTATCAGCAACGTACTCGACAATGTCTTAAAGTATGCGTTAGATGGCTCTCGTGTGTATATGAATATTTTGAAAAACGGCGAAGATATATGTATTATCGTCAAAAATGTATCACGTGATGCGCTTAATATGACCGAGGAAGAGCTGATGGAACGGTTTAAAAGAGGTGATGAATCACGGCATACCGAAGGCTCTGGCTTGGGGCTTTCCATTGCGAGAAGTTTTATGCAGCTTATGGGCGGAGTGTTCCGCATAGAAATTGATGGAGATTTGTTTAAAGTTGTGATTTGCTTTAAGGAAATGGATGCCGAATCGGTCACTAAATAAAAATTTGGAGCAGTTATTAAAGAAAAATCTCATTGGTTATTAAATCGCTCTAAAGAAACCAGACAATAAAAAGAAGCTGTTATCATAGAATAGCTCAAGATTATGCCGTTTGGCTCTGCTTTTGAAATGGAGTCAGACGGTATTTTTAATGAATGCCACCAAAAGTTGCAGAAATGAATATGCTTAAGCAT
>JAVXBD010000099.1:0-4119 GCA_036660175.1 Christensenellaceae bacterium | reverse complement strand
CTTTGACATAGAACCCATTTGTGGAGAACGAACCAGCGCATCCGTATGCGTCAGAGCCAACCTGTGAGCCGCCCGATGCAGGAAACCTAATTCTGTTTGTATTCAAATTATTGTTTCCGACCGATAGCGCATCCACCGATACCTGCGGCGCCGCTATATTCCCCGAAAAATTCCCGCCGCTTTTCGGCATCGCCGCATCTGCTTTACTCTGCGCCGCCTCCACCTCGCTCTTTTTTGCATAGAATGTTGGCAGTTTACCGCCAAGCTTTTCCGCATCGTCCACCACGCCGTTGTTTGTTGTGTCATAAACAGCTTTTAGCATATCGCCGTACCCTGCGCTTGCCATTGCGTCTGTCACCGCTTTTTGGCTGATAATCTTATCCGCCGCACTTCCCAAAGCCTGCACAATATCCGTTTTTGGTATTAATCCCTGCATCACGTCTTGTACATTTCCGCCCACCACGCCATCAATTTTCGCTGTTCCTATGTTTTTCGCCCCATTTGTGCTGGTAAGCTCGTCAATCACCGCATTGACACCGTCAACAACACCATTCACATCTGCTTTTAAGTTTACGCTGTCCTCGTCAAATTTTTGTTTAAGTGTTTGCGGCGGCATCTGCGGACGTGTTTCTAATCCCTCCACCACGTTTACTTTTGTATTTATTCTTGTTATTTTTGTTAATGCCATCTTTTTTCTCTCTTTCTACTTTAATTTTTTACGTATAATTTCCGCTTCAAATACCATCGATTGAAAAGCAATCGGCCTAAAGATAGCGGCACTGCGTACACGCACCTGCAATTTTCTAAAAAGTTTTGCCTTCAGTTTTTTAAGGGCAAACGAAACATTATCCAGCGTATTAAAAGTCAAACTGTCAAAATCAATGTTGTTAAAGTCAAAATATCCGCTGTTAAACTCCAGTACTTTCGAATCGGAAATAAACGTGTTTTCGGTACGAAATACCACCTGCGCACAAGATTGCGCCCTTGATGTCAAATACAAATCGTTCCAATAATTGATTAGTTTTTTATAGCGATTCGATGCCTGAAACCACGAAAATGAAGTATCTACATAGTCACCGATATGTCTGCCGTTAAAGTGATACGAAGTCGCTTGCAGCTCGCTCACGCTGTCCATGCGTAGCTTGTCAAAGTGAAATTTGCATAGCACCCCCACGCCGCCAAAATACAATTCCTTGTCACCCAACGTCCTCAAAAATGTTGCACTTTCAAAAACACCACCAATATATTCGTCCAAAACGTGCTGTGTGCGTACACCTCCCTCTGCCCCAGACGGTTCAGGCGGATTGGTTGTTGTACCATTTTCGTCCACATACCGCAAATATTGTCCCCGCCAAGTACCGATATTCTGTAAAAATGCCCATTCATATTCGATATATGGAGAAATGTCCGAACATTTTGCAAGCCCGTTCGCCACATAACAATTTCCATTTGGCAAAAGAATATATAGATTATTTCCAAACTGCTCCATGGTTGCTTTTTGCAAATCCTCCAGCAGAAGCTTTCCGTCAATCAGCGTTGAGCGATGCTCAATGTTACGCTCATTACTGATGTTTAAATTTCTCGATACTGCATTTAATCCATTGTTTGATAAAAACAAGTTATCATCAATAAAAACAGTGTGTGTATGATTAGATAGTACACCTAATGTACCATTACCTTGCTTGCCAACATAAACCTTGTTATTATAATTCTCATTTGTTTCGATAGGCTGCCACACCGTATAACTTCCGTCCTGCGCCGTATCGTCCTTAATAGAAAGAAAGCTATCAGCCGATAAAAGCTGCAAAGCTCGCACAGGAGCGCTTCCCGTTCCCGCCTTGTCCGAATACATAATTTCTCCAAAATAAGAAAAATCGTTGTACCCACACCAATAAATATTGTTAGGTTTGTTAGCATTGCCCGTTAAAAATATGCGATTGTCAAAAACAAGCATTTCGTTACAGTTGCAAATTGTTTCCTGATATTTTTCTGTTGTCTTTGCAGCCAGAATCAAAACATTATCTGTGCCAGCAATATTTGGTTTTTCAGGTGCAGTCTGAAACGTCACAATGCCCTTTTCCCTATCCACACTCAGTCCTGCTCCCTCTTTTACCGTCCTCTCTGCTGTGCCATTTTTAATGCGTGCCTCCACCTTTGTGCTGTCAAGTTTGGTCAGCGATAACTGATAAACGGTAGACGTTCCATCTCCGATAAACCCCTCCATAAATTTTGGCTGTAAGAGATTAACCTGTTGATATTTCGTTCCGCCCGCACCATTCGGTTCTTTGCCCCTCCAAGTCTGTGGAATAAACGCATTTTCATACACATTTTTGACGTTTGTTCCGTCATACACCAAATAATTCTTCCCATCTACAATCAAGAGTTTGTTGTCAAAAATCGCATATTTTGCAATCTTCCGATTCATTTTTTGAGAACCTGCCCCAAAAATACAGGTTAAGTTTGCAGGCGAAAACGTGTTGTTTGCCTCCTGATAATTATCCCACGTATAGAGTTTATCTCCAGCATGCAGCACCACTTTTATAGCAATCTTCCCGTTTACAATATAACTGAATTTTTCACAGCCATAGCAAACTGGTGCCGTTTTATCAGCCTCCGCTGGAAAAGTACCAATTACAAAAAATCCAGTGTGCGTTTCCCATTCTCCTTTTGCATTACGCATCATGTTGACGCTGTTTGGCGTTCTGTTTTCAGCGGTTTCTTCCTGCCGAAAATCCACACCCCGCAAATCCCCAAATGTCATTGTTACTCTATTTTTATCCAATCTCGGCGGAATCCGCCTTTGTACATATGCCATCTTTCTCCCCACTTTCAAAATCTAATAAGCTGTCAAATTTTCCGCACACTGATGCCGCCTTTCATCACACGATTCTCCAGCATCTGCATTCCCTGCTCGCTGTCGGCAATATAATCGGCATATTCCGAAGAATCCTGCGTCAAAATCGCACAAGCCTTTGCAATAATCACATATTGCGTATCCATTGGCACATCAATATCTGTCGAGTTTTGTGTGTTCTCGTCAACAACTTCTGGAAAATACGAACCCTCCACGATAAATTTACCCGTAAGATACGAGCTGATTTTCAAATAGCCGCCTACCACCGCATAATCAAATAACTGCTCTTTATTGTTAGACTCATCAATAATCGTTTCGATTTGATATAAATTTGCAGGAATTGGATATTCGTTATACCACGCATAATTCGGAATACGCTCCTCGCACGAAAACTTCGCACCAAAAATTGCAACATTGCGAATACAGTAATAGGTATCTCCCGAAAAAGTAATGCTCACAGGTGTATCACTGTTAAAAAAGCCCTTATACCGCACAAACTTCCCCGCTTGCGCACTCTGCACCGTATGTATTATTTCTTTTAAAACCCCATTCGCATTACTGATTTTTATCGTTGCCGAATCATCGACTTCAAAGCAATACGCATATCCTTTTTGTGCCGTATATGAAAGTTCTTTGTCAGTATGTGTCACAATCTCGTCAGGAAACAACTCGTTTGACAACAAATTAAACGTGTCTGCCTGCGAAATCTCCCATTTTTTCTTCAAAGACTTGCCCAAAAACGCAAACCGAATTGCCTCGTTAATCGCATAAGGAAGCCGCAACGCAATGTCGTTGTCCTCCGTAAAATTTGGTTCAATATTTGCAAACTCGTCAAGTTTCATTGTAATCTGCTTTTTTAAATCCCGTAAAATCATCTTTTCACTCCCGTTTTTCATAAATTTTTTTGGGGGGACTATTTTTCATCCCCCCTCGTCACTTTCCCGCCCTCTCGTCACTTTCCCGCCCTTTTTGCTTGTTTCGCCCTAAAGGGCAAAAGCTTCGCCTTTTGGGCGGTCGCTCATTTTTCTCTGTCCTGTCTGCTTTCAAACCCCCATATTCACACCCGAACCTCATTCATCTCTACCCTGTCAACCCACAAACCCCCAAAGGAATCCATGCAAGCATTCCGCAGGAACGGTAGGGGTGTGGGGCGACTTTGCCGTCCCACAGTTCTTTGGGTACTTTCTTTAAAGAAAGTGCCACGAACGAATTAAAACCTTGTGCCGCTAAATATCCGCATTTTTCTTTGATAAAACGGAGTTCTA
>JAVXBD010000098.1:0-4141 GCA_036660175.1 Christensenellaceae bacterium | reverse complement strand
TTTGAAGCACCTCTGCAAAATTATCAAACTCAGTCTTGATTGCAGACATCATATCCAGTATCGCCAGCGAATGTTTTCGTTTACTCCTGTGTTTTTAGCCCATCCACATCGGTCAGTTTCGTTTGTATCTTTGTGGTACGCTTTTGCACAGTTTCCAAGTGGTTTTGTGCCGCACTAAGCGAGTTTTGCGTCTTTTGAAGCACCTCTGCAAAATTATCAAACTCAGTCTTGATTGCAGACATCATATCCAGTATCGCCAGCGAATGTTTTTGAATGGCAAGTGTCTTAAACCCTGTCTGCAAGCTTGTCAGCAGCGCACAAAGCGTAGACGGGCCCGTCAGCATCACCTTGAATTTGCTCTGCACCTTTTCAATCAGCCCCAACCGAATTACTTCGGAATATAAACCCTCAGATGGTAAAAACAGTATTGCAAAATCTGTTGTTTGCGGCGGTCGGATATATTTTTCGCTGATTTTTTTTGCCTCCGTAATAATAGCGGAAAAAAGCTCCTTTTGCGCCGCAGTGATTTCCAGCGTTTTTCCCTGCTCTATCAATTCCAAGACGTGCGAATATTTGTCCATTGGGAATTTCGCATCAATGGGCAGGAGCATATTGCTTCCGTCCTCACGTGGCATACTGATGGCAAATTCGACCACACCATCGCCTATTTTTGCATTTTCGATATACTGCCCCGGCGCCATAAAATCGGTCAAAAGTTTGTATAGCTGCACCTCTCCCCAAATTCCACGTGTTTTTACATTAGACAAAATATTTTTTAAATCTCCAATGCCGCTGGTCAGTGTACGCATTTCGCCCATACTTTGATAAACCTGCGAAAGCTGGTCGCTAACACGTTTAAAGGACATATCGAGTCCACTTTTTAGTGTGCTGTCAAGTTTCTGATCTACCGATTTTTGTATCTCGCTTAATTTTTGCTCTACTGTCTGCCGCAAGATTTCAACACTTTGGGTATGATTGTTAGAAACCTTACCCATCGTATCCATCATCATGCCCGACAGAATATGAAACTGGCTGGTAATCTCCAGCCTCAGTTCTGCGTTTTCATTTGTTTTTTTATTCTGTCTGATTAAAATAACGATACACAAAACAACAAGTACTGCCAGTATGCCTATCATAATTGTTTCTGTCATTAAAAAACACCTCCACTTATCTATTGTCTATCATATCATGCTCAGGTGCATATTTTGGTATGATTTTATAACTGTCTGTGGCGCTTTGCTGCACGGATAAGCTCCTCGGCTTCTGTTCTTGCTTGATGCGCTTTTTTCTCTAAACTGATATATTCTTCCTTTGCCTCGGCTGCCTTTTTCTCCAGACGCTTGACTTCTTCCATTGCATTGCTTGCATCAAAATCTTTAAGAGATTCTACTGGATCAAAATTTTCCTGTTTATACAGCCATACAAGCACAGTAAACAGATAAATACTGCCTAAAATAATAGAGGTCATTTCGGTGAGGCTGACAGTTCCAAAAAGAGAAATCATGGTCAAAAGAATGCCCCATATGCAAAGTGCAAAGATAAGAGATTTTTTAAATAAAGACGGATAATATTTACGCATGGTAAGCGAAAGCAAAACAATGATGATCGCTAATGAAATAGACGATATTTGCGCACAAAAATTATGAATGTACATCATCATTGGAAATTCGTCTGGTATAAATGGAAGGATATTGCCAAAAACCAGCATGGCTGTTGCGATATAAACCAGTATCCTGATTTTAGAATGTGTGTTTTTGGTAAGTATTAAAATATAGCCTACAAATGACGAGAAAAATACACAAAAAATAACTGTCCACAGGATAAACCAAACGTGCATACCGCTCATACTGCCCATTGCAGACATTGATTCGGTAAGGATATTGGCATGCGTTCCCATAATCAGTGTAAAAACAGGAACGATTCCCAAAGCGAAAATGCCGTATACAATCATGCCAGAAATGAGCCGTTTTTTGTAATTGGAAAGATTGTTATTCATAAGACTATTCCTCACTCTAATAATATTTAATTATATCATAACAGATTTGAGATAAGAAATGCAATATAAAGCCAATAAAACACGGTGCGGTTTTTTTACAAGATTTTTATGTTGTAAATCTTAAGAAACACGAACGCATTTGTTCATTTATGCTTCTTGTTTTGAAGAAGTGTATATAGTATAATATAATGCGTAAGATAAAAAAATAGTGGGGAATAAGAGTGAAGTTTGGTTGAGTATTTTATTTGAAGTTTGTAAATGGATTGTGATTGTGTTGGCGATTTATACGACACCGCTCATGATTTGGATGATTATAACAGCAATTGCTGGGCTTTTCCCTGCAAAAGAATTGAAGCAGACAGAAAAAAAGCAGCATCGGTTTGCGGTGATTATTTGCGCAAGAAACGAGCAAAATGTGATTGTACAGCTGATTGACAGCCTGCAAAAGCAAGATTACGATAAGAGCTTGTATCACTGCTTTGTGGTGGCGGATAACTGTACAGATGATACGGCAAAAGTTTCAAAAGACAGTGGTGCAACGGTTTTTGAACGCTTTAATATTCAAAAAAAGGGCAAGGGATTTGCGCTTCAATGGGGGATTGCAAAGCTTTTAAAAGAATATAAAAATGAGTTTGACGCTATATGCGTTTTTGATGCAGATAATTTGGCAGCGCCAGATTTTTTGACCGAGATGAACAAGGCACTTTGCTCTGATGCACACGTAGCACTTGGATACCGTGACAGTAAAAACATTCACGATTCGTGGATAAGCGAAACTTATTCCTTATATTGGCTGATGCTGATGCGGTTTTATCATACCCCTCGGCATAAGATGGGGCTTTCAAGTATGGTGGGCGGTACGGGATTTGCTTTTAAAATCTCGGCATTGGGAAAAGAAGGCTGGTGTACGCATTCACTTACAGAAGATGTGGAGTTCTCTATTCAGCAGATTTGTGCGGGCCATCACATCATTCCTGCACGCAAAGCTGTTTTTTTTGATGAACAACCAGTGAGCCTCAAAGTTTCCATTCGTCAAAGGATGCGGTGGATGATTGGCGGGATTCAGTGCATTCCGTTGTATCTGAAAACGATACTGCACGAAGTTTTTTCGGGAAAGCCAAAAGCACTTGATCTTGCATGGTATATTTTGTTTATACCTGCGGCAGGGCTAACAATTATTATGAATATTGCGGCGGCGGTGTGTACGCTGTTAAATCCGCAGTGGCAGCCCTATGCCATACCGATTATGTTAGGGCTTGCGGCGCTCAGCTGGATATTTACCACGATTGTTGCGCTGCTGACGCTTGTTTTAGAGCATAAAAAAGTAAAGCCGATGATACGTGCGGTACTGTTGTATCCGCTTTTCATGTTTAGCATGATGTGCATTGCACTGGCGGCACTGGTGCATCCAAAAACAGAATGGGTGCCGATTGAACACAAGAGTAAAAATACGATTGAAGATATGAACACATAAAAAAGGAGTATTCTTTGCTATCGATTGAAGAAGTTAATAAAATACTGGACGAAGTCGCTTCAGAATTACCACAGGATTTTTTTAAAGATTTAAACGGTGGAATTATCTTAAACGAGGGCTATAAAATGCACCCAGAGAGTATTGATGGGGACTTATATATCATGGGCCAGTATCAATACACCACTTCCATGGGACGATATATTGTGATTTATTATGGTTCGTTTGAAAAGGTTTATGCCAATGCAGGCAAGGCTGTTTTAAAGGAAAAATTAAGAAGTGTGCTGCTGCACGAATTTCGGCATCATCTGGAATCTTTGGCAGGCGAGGATGACCTTGAAGTGCAGGACAAAATAGATTTGGCAAAATATAAACAGAAACATAACAAATAGGCAAACAGAATCAAAACGGGCATATTGTGTGCCTGTTTTTTTGTATTTGCTTTCAAAAATATCATACTGGTTTTCTAAACATTACGATAAGCATACCAGACAACAAAAAAATCCAGTGTTTTACTAAAACAGACAATAACTACTTAAGTATCATAAAACCGTACAGTCATTTTAAGTAAATCAATACAAAAATTCTTTATAGAATACTCTTGAAAAAAACATAAAATGTTGATATTGTATATGTAAGAAATAAAATCATTTTTTATGCTGTATAATGCGGCA
>JAVXBD010000097.1:0-4216 GCA_036660175.1 Christensenellaceae bacterium | reverse complement strand
TATTCGGAGCGACACCAACGATGCAGCGGACAAAAAGACTTTGTTTCAGGCGCATTGGTTCGAGTCTGGTATGCTTATCTATGTTGGTTCTGCCCTTCCAATCTTCCAATAAAGCACGCAAGGTCCTGTGCGCTGTTTTTTTTGCCCCATTTCTCGTGTGCCATCTTCATCTCATCAATTTTTAATTGATTGATATTCATCTGCATAATCACGTTGCTGATTGGCTGATATTTATTTGCGTGCAGTGCAAGCGAGTTGTTCAGCAAAAAAGCATGGTTCATATTTTCCACACCTGGCATGGGCTTTGTCATAATCATTGGTTTACATTTTGCGATTGCCTCCGAGCTTGAAAGTCCGCCTGGTTTTGAAACAATGACATCTGCCGCATCCAGATATTCGTCCATGTTATCCACAAATCCCTTAACATAGACGGTGTTTTTAAATTTCATCTCGTCAAGTTTTACTTTTAATCGTGCATTGCTGCCGCACACCGCCACAATTTGTATGTCCTGTACACCATCAATATCCTGCAAAACAGGCGGCATACCCGCAAATCCCATTCCGCCCGCAGAAACAAGCACCGTATATTTATCTTTTTCCAAACCCAAAAGCTCTCGTGCTTCTTCTTGGGACATCATTTTTGAAAATTTATGCGCAATCGGTATACCCGTTGTAAGAATTTTGTACTCTGAAATCCCTCTTCTTAAAAATTCAGGAATCATCAGCTCGTTTGCCGCAACAAAATAATCCATTATGGTGTACTCCCAAAATGGATGCAGCGAATAATCCGTTACAATACCAATCGTTTTAATCTTCTCGTCCAGCATATGTGATTCTTTTAGAGTTGTCATCAAAATCGCCGACATCACAACCGAACACACCACCACATCTGGTTTGGTTTCCGCTATATATTTTTGCATTTTTGATTTTGTAAGGTCTGCAAATGCCCACGGAAAGTACATTTTCATGTCAAGTCTGCCGTTTGCTCTTTCAGCACTCGAATAAATATTTTCGTTGAGTTTCGGCAGAAACCTGCCCATTGCCGTATATCCTTTATCAAAGGCAGCTCCAACGGCTTTGTTTAAAAACTTGTAGGTATCCAGTATTTCGCACGTATGCCCCTGCGCCTCTAAGCGTTCACGCAATGCACGGCTGGTGGAGTTATGCCCCTGTCCTACTGTCATGCTCAAAATAAGTACTTTCATAGCACCCACGTCCCATCTTGTATCTATTTTATTATTTTATCACAAAACTGCATTGTTATCAATAACAATCCCCCTATCTATCCCCTTAAAATTTTCTTTCTAAATTAAAATTTCCTGTTTTTTAAGCATCTTATACGGCTTTATTTTATCAGCCCATCATTGCGGCATATTGCGAAATATGTTATGATAATAAATAAGAAACTTTAAACGAATAGGTGGTATTTCATGGGCAAAGTAATCGTACTCACAGGCGGCGGATCTGCTGGTCACGTTACGCCAAATTTAGCACTCGTTCCCCTTCTTCAAAAGGAAGGGTATGATGTGCATTACATCGGGACTTTTGACGGTATTGAAAAATCGTTGGTAACCGATATTCCTTATCACGCAATCGTTGCAGGAAAATTACGAAGATATGCAAGTGCAAAAAATATAAGTGATGTTTTTAAGATATTAAAAGGCTATCAGCAATCCAAAAAAATATTAAAAGAGTTAAGACCTTCTTTGGTTTTTGCCAAAGGCGGTTTTGTTTCTGTTCCTGTTGTTTGGGCGGCGGCAAAGCTAAAAATTCCTGTCGTGCTGCACGAAAGCGACTATACGCCTGGGCTTGCAAATAAATTATGCACTAAAAAAGCAAATGCCATCTGTCTGTCTTTTGACACTCCTCATGCACACGAAGGCAAGGGCATTTTAACGGGTTCGCCGATTCGTACCGATATTTTACACGGTGACAAATCCATCGGGCTTAAAAAGCTTGGGTTTAGCACCGTCAAGCCTGTGTTATTAATTATGGGTGGATCGCTTGGTGCGCAAGCATTAAACGAGGCTGTGGATAAGAACATTGATGCACTGACGCAAAAATACAGCATTGTACATCTGCGTGGAAAAGACAAGCTGAACTTGGCATTTAATGACCTTGCTGATTATCGGCAATACGAATATGTCGACAAAGACCTTGCGGATATTTTTGCAGCGACCGACCTTGTGCTTTCCCGCAGCGGTGCTAATGCGGTTTTTGAGTTTTTGGCACTGCGTATTCCTTCTTTGCTTGTTCCTTTGCCACTTTCCGCAAGCCGTGGAGATCAGATTTTAAATGCACAATACTTTGAAAAGCGTGGTTATGCCCACGTTTTAGAGCAGGAAAAATTAGATGGACTGCTGGCTGCACTGGATCATTTATATGCACACAAACAAGAACTGATACAAAACATGCAAAGTGCAACAGACACAAACGGCACGCAAAACGTGCTGAATATCATCAATAAGAATGTAGGTAACTAATGGAAATTGATATGCAAGAATTAAACACCCCTGATTTTATTGCAAACTTAGTTTGCGACTATAATACCATCGGTGCTGCAAACAGAAAAATCATGCTTGCCGAGATATGCAGGCAAAACAGACTTCAAGAATTATACGACTTTACAAAAGGTGAACAGGCACGTGTTGCACTGCGCATATTGGCAGATTTGGGCGATCGCATTACTGATTTTGTAAAAGCTAATATTGATGGAATCCTGCTTATTTTGCGGGGTGAAGATCCCAAAAGCCGTATGCTTGCTGCGCAAATTATTGGAAACACTTGTGCCTCAGACTATCTTGATGACCTGCTTAACGGCATCATGCACGAAGAAACCATGTTTGCACTGCCCTCTTATTTGCTTGCCATTGGCAGTGCAAAAAACGACAGAGCCAAGCGGTTTTTAGAGGCATATACCATACGAAGTGACCAAGATAAACACATTATGGAGGAAAAAGCGGCGCTCAATAAAGCACTTGCAAATTTTGTTGCACGCACCAAAACACACGTGCGGATTTTGCCGTCTGATATTGTATTTTTATCAGCGCCCAACCCCAACGTTACCTATAGCGCCTGCACAAATGCAAATCTTTCACCTCGAAAATTTGGCAAATATATTGCAGTTTCAAATTTAAAAGATTTTTATGATATTTATCAATTGCGCGCATTTTCTGATGCGTATATCTACCTTGGAAAATCACCTGTGAAAG
Organism: Christensenellaceae bacterium; assembly: GCA_036660175.1. Taxonomy (GTDB): domain Bacteria; phylum Bacillota; class Clostridia; order Christensenellales; family Christensenellaceae; genus Christensenella. The sequence goes on along the minus strand of JAVXBD010000097.1, from coordinate 1,004 downwards.
ACCTTCCAGAATTTCTTGCAAAGCGTGAAGATGCCATCTTACAACGTACAGGCGTGACTGGTTATCGGCTTGAAATCCGTAGCGTTTCGCATGAGGTACGTATCGACATCATCAAAAAGTGTGTTGCCTCCCTAAAGACACTCATCAACACACCTTCCGCTTATTCTATTGAGCTTCTGATTGAAATTGACGCAGATGAAGCCATCGTTTTGTTAAATCCGCTTACGGACAACCGCTTTGAATATCGCAAGCGTTCTATCGCCGCAAGCATTTCTCCTGGTGTTGCCGCAAGCATCTGTGCCTATGCAAGTGAATATTTTACCCCTGATGCACGTGTGCTTGACAATTTCTGCGGCAGCGGCACCATGCTTTATGAGCGTGGAATCTATCCGCATCATACCTTGACGGGTGTTGACATCAACTCCTCCGCCATTGAGGCTGCTACACAAAACAGCCGTTATGCGCATGTTCATCCGCAATTTCATCACATGGATGCCTTGAAATTCACTGCAAAAAAATACGATGAAATCATCAGTAATATGCCTTTTGGGCTGCGTGTTGGAAGCCACTCTCAAAACGAGCGGTTATACAAAAACTATTTCCGCATACTTCCAGATATTTTGACAGACAAAGGCTTGGTAGTGCTGTTTACACACGAAAAGCAGTTGGTGCAGGACCTTGCCATTGCCGATTTTGACATCTTAAAGCGTGCAACTTTTGATGCGGGCGGGCTTTATCCTGCGGTATTTATTCTGCGAAAAAAATAAAAGCTTCCACACCAAATATTTGGATAATACAATTCATAAAATATAAAAAAGAGCAATCAAAGACGGCAGGGTTTATGGAAAATCCTGCTGTTTTTAGTATGTAAAAAGAATGCGTTTTTTGAAATTGGTGAATGCGTGGGGTTCGGGGTTTGAAAGCAGACAAAACAAAGATGTATGCGTGGGGTTCGGGAACGGGGTCCCCGCACGAGCCCAACGAAGTGGGTCGTGGAGGGGAGG
>JAVXBD010000096.1:0-4256 GCA_036660175.1 Christensenellaceae bacterium | reverse complement strand
TTTTACATTTTATAGCTTGTTTCCCCCCATCACCTTAACATAGCCCATAAAAAAAGCCGCTGTTTGCAATAAACAACGGCTTCCTATTTTAATTTCTCATTTAGCTTTAGTTAATAGATTTTGCGTTTGCAAGCAGGAACTTTTCTGCCTCTGCTGACCATAAACCTTTTGATTTCTTCACAATTTCTGCAAGCTGTGCAAACATCGGATTGGTTTTTCCTAATTCTTCAAAATCATCAATCGCCGTAAGCGGCAAATCAATTTGGTTGTATATCAATTTTTTACCGCCTGGAATATCGTGCAGTGCAAGCGTTACTTCCGCCACACAATTTAATCCGCCAACGTGTGTAATCATGACAGATGGATTAATTTTCCCTTCGCTCATCATGGCAAGCGCCTCACGCATATCGTCTGTATTTCCGCCTGTATTTCCACAAATATGTGTGGACGAATAATGCACATTATAGAAATTAAACTCTGCTGCAAACTGCGGATTTGTCGGACCTGCAAAGAAGTTTAGGCAGCCATCTGTTCCGAGCAGTCTGTCGCCCATTTCCACAACAGGTTTTACAGGTGCTAATACAAAAACATCATCAAATCCCGTTCCGCCAGTCAACCCGATTACATAAGCCTCGTCTTTTTGTGAGGTGTTTACATAGTGCAGTTCAATCCCGATTTTTGCTGCATATTCTTCCGAAAAAATCGATTTTGCACGGTCAATCCGCACTTGGTCAATATCCGTTACCACCAAAAGTTTGGGCCGTCTATCGCAATGCAATGCAAAGTCAATCGTGCCTAAACCCATAGGCCCTACCCCTGCCAGAATCGCCATCTTTCCGTCTTTTACAATACCCATATCGTGTACATAAGAACCTAATTTTGTATGATAATTTGTATGGAAACCGCCTAAAATACAACTCATCGGCTCTGCCAGCGAGCCATAATAAAAAGCATCACTCTCATATTTCAAAAAGCAGTTCATAATGAAAACTTGTCTTGGAATAATGATATAAGTCGCATCTCCACCATAATATGGGAAAGAATATCCAGGAGAATCAAGCGTATTTTGATAAAACATTGCTGGCTGAACTGTAAACTTATCCCCTGCCGCCGCCAAATGCGCATTGTTTTTTCCAACTTTTACAACTTCTCCGCAAAATTCGTGTCCGATAATGACGGGGTTTTGTGCAACATCATTCGGCACTCTTTTATGGTCACTGCCTTGGATTGCCGCTTTATAGCTAGACATGCACAAACTGTCCGAAATCACCCGTGCCAAAATCTCATCATCGGTGATTTCTGGTAGCTCAAATTCCTCAAGTCTTAAATCACTTTTACCGTAAAGTCTTACTGCCTTTGTCTTCATGTGTTACCTCCAAATAAATTTTATGTAAATGCTATTTCAAATAGAATACCCTTTATTAGACAATCAAAACATTTCTTCTGTTTGCCTCTTTTACAATTTCCTCTTCTAAATCGCCGTCCGAAATCAACACATCAATATCCTCCATGTACGCATACGTAAAAGGCATGATTTTATCAATTTTTTTGCTGTCCATCAGCACAATCACTTTGCGTGCACGGTTGACAACTTCTTTTTTTATTTCGCATTCCGTATAAGTTCCGCTTGTAAAGCCGTTTTCGATTGAAAAACCACTCGAAGCCATAAATGCAATATCAATATTAACTTCACGCACAAAGCTGCAAGAATTAACTCCCGATACCGAAATGGTGTTTCTGTTTACCTGTCCGCCAATCAGCGTTACACTTGGCTTTTGCTTTTTTATCAATTCCATTGCTATGTTGACACCAGAGGTCATAATCGAAAGATATTCGTCCTCCATCTCACGTGTAAAAAGCATCATCGTTGTGCCTGCATCTACATAGATAGACCTGCCACGTTCTATAAACTGCAAGGCTTTTTTTGCAATGGTATATTTTTGTGCGACATTTTCAAGCGCACGTTCTGAATAAATATCTTCTGCCGCAATCGACAGTCTGCTCATCGCCACTGCACCGCCACGAGTCCGTTTTACAAAGCCATTGTCCTCTAAAAATTTCAAATCTCTACGCAATGTCATGCTTGAACATTCTGTAAAGTGCTGCTCCAAATCACGCAGCTTTACTTCCCCACGTGCACGCAGCAATTCCTTGATTTCTTCCCGTCTTTCAGTATTCATGTGCATCCACCTTACCTTTTTTTGTATTATAACATTTTTCTGTTCATTTCTCAATGTTTTTTTACTATTTAATGATAATTTTGTTCATTTTGTGTTTGGAAATTTTTTTCTTGTTTTATTTTTTCATTTTCCGTAAAATATGTCCGAAAGATTTTCATTTGAACAGGAATGTTTCTGACGATATTCTCCTGCGATAACACCGTAAATTTTAAATGAACACGCATTCAATGGGCATATTTGCATATTAAAAATCATTTTTTGGCTTGACATACCTTTAAAAAAACTTTATGATAATAACCATATAGTATACTGATAAGAAATATAGGTCGGTTTTCAATCGCCTTAAACAAGGCGTTTATTTTATAGAAACAGAATTATTATATAGGAATTATTTTGGAGGATTTATCAAATGGCTAGTATCAAAAACACTATAAAAGGCGCAGGTGCAAACGTTGCATTTTCAGCGGCTTTTAAGTATCTTGAGAAAGACCCTGTAAAAAACTTCCCAAAGCTAATGAATTGGGCAGATACTTTTACAAAGGGCAACGAGTGGAACGGCACTGTGCATAAGTTCCAAGCATGGTGGGACGAGGAATCGTGGCAGGGCGTTTTGATGAAACGTGTGCTTACCGATGTGGACACCAACTATTTAAAAAGATTTATTTTGAACTTTTTCTTGAATTCTGGTGTAAAGGGTATGCCGATTGCAAGAGCAAAAGGCAAAGAAATTGGTGCAAATGTTCCGTGGGCAATCCTTATGGACCCTACATCAGCATGCAACCTAAAATGTATTGGATGCTGGGCGGCGGAATATGCAAAACATTATAACCTAACCTACGAAAAAATGGACGAAATCATTGAGCAAGGCAAAGCTATGGGTATTTATGTATACCTCTATTCTGGCGGAGAGCCTCTTGTTCGTAAAAAAGACTTGATTCGTCTTGCTGAAAAGCATTCCGATTGCGCATTCGGCGCATTTACAAACTCTACTTTGATTGATGAAGACTTTGTACAGGATTTATTGCGTGTTGGTAACTTCACCTTTATGATTTCTGTAGAAGGTACAGAAGAAGAAACTGATGCACGTCGTGGCGCAGGAACTTATCAAAAAATCATGAAAGCGATGAAACTTTTAAAAGACGCTGGCATTCCATTTGGTTATTCTGCATGCTATCACAGTAAAAACTTCCAAACAATTGCAAGTGATGAGTGGAACGACCTCATGATTGAAAGCGGCTGTATGTTTGGATGGCTGTTCACCTATATGCCAATCGGTTCTGACTCTGTTGAAGATTTGATTGCAACACCAGAGCAAAGAAAGTTTATGTATGATAGAGTGCGTGATATGCGTACCTATAAACCAATCTTCCTTATGGATTTTTGGAATGACGGCGAATATGTAGGCGGATGTATTGCAGGCGGAAGACGTTACTTCCACATCAATGCAAACGGCGATTGTGAGCCTTGTGCGTTTATTCATTATGCAACACACAACATCAACGACTGCACACTCGAAGAAGCGCTTAAAAGTCCATTATTTAAAAAATATCAAGAAGGACAGCCTTTCAACGATAATCTGTTGATGCCTTGTCCGCTCCTTGATAATCCGCACGAGCTGCGTAAAGCAGTAAAAGAATCAGGTGCGCATTCTACACAGGCACTTGACCTTGAAGATGTTGATGATTTAACAGCAAAAACAGATAAGGTTGCTGAAAATTGGAAAGGCACTGCTGATGAGATTTGGTCAAAAGGACACTATCCTTATAAAGGCTGCATCAACTATGCACTTGAAAAGAGCATCGACACAACAAAAGACAATACAGGCACCTGTGCTGGCGGCTGTGGAAGCTGCGGCGGCGGCTGTTCAGAAAAATAAAATAAAGTAAAATAACCATAAAAAAACAGCAGAATTTCGGTTTTGCTGTTTTTTTGATGTTGTATTTTTTAAAATCATTTGGCTTTTTATTGCCTCAGCGTTTTTTACGGCTGCATCTGCTGCCCGCCTGTAACGTTGAGCGCCTGTCCTGTCATATAAGAGGAATCCTCACTGCCCAAAAACACCAAGCAGTTTGCAAT
>JAVXBD010000095.1:0-4355 GCA_036660175.1 Christensenellaceae bacterium | reverse complement strand
ACTTTTCTCCACTTGATTTCTTCGTTATAGCGTTCTTCTAAGCGAACACGCTCCGTAATATCAATGGCAGTGCCAATCGCCTTTAGCGGCTTACCATCATCATCAAATATCGTCGTATAGGATATTTCATACCACCACCAGACATCTTCATCTTCATTTCCCCAGCGTCCCACGCTTTTTGCTGTTTTTTCTCCGGCATAAAGCTTGTCAAACATCTCATAGAGTGCCTGCACATCGTCTGGGTGCAGCGGGCTGCCTTTTTCTGAAAACACTTCGGGAACATTATGAAAACTGCTGATGCCATCAAAAGCCTTAATATGCGTAAGGTTGTTAAAATTGTAAATCAATTTTTCGGCAAAGTTAAACATCCAAAGGGTTACCCCGCACTGCCTTGCCGCCTGTGCATAAGTTTCTTCCAAAAGCTTCGTCTTTTCTGTTTTCTGATTCTCATTCTTTTTCATGATTATTCGACACCTTCCAATACAAATCTGCATTTTCTATTTCCGTTACATCTAACGCCACCTCTAAGTGAATCACCGTACCGTTTCGGTTGATAATTCTTCCACTCATCAAGAAAATTCGAGATGTGTTAGGCATCTGAAACAGCCTTGTATACACCTTATCCTCTGATATTCTTGAAAGCGAGCAAAACTCGCAGGGTGAGGTTTCGTGCATCAAAATCTCATAGCATTTTTTGCCACGACATTTTTCACGTGTCGTATTTGTAAATTGATAGAAGTATTCATTTGCATAAATCAACTCATAGGTATCCTTATTGCAGACATAAATACTGTCGTTGATTGCATCAAGAACGCTTTGTGCATCATTCATCCATTCGATAATGGAGCTGCTCTTCGAGGTTTGCCCATAAATAGACACTGCATTTTTTCCATGACATTTTGCATGATATAATGCCCTGTCTGCATTTTGGTAAAGCACTTCAAAGGAATTCACTTGCTCTGAAGAAATGGCGATACCCGCCGAACAGGTAACCCCTGCATTTTTCCCATCAATCTCTATGTCAAGCATACTCTCGCACAGCTGCTGTGATTCTTGCTTGATACATTCTATTTCAGGAATATTTTCAACAAAAACAGCAAACTCATCTCCGCCCATGCGTGCAATGATGTTTTCATTCTTAAAAAACGAGCGCAGTTTGTTTGCAACCTCACAGATAATCTTATCGCCGTAATCATGCCCACGAGAATCGTTAATCTGTTTAAAATCATCAATATCCAGCATCATCATTGCATAATTGCTTGTTGTATGCTCCAATCGCTGTATCATCATCTCTTCGGCACTAACACGATTGATAAGGCCTGTCATCAGATCCGTTTTTACCTGCTCTGACATGGTGTTGTATTCTTTTACCATTTCTTTAAAACGGTGATTTGACTCCAACACATTGCTCACACGGCGAGTCACCACTTCTGGGATAAAAGGTTTGACAATATAATCGTTTGCGCCCAAAGAAAAAGTGCTGATTTGCTGCTCTGGGCTATCATCTGCTGTGACCATAATAACAGGAATACCGTCAAGCTGAGGCAAGTTTTGTTTCTTCTCTAAAAATTCTTTTCCGTCCATAACGGGCATATTAATATCCAACAAAATCAAATCAATTTGATTGGGGTGTTCTTCCAATATTTCTATTGCCTCTGCACCATTTTCTGCCTCAAAAAAAAGAAATTGGTTGTGTAATATTTTTTTAAGAGTCATGCGATTGATTTTTGCATCATCTACAATTAATATGGTATTTGTATCGTGAGTGCCTGATAACCACGAGGATCTATATTTTTGAAGTTCTGAATCAAGCTCTTTACGCATGGTAATATCGGTCAATTCTCCAATCAAAACATATTTATTTCCTACTGTAGCCACATAACTCAGTTTTGTTTGAATCCATATAGGTGTTCCGCTTGTGCCAAGACGCATATATTCGCATTCAACCGTTTCCTGCGTTCTTACACAGGTACGAAAAGCGTTTAGCAAGGTCGGACGATAGTCTTTATCTACCACGCTTAAAATATCTGGTGCTGCCGCAAGCATATCGTCATGCCCAAGTAATGCGTAATATGCCTCGTTCACTCGTATCAGTTCAATCTGGTCATCTACAAACTCATAAATAACGGCTGCCTGTAAGGCGTTGCTAAATAAAAGTTTCATTTCTTGATTGAAAGAAAACAAATCATCATATCTGTAATTATTATATTTTTTTTGCGTAGGTGCATGCGTATCAAGAGATAAACTCATACAATGCCGTTCATAGTCGGCAATCGGCATAGGAGCAGCATAGTAAAAGCCCTGCACATAATCGCAGCCCACGCTTCGTAAAAAATCCACCTGCTCTGCCGTTTCAGCCCCTTCGGCAATCACAGGAATATTGAGCCACTTTGCCATACGAATTACAGAAGCAATGATGTTTTCACCTCTGCCCGCAATCTCTGTATTAGACAAAAAACGCATATCAATTTTTAAAATATCAACCGCAATATCTTTTAAAAGGCAAAGAGAAGAGTATCCGCTTCCAAAATCGTCCATCATAATGACAAACCCATGGCTTTGCAACTGTGACATCACTTTTTTCATGGCAATCGGGTTATCGGTATAGGCACTTTCAGTAAGCTCTAAATTCAGCAGTGCAGGTTCAATCTGATAACGGTTTACAAGCTCAAGCAGTATTTCTACCAGTTTTGGATTGTAAACATTTACACGAGAAATATTGACCGAAAGCGGATATGGCTTTATCCCCTGCGACTTCCACTTTTGCAGGCACTGGCAGGCCTGTTCCCATACATAATAATCAAGCTTTGTAATAAACCCATTGCGTTCAAATATTGGTATGAACTCCCCTGGGGAAAGTATTCCTCTTTTAGGGTGAATCCACCTCACAAGTGCTTCAGCACCGCAGGGCAAGCTTGTATGGATATTATATTGCGGCTGTAAATAAATTTCAAACTGTCCGTTATGCAGTGCAAAATTCATTTCATTGGTGATTTCCTGCTCGTTTGCCAGTTCTGCGCTCATGCTCTCGTTGTAATAGGCAAAATAATCTACGTAATTTCCCTTGCAGGTTTTTGCGGCAAGAGTCGCCCTATTATACATTTCTTCAACCGGTATATCGTCATTTTCTATGATATAAATCCCGACAGACGGCACAATATCATAGTTTGGATTGTACTGCTCAAGAGATTCTCTTGCGTGCGTCAGCATATCTTTAATGGTAGCTGGATTGTAATGCAGACAAAAGCAAAAAACATCAGATTCTATTCTGCCATAAGTCGATTCGCCAGATTTTAGCGCATCGGCTTCTAAGTGCTTTGCAATATAAATCAGCAGATTATCACCTTCAGCAGAACCGAAAAAAGAGTTAATCAGTTGAAATCTATCTACATCAAAACGAAGAAAAACAAAACTTTCATTGCGGTTCGCATCAAGCATCTCACGAGTCGCATCAAAAAATTTTGTTTTATGATAAATCCCTGTTAAATTATCGTATTCTGATAAATATTGAAGCTGTTTTAGCGCTGAAAGCTGACTTCGGTCTATTGCATTTTTCAATCGAAACATAATGATTTCGGCGTTGTAAGGCTTTGTGATAAAATCCCACGCACCCAATGTCAGTGCTTTTATTTCGCTATCGTTGTTGTTGCTATCTGTTGTCACAAGAATTGGCAAATTGTTATATTGTGTATTCTTTTGAATAAACTGTAAAGCAGTATATCCATCCATAATGGGCATTACTAAATCAAGCATCACAGCGGCGATTTCATCAAAATGTTCGCTTAGCATCGTCAGTGCAATCTGTCCATCTTCGGCTTCAAGTACGGTATATTTTTTAGATAATATTTTTGATAGTATTGCTCTGTTGACGGTACTATCATCAACCACTAAAATTGTTTTTAAAGGAGGCATATTGCTCCCCCTTTCTGTATATTTTGCAAAAATTTTCTTCTGATTTTTGGAATTGACTGAGCCACACTTCCATTTTTACTGGTCATAGAATCTCCTCCTTGGTTTTCGAATATACAGGCATTAGAAATGCTTCGCCTATAAATATCCGACATCCAAAATTTATAATCACTTGATATTCTTATTTTTTTTACGATATTTCTTAGAGAACCCAATATATTTTCCATCTTTTATACGGGCATCCGCAGGTTTTTCTGCATCTTTTGGAATTGCCCAAACCCTTACAAAATGAGTTGCTCCAGAAATACGTCCTTCAGAACAGAGCGTATAAACTCTTCTTGCACTAATGCCCCACTTTTTTGAAGCTTCGGCTACGGAAATATAATTTTCCATATTATCCTCTTTTCTTAGAAAGGTTTCTACATATAAACTATAGGCAATGAATG
>JAVXBD010000094.1:0-4387 GCA_036660175.1 Christensenellaceae bacterium | reverse complement strand
TGCCAGGGTGTCCATGGTCCTTGTCCAAATAAAAAATTAGAAACAAAACCCGTCATCGCCCCAACCATAAATCCAGACTCTCCCCCAAGGCACACACCAGCTATGATAACAATCGCCACCACAGGCTTAAACTGCGGTATCATAAAAAATGCCGCACGCCCAGCAACAGCAATCGCCACCAGCACCGCAATGGTTACCAGCTCTCGTGCCTGCGGTTTTCTGTTTTCAAAAACAAGCGCAAACGGAATCATACAAAGCACAATCATGATGGCGCTAATCAGATAATAATTTCTGTCCTCAAAGCAAAAAATCCCTACTGCCAGCGTAAGCGGAATGCAGAAACATATCATAATCGCCGCCACAATCGTTCTTTTTGATAATTTCGTATCTTCTTTTAGTGTTCTTACCTGCATAATGAAATCACGTCCTCCACTGTGACAGCCTCTTTTGCAATCTGTCTGCACATACGATTTGACGCAGTCGTATAAAAGCTGTTTCCCGAAAAAAACATACGAGGCTCGCCTTGCGTCACAATTCCTCCATCAAAAAACAATGCACATCTGTCTGCATATTCTGCACAAAACTCAATATCATGGGATACCATCAAGATTGTTACACCCGTTTCTTTTAGTTTTTGTAAAATCTCTGCAAATTTCCGTTTGAAAAAGCCGTCCATTCCCTTGGTCGGTTCGTCCAAAAGCAATATCTGCGGATTGGTCAGCAGCACCTTTGCCAGTGCCGCACGCTGCTGTTCTCCGCCGCTGATGTCGTAGGGATGCATTTCTAAAAAGCCTGTGATTTCAGTAAGCTTTGCAACTTCTAACACCCATTGTTCTTTTTCTTCTATGTCAGCTTTTTTTAAGGACAGCATCTCCATCAAATCCTCTTTTACAGTCTTTTTTACAAACAGACACTGTGGGTCCTGCGGCAATACCCCAAGCATTCCATTGTATAAATCCTTGCATTTTGTGCTGTCGATTCCATCAATTGTTATTTTTCCTCTATATAATTTGCTGATACCAGCCACCACATTCAGTGCCGTTGTCTTTCCCGTACCATTTCCGCCCACCATGCAATATAATTCACTTGTTTTTACATCAAGCGAAAAACCCTTCAGCACATCTGTTCCATTTTTTTCATACCGAAACCATGCGTCCTGTATTTTAATCTTCGATTTTTTTTCTGAACAAGCAGTCTTTTTTATTTCATTCTGTTTACCATTTTTTATATGATTGTTTAAAAACCACTTGCCTTCCCGCACTGTAACAGGACATTTTCCCTTTTCATCTTGACATAATTCAAGATATATCCGCATGGGTGCAGGCATTGCTAAGAGCATCGGGTGATTCAGCTCTTTTAACCGATAGCCAATTTTTTCTGGAATATCATCAATCAAAATCTTCCCGTCGTCCATCACCACTGCCCTATCCGCCATTGGCAGTGCCTCCTCTAACCTATGCTCCGAAAGAATGATTGTTGTACCGATTTCACTGTTTATTTTTCTGATTGTACCCAAAAAATCCGCAGCAGCAATCGGGTCAAGCTGTGAGGTTGGTTCATCAAGAATCAATACTTCAGGCTGCATCGCCATCACCGATGCCAAATTCAGGAGTTGCTTTTGCCCCCCAGAAAGCTCAAAGACAGATTTATAAAACCATTCCTGTATCCCAAAAAAGCTCGCCATTTCCGCCACTCTTAATCTGATTGTCTGGTTGTCATATCCCAAGCTTTCCAGTCCATAGGCAAGCTCATGCCATACCTTATCCGTCACAATCTGATTTTCTGGATTTTGCAGAACATAACCGATTTTTGATGCTTGTTCCCTTGCATCTGCCTCCTCAAGTGATTTTCCCCCAAACGTAATCTTTCCCTGCCGTTTTCCAAAAGGTGTAAGCACCGTCTTAAGATGCTTCAGCAAAGTGCTTTTTCCGCACCCTGATTTTCCGCAAATCACCAAAAATTCTCCGCTTTGCACACATAAATTCACCTCTTGAAGCGCAGGCTTTTTTCCCTCTGGATAGGTAAATGTCAAATCTGTGATCTCAAAGATCGCCATACGATGTCCTCCTTTATGTCCAGTATCATTGGAAGCAAACATACCGCCGCATAGGCTACATAAACGATTCCGCTCTGCACAGCAATATCGTTTAGACGAAATGACGGGAAATATCGGACGGACACAACACCAAAGCCCATGCTACACAATATAAGCACCAGCAGGCATACCATGCCAATCAATAGAGCTTTATCTCGAGCATCAAAGCGATAAATCGAATATGCCGTTCTGCCCGAAAGCCCATATCCACGTGATTTCATAGAATCTGCGGTTTCAATTGCATTTTCAAATGCCCATGTAGTCATCACCGATAAAATCATCATGCCGTTTTTGGCACGAATTATCCAGTTTCCGCTTCCTATGTTTTTTCCAATACACTTTTGCGCACCACAAATCCGTTTCATCTGTGCTTGATATTTTGGCACAAAACGCAGTACCATTGATAAAATCAACGACAATGCAGGAATGGCTCTTCCAAACAGATACACAAACTTATCCGAGGTCATAATCGTGTTATAACACGAAAACCACAAAATTACCGACCCCAGCATCACCGCCGCCGCAACCCCAAACCAAATGGACTCCAGCGTGATTGGATTTCCATTTACATAGAGCAAAATATTCACTCCCTCGTGATTAAACAGCGGATTTATCAGTGCCGCCACCACCATCAGCGGCAGCAGCCCCAGCAAATGAAACTTAACCGCCTTTTTCCCATTCAGATAAATCGAATAAATCATACCCGTTCCAAAAGAAATTGCAAGCAGCACTGGATGCCACAAAAACATCGTCACCAAAATGACAAATGCAAAATAAATAAACTGTATACTTGGATGATAAGTTGAAAAAGTATCTTTCATTTTTCCCTCTTGCAGAACATAATACTATCTGCTTCTTGATGACTAATAAATTGATTGTTGTTGTAAGTTTAAGGGACTATTTTTCAAAAACAGCCCCTACCGCTCTCTTCCTTTTCATTATGCTTTTTTTCTTTTTTTATAAATCACCATTACACAAATACTTCCAATTGCCGCCATTGCCAGCAGAATATAAATCCATATGTTTTGTGCATCACCAGTCTTTACACTTCGTACAGCATCTTTATTCTGCTGTACAGCATCGTTGGCTGTACCGTTTTCGTTTTCGATACTTCCAGCTTTTTGGTCCTCATATGCCACCGCATAGGTCGAATATTCTGCGCTTTCAAGCGTGATAGTATTCGGATTATTATCTAAATCTTCCAGCCTTTGTGCAACACCGTCATGCACCCGTATCACATAAAACTTTCGCACAGCATCTCCTGCTGTTTTCCATTCCTCTGCCACATTGATAGCAAACCGTAGCGGCACACCCGTTTCGCTGACTGCTGTTCTGCTGCCTTCTCCAATCTTCTTGAACAAGTTGATGTCAAAATATCCTGCAACCGTCCCACTTCCAAGTGCGCTCTGCACCGCCTGTGCATCAGGGCCTGCCGCTTGTGCAGTCATTTGTTTCGCTTCCATCATAAGATTTAGTTTCGCACCGTTTGCAACAGCCGTTTTTTCAGCATCGCTTAGCACAATACTCCCAGCTTTTACGGGTTCAAGTTTGATACCATCTGTCGTTTTTACAATAGGTACTGCTTTATCAAGTTCTTTGCTTAGCTTTTCCATTGCCAGCTTTGCATTCTCCAGTTTATCCACAGCCGCCGCCTTTACTTGCGTTTTTTGCACATCACTGAGTGCTGTATACGCTTTTTGCGCCGCCTCAATTGTTTTCTGATCTGCAAACGTCACTGGACTGCCAATAGCGTCAATCAGTTTCTCTGTCTTTAGCACCTCAAGCGTGCTTTCCGCTTTGATAAGCGCTGCATACCCTTTAATAAGTGCCTTTTGATCTTTGGAAAGCGCCTCATATGCAGTACGTGCATTTTGAACGAGAGCTTCTTTTTCCAGTGTTGCCACACCAATCGCCGTAATTTTATCGTCGACAGCCTTTGCCGCTGCACTGTCCACTACAAGCTTATCCGCCGCCGCTTTTAGCTCTGCATATTTCGTTTCTGCTGTTTTTAGTACATCAAGCTTCACAACCAGTAGTTTTTGTGCGCTGTTTAACCCATCATATGCCAAGCGTGCAATATCAATATTGGCTTTGCTTGCGAGCGTCACCGCACCAATCGCTGTAATTTTATCGTCCACAGCCTTTGCTGCTGCACTGTTTTCCTCTGCTGTTAGCTGTGCATCTGTTTTAATTTTATCAATCTCCGTTTTTGCCGCCAAAAGTGCAGAATTTACCCCAGCAACATCTACTGCATTTTCAATTGCCGTCTTTCCTTCCGTCACTTTTTGTGCC
>JAVXBD010000093.1:0-4505 GCA_036660175.1 Christensenellaceae bacterium | reverse complement strand
TTTACATATCCTTCCACTTTTATTCGATAAGTTGCATAGATTTGTTCCATCATCAACGTATTATTCATGCGTCGAATCCTCCCGCTTCTTTGCTAAAATATCTCCCGCCGCATTTAGATTCATCTCCGCATCATCGATTTCAACAGTTTCTTTATCTTCAAAAGAATATCGTGCAGCCACTGTATCTATTATATTTTGAAGCCGCTCGTTTTTTACATAACGCTGAAAATCGAACAACAGTCCCAACTTATTTCCCATAGTAACCTTTACCATCCATTTCATCATCCTCTATTTTCTTTTGTTATACTTTATACGTCATCGTATCTGATTTGTTAGAATTTTTTTTATTCCGTCATGTCTATCTGCTGCCGCTTAATCAATTCTGCAAAATATCCTTTTTGATTACAAAGCTCTGTATAGGTCCCATCTTCCACAATATGTCCGTCGCCAAGCACAATAATCCGATCGCATTCTTTTATGGTGGAAAGCCTGTGTGCAATCACAATTCTTGTGCAGTCAAGCCTTGCAAGCGCCTCTGATACATTCCTTTGTGTGATGTTATCAAGCGCACTTGTCGCCTCATCAAATAATAAAATACGTGGCTTTGATGCAACCGCCCGTGCAATCATAATACGCTGCTTTTGCCCGCCAGAAACACCGCCGCTCCCCTCCGATATAACGGTATTCATGCCCATAGGCATCTCACGAATATCATCTGCAATCCCTGCAATCTCCGCCGCTTCCCACGCCTCTTTCACTGTCAAATTCGGTGATGTGATGGCTATATTGGAAAAAATATCCCCCGCAAACAATTTGCCGTCCTGTATCACAACGCCTATTTTTCGTCTGAGTGACGGTAAATCAAGTGTTTTTATATCTCTTTCATCATAATAAACCGCACCCTTACACGCCGTTTCAAACCCAATCAGCAGGCGCAGCAATGTGGACTTTCCGCATCCTGTTTTGCCTACTATCCCAACATATTGCCCCGCATCAACTTTAATTGTGAGGTTATCAAGCACCATAGGCGTATCTTCCGTATACCGAAAAGAAACATTATCGACCTCAATCTTTCCGCCTAACGACGTCACCATTTTTTTATTTTCTGTGGTTTCAGGCACGGTTTTAAAAAACGGCTTTATCATATCCAACACAGGATTCACATATGCAAAAGCCACCGCAACGGTAGAAAGCGAAGCAAACGCACCGCTCAGCATTCCATAGGTTGCATTAAACCCCATATAATCTGAAACTGCTATGTGCGCATTTATCGCCGAATAGTAAATCACAATAACCCCAACCAATGATATAGCTGAAATAATAACATTCCCTATTTTTAAAAACGTCGGTGGGTCATATTGCAAACGTGCCACCTTTGTATATTGCCCCGCCCAACGTGCAAATGCTCTTTTTTCGGCACCTGCCGTTTTGATTTTTTGGATTCCCGTAATCAGTGCAAACACAAGCCCATCTGTTTTTGCAGAATCGTCCATTTGCTTCTTTAGAATTTTGGAACGAATTACCACAATTGCCACGGTGATAGCCGCCGTCGCAAATATAATAATTGCCGCCGGTAATGCCAATTCCGGTGCAAAGCCAAAAATCTGCACAACATATACCAACGAAAAAAGCGCTGTAAGCCCGCTTGTCAGAAGTGCATCCAGCAGCATATTACAAACCTCGCTTAGGTTTTGCAGACGCGTGGCAATCTCGCCCGAACTAAACTGCGCAAAAAATTCTGTGGGCAATGAAAGCGTGCGCATCATTCCCGCCGCCTCCAGCATTACGTCTAATTTTGTTTTTATGCGCGTCAATATAATACTTTTCGCAACCGAAATCAGCGCCGCAGATGTCGTTGCCCCAATCAAAAAGAAAACAATAGGCAGTATCACGCCCGCGCTTCCGCCTTGCAGCACATCACCGAATAAAAGTTTTGTAATCATCGGCGGCAATAGCCCAACAAGCGTCACCAACAATGTAGTAAGCGCCACAAAAAATAAATCTGCACGGTTGAGTATACTTACAATATATCTAACCAGCTCTTTGGTGCCTATTTCTTTTTGCGGTAACGGCTTATAAAAACAAACCGCATCTTTACTAAGACCTGCTGCAACTTTTTTTGTCACACGCACCTTTTGCGCTGTTGCAGGATAAAAAACCATATAACCCGTAAACGCATGAGGCAAAATAGCAACGGTTGTGCCGTCTGTGGTTTGCCCAAGCATTGCGCCCATGGCATCTTTATACCAATCATCCTCCAGCCGCACCGCTCTGCGCATCATTCCCGCAGGACGCAGTAAATAATCAAGCTGTTCATCTAAATCTTCAATCTCTTTTGGCAATTCCGTTGCCTTGATACGATAATAGCGCAGCACCTCGCCAATTGCGCTAAGTGCATTTTTCCTCTCGTCTGTATCACCGAGCGGTATATCCATTACCACTCCTGCCATATTTGAAAATGCTTCGTGAAAATCCGCATCATCATTTTTTATTCTGTTTTTTATTTGATCATCAAACTTTGTCACTGCACTCCCTCCTCGCTTACCACAAGCTGCGTATATAGCCCATCTTGGCTGATTAGCTGCTCGTGTGTGCCACGCTGCACAATTTTTCCATGGTCAAGCACAATGATTTCATCACAATCACGCACCGCTGAAAGCCTATGCGCCACTACAATGCGGGTAACCTTACGCTCATTTAAAGAACGCATCACTTCATATTCCGTGGCCGCATCAAGCGCACTGGTCGCTTCATCCATTATTACAATAGACGGCTCTACCGCAAGCATTCTCGCAATTTCCAACCGCTGCCGCTGCCCTCCTGATAAATCACCGCCGCCCTCTGTAAGCCCAGCTTCATATCCGCCCGCACGGCGTATAATATCTTCATGAATGTGCGCATCTCGTGCGGCACGCACCATTTGTGTATCGTCAATGGTGTCGTCCCACAATCTTATATTGTTCGCAATGCTGTCCTCAAACAGCACAATATCCTGATCAACCACCGCAAGAGAGCTTGTAAAAACTTCACGTCTGATTTCTTCGATACGCTTTCCATCAAACAAAATCTCTCCGCTCCACGGTTTATACAGACCTGCAATAAGCTTTGAAAGTGTTGATTTTCCGCAACCCGACGAGCCAATGATTGCCACAGAAGCTCCCGATGCAAGCGACAAACTAAAATGCTCGATAAACGGTGGTGCAAGCGGAGAATATCCAAAAGAAATATCTTTTATCTCTATCGCCCCTCTAAGCTTTTTGCACCCCTGTGCTTCTGCGTTTTTGCCGTCATATTCCACATCTGCTGGATAATTTAAAACATCTTCTGTTCGTTCCATATTCGTGCGCAGCTCTTGTATACTTTGTCCTGCGGTAATAAGATCGCTTGCTGGAGCGGCAAAGGAGGACATAAAGCCTGCAAATGCCAAAATCATACCTGTTGTAAAGCTTCCCTGCATCGTCAGATAAACGCCTATTGAAAGAATGACAATGTTTCCGATAGATGATACAAGCGACGGCAATGCGCCGAGATACAAATTTAATTTTGCATATTTCACGTTTTGCGTATTCACAGATGCCTGATAACCCGCCCAGCGTGCAAAAAAGCCCGCCTCTGCACCAGACGCTTTGATGGTTTCAATCATTCCGATTCCCGAAATGGTTGTGCCAGCAAGCTTCCCTGCATCACGTGTTTGTACCCGTGTAATATTGATACGCTTTTTTGAAATCACCTGTGCCAAAAATAAATTGATTATAATTGATAATACCCCAACCGCCGTCAGAATCGGGCTGTATTGCAGCATAACAGACAAATAAAAAATCATCATTGCAAACCCAAGAGCCAAAGGCGCAAGCTGACTTATCAGTGATGACGCAATTTTTTCGTTAATTCTTTGTCTTTCCGCAACATCTCCTGCCATACGTTGGGCATAGAAGCTTAGCGGCAGGCGCAGTAAATGCCAAATAAAAGAAGAATTTGATGTTATCGCAAATTTTCCCTCAATTTTCAATAAATTAATAGCACGCAACACAAGCACCACAATCTGAACCGCAGCAACGCCTGCCATGCACGCAATAAACGGATACAGCCACACAATATCCCTGCCTATTAAAAGCCGATCCATAAAAATCCGCGAAAAAATTGGATTGATAATACCTATGATTGACAATACAACAGTGGAAAGAAGCACAAACAGCATAGCCGGAATCGTTCCTCTGAGCCGCTTTTTTACAAAGCTCATAACGGATTTTCGCTTACCATCTGCTTTAAATTCCTCTGTAGGTTCAAACATGATGCAAATGCCTGTGAAAGACTGATCGAACTCCTCCATCGAAACCCTACGTGTTCCACGTGCGGGATCGTTTAACACCGCCTTGTTATTTTGAAAGCCACACAGCACAACAAAATGATTAAAATTCCAATGTATGATACACGGGAACTTCCCCTTTTGCTTCAAGCTTTGCGGTTCATATCGATACCCTTTTGCATCTAGCCCATAATTACGT
>JAVXBD010000092.1:855-4534 GCA_036660175.1 Christensenellaceae bacterium | reverse complement strand
ATTCACGGCGAAGCGTGCGGCTGTGGACACGAACACGAGCAAATTCACGGCGAAGCGTGCGGCTGTGGACACGAACACGAGCAAATTCACGGCGAAGCGTGCGGCTGTGGACACGAACACGAGCAAATTCACGGCGAAGCGTGCGGCTGTGGACACGAACATACACATGAAAATTCTAAAACATATCTTTTGCGTATTATAATAGGAAGCATTATTTTTGGCATGGGAATACTCCTGCAAAACACGCTGGAGCTGCATGTTTGGGTGCGGTTCGGGATTTTTTTGGCGGCATATCTGATTCTTGGATATAACGTGCTTTTGTCTGCGGGGAAAAATATCCTGCATGGCAAGATTTTTGACGAGAATTTTTTGATGACCATTGCGACGGTTGGCGCATTTGTGTTGGGAGATTTTGCGGAAGGTACGGCTGTGATGTTGTTTTATCTGGTGGGCGAAACACTTTCGGATATGGCAGTGCAAAAAAGTAAAAAATCTATTACAAAATTGATGGATATTCGACCTGATTATGCAAATCTAAAAGTTGGAGATACCACGCAAAAGGTTCGTCCACAAGAGGTGAAAATCGGGAATATCATCGTTATCAAACCATACGAAAAAGTAGCGATGGACGGTAAAGTGATGCAGGGGGAAAGCGATCTTGATACTGCGGCTTTGACGGGCGAAAGCATGCCACGTTCGGTTGCGGCAGGTGATAAGGTTTTGGCTGGCTGCGTAAACGGAGGCGGCATCTTAGAGGTGCAGGTTGAAAAGGAATATGGACAAAGCACAGTTGCAAAAATTTTGGATTTGGTGCAGAATGCAAGCGAAAAAAAAGCGAAAACAGAGAAATTTATCACGAAATTTGCCCGATATTATACACCCATTGTGTGCGCTGGTGCGCTTATCATTGCGCTGATTCCATCGTTTATTACGGGGGAATGGAGCGTGTGGGTTTATCGGGCGCTGCTCTTCTTGGTGATTTCATGCCCATGTGCGCTGGTGGTTTGCGTTCCGCTTACCTATTTTGGCGGTATTGGCGGTGCGTCTAAAAAAGGCATACTCATCAAGGGTGCAAATTATTTAGAGGCGCTTGCAAATGTAAATGAAGTAGTATTTGATAAGACTGGAACACTTACAAAAGGCACGTTTTGTGTGTCGACGGTTAATGCTGTGGACGGATTTTCAAAGCAGGAGGTGCTGAAGCTGGCGGCAAATGCAGAAATCAACTCGGCGCACCCCATTGCAAAATCTGTGGTGCAGGAAAATACACAGCCATTGGAACTTCTTGCAGACAGCAAGGAGCTTGCAGGATACGGCGTGAGTGTGAAGCTTGTAAATGGCGATGAAATTTTGGCAGGAAATGCAAAGCTAATGAAAAAAGCGGATATTGCGTATGAACAGACAAAGCAGGGCGCAACCGTGCTGTATGTGGCAAAAAATAGGCAATATATCGGAAATATCGTTATTGAGGATACGATCAAAGAGGACGCACTGCAAGCAGTACAAGGCCTAAAAATAAAAAATATTGGGACAACGATGCTTACGGGAGATAATCAAAAAACGGCTGAAAAAGTGGCGCAGGAGCTGGGCATTGACAATGCCTATTGGGAGCTTTTGCCGCAGGATAAAGTGCGTGTTTTAGAGGATTTAAAAGACCAAAATAAGACAGTTGCATTTGTGGGTGACGGCATCAACGATGCACCTGTACTTGCACGTGCTGATGTGGGTATTGCGATGGGCGGCATGGGAAGTGATGCCGCAATCGAGGCGGCAGATGTGGTGATTATGAATGACGAACCCTCAAAAGTGGTGCAGGCAATTAATTTATCGAAAAAAACAAGGCATATCATATGGCAGAATATCGTGTTTGCACTTGCCGTAAAAGCAGCGGTAATGGTGCTGGGCATATGCGGACTGGCGGGGTTATGGGCTGCTGTTTTTGCAGATGTGGGCGTAACGCTGATTGCAGTGCTAAATTCCCTGCGTGCGCTGCATATTCGTTAAAATAATAGCGTAGTTGTACGATTTCTGATATACTGTAACTATGAAAATTAATGGAAAAATAGATGGTATCAAAAACTCCGTTCTTATGGAGATGGAATGTATTTATGAGCTAAGAATGCACCGCAATGAGTTTGCAAGTGCAGAGCTTTTAGATGTTATGGCACGGTTTACTTCTTTGCTCAACAGAGAAGTATCGGTGTTTTTGTCACGCAGCGGCATGGTGCTTGATGTGTCGGTCGGGGATCATCAAAGCGTCAATCTGCCGTATATGCGTGTTGCACGTGGGCTTTGCGGGCTGAGTGGTGTACGGGTGATTCATACACATCCAAGCGGCAGTTCTATGCTTTCAGAGGTGGATAGGGGAACGCTTGTTTCTTCACGTCTTGATGCAATGGCGGCGGTGGGCGTGCTTGATGGTGTGCCGACTTCCATGTGCGTTGGATTTTTGGGAGAAACGCTTGATGAAGTGATGATTGCTGGGGCATATCCAGCGGTAAAAATACCACAGGCGGCATTGATGGGCGAGATTACACGTGCCAACAGCAGAGTCAACGAGCAAATTGAGCTTTCTGATACAAAAGAAGAAATAGAGCGTGTGATGCTGATTGGCCTTAATGCGTCAGAGCGGAGCATGGCTGAGCTTGCAAGGCTTGCAGACAGTGCAGGCGCACAGGTGATTTGTGCTGTTACGCAAAATAAAGAGCGTAACAAAGGCTTTTATATTGGAAAAGGCAAGGCAAGGGAACTGGCACTTGTGGCATCGGCGCAGGATATAGATACGGCGATTTTTAATGATGAGCTTTCACCGCTTGAAAGCAAAAATTTACAAAGTGTGCTGGGGCTAAAAATTGTCGACCGTACCACTCTTATTTTGGATATTTTTGCAAAACATGCCCATACAAAAGAGGGCAGTGTGCAGGTAGAATTGGCACAGCTAAAATACCATCTGCCACGTTTGCAAGGCGAGGGAGCGGCACTTTCCCGTATCGGCGGCGGAATTGGTATGCGTGGACCGGGTGAAAAGAAAATCGAGGTGGACAGACGAAGAATCCACCGCAGAATCTTTGAACTGGGCGAAGAAATCGAAAAAATGAAGGAACAGCGAGAGCTGAGAAACACACAGCGTAAGAAAAATAATCTGTACGAAATTGCGTTGGTTGGATATACGAATGCAGGGAAATCAAGCTTGCTAAACGCTCTTTGTGATGCGCAGGTGTTGGTACAGGATAAGCTTTTTGCAACGTTAGACCCCATAACACGCAGAGTTTTGATGCCAGATATGGACGAAGTTCTTTTTACAGATACGGTAGGTTTTATCGAAAAATTGCCGCATGATTTGGTTAGTGCATTTAAGTCGACCTTGGAAGTGGCGGCAAACGCAGATTTACTGCTGATTGTGGTGGACGCAAGTGACGAAAATTGTGAGCATCAGCTAAACGTGGTAAAAGAGGTGCTGGATTCTTTGGGTGCAAGTGAAAAACCGTCACTGATTGTGATGAACAAAATAGATTTGTTGGAAGAAATTCCTCAAAATACAGAAAATATGATTTTTATTTCTGCTAAAAAGGGTGTTGGTATAGAAGAACTGCTACAAATTGCACAAAAAAAATTAGCTCCTAAAGTTCTGCATTTTCAAGGGAAAATTAAGTATGATAGAGGAGATTTGCTGGCGATT
>JAVXBD010000092.1:0-845 GCA_036660175.1 Christensenellaceae bacterium | reverse complement strand
TTATCAACAAAAACGGAAAGAATATAGAAATCGAATATTTGGAGGACTGCATGGAAATTCGTGCGGTGCTGCCTGTTGAAGTGATTGAAAAATTGAAGCAGACAATGCCAAATATGTTACCGCTCTAAGCGGAGTAATGACCGCTTTTTGAAAGCTTATAAACCTGCAAAGAAATCTGTAAGATTTGCCAGTCCGTACCTTTTAGCGATACCGACGTGCAACCAAAAAATAAATCAAATATTCAATACCAAACGCAACCAAAGCGGCAATTAGCATATTGCGAAACCCTGCTGATTCGAGGGTGATGGTCATGTTATAAACTTGACGCATCAAATTGCAAAATACAATGGCAGAAATGATTTGTGCAGCGCACAGCAGAATTTTAGCGAGATGATATTGTGCCTCGATGTTTTCGGCGGTAATTTTTACGGGATATTTGTATAAACGTGGAAATCTTGACAACAGAAAAAACAAACCGCTGATGCCACTGCCCGTTAAAAAAAGCGCAAGCAAAACAGTTCCCATGCCAAATGTAAGCACTAACCCGCTTGGCTCGGCAGATTGCACAAGCGTTTTTGCAGGCAGCATTCCGGCAGTCAGCGCAAAGGTAACCACCAGTGCAATGATGCTTACAAAAGTGGACCACTCCAGCAAAAACCGCAAGTTTTTGAGTATCTTTAAGTTGTTGATTTTTCTCATGATGATACTTTCTTTTTTTATTTGCGTAGGTCTATATAATCGTCTGGATTAATATTGCCTTGCTCAAATGTACCCCTTTAAGTTGTTGATTTTTCTCATGATGATACTTTCTTTTTTTATTTGCGTAGGTCTATATAATCGTCTGG
>JAVXBD010000091.1:0-4575 GCA_036660175.1 Christensenellaceae bacterium | reverse complement strand
TGGTTGCTACTTGTCGGCCACTATTTTGCACCAGCAAAAATGCTCGTTCGCCGATTTCTGTCTTTACATATTCCTCGCCAAGTGTTTCGATATGACGGTATGTATCTCTCACATTGAGTTCCGTTTGTTGATAGGCAACAATCTCGAATAGGCTGCTAATATAAATTCCATCAATTAGATCCGTCTTGCTAATCAGTCGGTTGAAATTAGCGGAGAACTTTTCTTCAACCAAAGCAACATATTTTGAATACAAGCACTTTTTCAATTCTTGGAAGGCGAGCAGTGCCCTGGAAGCCATATCTGTAACAGACTGTTCTTTTAATAAAGCCTTAAATTCATCACAAGCCTTGTCGCAGATGACTTTTCTCTCGTTTTTGACTTTTTCTGCATCCGCCAGTGCTGCTTTTTCATCAAACAAATTTTGGCGTTGTTGCTCTAGTTGTGTTAGAAGATTATTCTTTTGCGAAAAAAATCTTTGCGTGTCAACAGCTTCTTTTGCATCCATTGATCCGCGCAAGCCCTTTGCTCTTTCAAGTGAAGCATCAATTTCATTTTCCGCTGTTATAATACTTTGCACATCGAATGCGGCACATTCCTGTATTTTCACCAACAGTCGCATATGCTCATCCTCTGACAACCGCAAAAGCTCAAGAAGCGATTCATTGCAGTCCTCTTTCATTGCACCGTACAGTGCCTCAAAGAACGCTTCCGGCAAAGTGCTCATAGACTCTTTCATGAAAGGCTTCAATTTTTGCTCAAAACTGTTTTTGATGTCGCCGGCAAATAGTTTTTCTCTGAAAAGTCGATTTTTACACAACTGCTCTTCTGCCATCACTTGCCGCTTTAGGGCTTCCAGCTCTTTCTTTAAAATAATATATGGAAGAACATTGTTTGCCGCATCTTTGAGAAAATACCGTTTCTCATCACGCCTGTTCTCTTCTGCTTTTAATTCGGTCTGAAACTTGATTAGTTCATCGTTAGCGACGCCACCGTATTGGGTCATCGCCTTATCTAGTTGCGCAATCTGCTCTTCGAGCAGTTCCATTTCATTCTGGACATAGTCAATTTGATGACAATGCTTCTCGCAAGCCATCGTGGCTTCAGACAGTGCAGCCTTCTCTTTTTCAAATTTCTGCTGAACCGCTGCGCTCTTCCCATCATTTTTTGCCCGAATATTATAAGCTAGCTGTTCTTCCAACAAATCGAAGGTATCTAATCCGCAAATTTGCATAAATGCTTTACGAAACGACTGCCCATTAGTGCTGTCAAATAAGAACTCCGAAACATTTTCTCCGTTAAAAAAGTGGAAATTAAAAAGTGCCGGCGGAATTGTTTGCAGCAAGTAGTTGTCGAAATCAGTGCACTCGTCTGCATTTAGGAGGTTTCCGTCTTTATGAATCCAATAATCTTCCTTGAAATGCGCCCCTTCCAGATTCCATCTTCTTTCTATTTGAAATACGCTATTTGAGAACCCATCTTCTACCAGAATTTGCATTTGAATACTTGCAGTAGAAGTGGGTTTTTTCTTAGCCTTGTCATTAATCAATCGCTTGACTTTACTCGTGTAGACTTGACTATTTTGACGATATCCAAACATTTTATATCCATATAGGCAAAGCCGGAGTGCGTCAAAAAATGTGGTTTTTCCTGCGCCGTTTCGCCCGCCTATCAGAATGATGTTCTTGCGTGGATCGTCTATATTGAAGGAAAATATATGTTCTCCTTCATACGAACCTATATTATTCAAAATTAGTTGTTTTATTTTCATTTACATTTCCTCTGGCAGAATGTCTTGATGTAACCATTCTTGATTGATGATTTTTGTTACCTCTTTTTTGATGGCATTGCTACGTGTAAAGTGTTTGTTCTTGTCCACTGATACAATCAGTTTTTCCATCAATTCAGGCTCAATATTATGCTGATTTGCAATCTGCCTAATTTCTTCCACGATTTCATTGTGAAACATTGGTGTTTTATATTGATCCCATGGCAAGTGCTTACCCATCACCTCAAAATAGATATCCACCAAATGGCGTCGCTCCAAATCACCATCGTTGTCCCACATTTCGTCAATTGACTTCAATTCCTGAGTGGTTATGAGCTCCAACTCCGTTTCATGTTGCAATTCTAGTAATTTTTTCAAGATTTTTCGTCTTGCATCTAAAGTAAACGGGCCAAAGCCAACCTCGCCATTCCCTCTGGTATATACGGTACCGTTTCTTCGCTTAGTGTCTCTGAATTCCGGGTTTTGCCGGATGCCCACAAGCCAATTTCGAAAATCTCTTAAACGGATCAGCTTGTCTGACCCGTTTGTATTTTTATTGATAAAACTTTGAAGCGACTTATCTTCTTTGACGATTGTGCAACACCAGCAACCGAATCGAGAATTGCCGGTAACTGGCAATTTCTTCTCGTCTACTTCGCCCAGAACGCTCTGCTCTTCACTCAAGTTTTCGCCTTGATACAAAGAATATAGCTGCTTCATATTGGTGCCCCACGGGCTCAGACTGTCCCCTCGCAAGAGATATTCCCACACAATGCCATTTTCAATGTCGGTTAAAGGATTGTATACATATGCGTTGTTAATATTGTTATGGGGGTTGAGAAGATATCCTTCAATTTTCTTTTTTGAGATACTCCTAGACCGCGCAATGCTTTCGGCCTTTCGCACACCCAGCAAAATGATAATCTCCCCATTGGTTTTGATGCAATCATCCACAAATTTATTCATTGGATTTATCTTAAGGCGTTCCGTGCACCACCTAAAACCTGGGGGTTCCGGCGTGGGATAACCCAAACCTATTACTCTCGACCAAAAGGTCTGGCCTGGCTCTGGATATATGATACGCGCCTCTATGTTTAGATTTTGTTGTTCTGAGGCTTCCTGGATTTTTTGCGAAGACTCATGCATATAATCCTTGACAATGGGATTTTCGGCCATGGTATCCGATGTAATAATATAGACTTTCTTGTTGCGCAATCCCTCTGGAATTTTTGCCACCGCTTGGAATACAAGCGATACAAGCATTGTTGAGTCTTTTCCACCGCTATATCCAATCAGCCACGGTCGCTCATCATGCTGGTAAACACAAATCATTTCTTTGATTATATCGTCAAATGCTTGGAATTTTGATTTGCTCATAATATTTGGTTCTCCTTTGCAGATTCATCTTTCTCAATTTTCAACCCTAGCAAACGTTTGATTTGAACATAGGTCAAGAAAATACCTTTCTCGTTTCTATTGATACGCCCAGTGCCTGTGATTGCGCGATTCTTCCAACAATTCAAATTACTCCTCATCCAGTCAACTGCAGTCAGACCTTGAAGTCCCTTTTCCATATCAATCTCTTTGTGACAGTAAAGATAATGACCCAATTTCCCAAAAGCATGAATCGTAACCCCTTGTGTGGAAATGTACAGTTCTCTGAGATCTTTTTTGCTCAAATTGCCATTGTCCATATCGTTCCAGTCTCTCATATAACGAACGACATTTCCCCAAAAGGCAACCAGAAATTCCAGCTCATCTTTCGAGTTTTCTGGACTTTTGATAATCCGTTGATTAGCATCATAAAACATATTAAGGGTGAAGAATTTCGCAGCATATTTTGCTGGATTATCTTTTTCCTTATCCGTATACTTACAAAAAAAGGGAATCTCATTAACTAATTGCTTAGTAAGAAGAGCTAGTGGGTCTTTGGAGTCATACAATGTATTTAGTGATTTAGAGGCATTGACGGCGTGCTTATTCAAGTCCGTAAACATTTGTTGGCTTCGCTCCAAACCCCTATCTTTATACAGGACAACGGCTATTGTTTCATTCTTCAACGTTTCGTCAATTGCAACTGCCTTAATAATTGCCGCCTTTCTATGTTGGCCATCATTAATAAGAAAAACTGCGTCCATATCTATTTCTAGTTCACCAATATTTGAGCTAAGGGGAACCGCTAAAAATCGTATGTTTCCATCAACAGATGCTGCTAACGCAGAAAAAACATAGGAATTTCGATTATTTAAAATATAGTCGCGAATTTCAGGAATTCTTATTTCGTTGAGTTTTCTCTGGGCTCGAAACTCTGGCAGAGCATCCGACGAATCATCGGCAAAAATTTTTGCTAGAACTCCCAATGGAATCATACAAACATAATACTCGCTTTTCGCTTGCATCCCTCGCATAGCTGGAAATTTGTACACCATTAGCTCATGCCTCCTTACTTAAGTATATACGTAAGTATATCATCGCTTCTGATCTACGTCAACTTATTTGTTCAATTTTCACTTGTCTCATCAATAAACTGCTTGTTAAATATCAGCTGTCTTTCCGTTGAAATATTCCTTATTCGAGCACAACTTTTCTTTCAGCACTATAGCTTTTTACTGCTATGAGCAGTAGCCGTATTGCAGACACTTGTTATCACTCTTGATGCAGGGCTTGGGATTTGGGGGTTGTCAATCTTTTGGAAGGGTACGGCAACGATAATCCGGATGCGAAATCGCAGAATATGAAGCAGCTCATGGCGGGCGGCGTTGCCCTTATCGGCATGGTGCTTGTAACTCTCCTTCCCGGCCTGTTCGGTT
>JAVXBD010000090.1:0-4740 GCA_036660175.1 Christensenellaceae bacterium | reverse complement strand
GTTGCATAACATTAATAATCGGGATATTCTGTGCATCAGCCTCTTCCAGTACAACCTGCAAATTATCTGGATCCTGCGGCATCAATATAATGCTCTTCGCACCCTCTCCAATCGCAGCATAAATATCATTTACCTGACTCCCCTGCGAAAAATAGGGCGAAATTCGATACCCAGATTTTGCTGCATATTCTGCCGCTTTTGCCGCAAGTTCTTCATTAAAAGTATCTTTGCCAGACATCACAAGTGCAATCGCTGGCTCGGTTGGCGTTGGAGCTGGTGTTGGCGCTGGTGTTGCCGATGGCTGCTGTGTTTTTGCTGTACACGAAACCATCATCAAAACCATCAGCATTGCCAAAACCATATATGTAAATTTTCTCATAAAAATCCTCCGAAAAACTTTTCACGAACCTAAGGTGACGAGAGTGCAATCCACACGTTTTTCGCTTACCCGCACTGCTTCGTTATCCTCGTCACCTTATCTACAGTTTATCATATCTGCTGTTATTTGCAACAAAACAGTCTGTATTCTTCTCAGACGGCAGCAAAACTAAATAAGTACAATGCACTGGCATAAAACACAAAATACAGAATAAATCCAAATGATAAAGCAGAAATGCCCATCATCTTTCCAGTAGACATCAAATCGTTATATCCACGCCATGTCCGTGCGTCCTTAACAAGTTTCACAAGCATCATCACAAACGCAGCAATGCAGACAAAATAAACAATATTACCGACCGCCGAAACCACAGGAATGTCAAAAAGCTCAACAGCAAGCGTATTGAAGCTATTATTAACAATATGCGCAATAATTGCAGGAATAATCGAACCGCTCTTGATGGTAGCATATCCAAGAATAAGTCCCGTTAAAAGCGGCACAGGCAGTTGTCCTGCATTCATATGAAACATCGCAAACAAAATGGAAGAAAAAAGAATAGCGAAAAGATTTCCATATTTTTTGAGTGTTCCTAATATCACGCCTCTAAAAACAATTTCTTCTAAAATCGGGCCAAACAAACAGATATACAAATTTATCAGTACAAGATAGGTTGGATTAGTAATTCCTTCTGTAAATTCAGGCGCTAAAACCTCCATACCGCCTACGGAAAACAGCAAGTTATATACAAAGAAAATTAAAAGTCCTACGCTTGCAGCGCCCAAAACACCCAAAACTGTGTATACTGAAAATTTCACAGTTGTTTTTGGACGTGCAAAAAAATCCGCAAAGCGATATTTATAAATCAAATAAGCAACGCCCAAAAATATCAGTTCATATATTACATTAAAATAAGAAGAAACAATAAATTCTTGAAATTCAGTATCCACACCAAAAAAATCAAAAATCCATACAGCTGGCATAGCTCCAAACATTCCGCCAACAGTCAGCATCAACAAGAGCAAAGACTGAATAGTCGCATCTCTCCTCAGTTTTTTCTTGAAAACTAAACTTTCCATATTCCCTCACACAAATTATTCTTTTTGTATATCATATCAAATTCTACAAACTTTTGCACTCAAAACTTTTCAGTATTTTATTTCATAAAAACATCAACAGCTACATCGTATTTTAAATACGCATTAATTTGCAATTCCAAGCATGATTAGCAGTGTACCAATCAAAATCGCCGCTATAATTCCCACCCACATCACGACTTTTCTAATTGTTTCTTCTTTTTTCACCAATAAAAACAATAATTTATAAGATAGAATACCCAATAATCCCCCAAAACAATTCAGAATGACATCATCAATGTCGCTTGCGCCAATCCCAAAAATATATTGGAACAGCTCAAATATGCAGGAAACCGCCAAAATTATCAGCAGGCTTTTATAGATTGCTTTGTTTTTCAGCAAAGTTTGTAAGAAGATACCCATCGGCAAAAAAGCCAAAATGTTTCCATAGATATTCAGCGAATTTGTAGAATGCAAAATCTCGTTAAATGGTATAAGATTTAAGCTGCGTCCTACTGGGCTAACACTTCCAAGCTCCCATGGTGCAACGTACTTGAATACAATCTCCGACAATAAAAACAGTATATATAAACCAAAGATTGTGTACAGAATAATAGTTTGTACTCTGTGGCTAATTTTCACGTGTATTCTCCTTTATGACGAGTTTATTCTCAGTATACATTCATTTTATTACAATATGCAAAAGGCTTTATGAATACTTTATTAAAATCGAAATGATTAAAAGATATACATTCATTAATGATTCAAGGTCAACAATATTTCCATCATCGGCATACACAGACTTTACTGTTCCTATCGCTTCGCCTGTCACCGTTTCGTTCAAAGGCTCTTCAATCTATTGATTGCTTTTTTATTATCTGCCTTTTATCCCACTGATAAGAATACAAATTCACATCGCATATGCTTCGTGTTCCTATAGTCTAACCCACACGTTTCAAAGATATTTATGGCTGCAAAGACTTTGCAAGCTCCAAAAAGCGTATTTTTTTATATGATCTCTGCTTGCATATCTTACGTTCTTTTGACCATACAATAAATAACAGTACAAACCAAAAAACTGATTTGTACTGTTTAAGATTTTAGTCACCCGAACCAATTGTAATCGCATTGATTCTGCTTAGTTTATCGAGTGTTTTTTTAGTATTACATTACCTATGTATACACTTTTTTATTTCACAACACGATTCAAAAGGCCTTCAAAGGCACAACCATGTCTTGCCTCGTCTTTTGCCATCTCGTGAACAGTGTCATGAATCGCATCATACCCAAGCTCTTTTGCTCTTTTTGCAAGTGCCATTTTACCTGCTGTTGCGCCACATTCTGCGTCTGCACGTAATTGCAGATTCTTCTTTGTGTCCGCAAATACAACTTCGCCCAAAAGCTCTGCAAATTTTGCAGCATGATCCGCTTCTTCATAAGCAATTCTCTTATATGCCTCAGCAACTTCAGGATAGCCTTCTCTGTCTGCCTGTCTTGACATTGCAAGATACATGCCGATTTCTGTGCATTCTCCCATAAAGTTCTCACGAAGACCACATACAACTTCTTCGTCAAGTCCTTGCGCAATACCGATTTTATGCTGATCTGCCCAAGCACGCTCGCCTGTTAGTTCATCAAATCTCGAGCCATCTGCACCACATTGTGGGCATTTTGCTGGTCTTTCACCTTCTGCGGTATATCCGCAAACCTGACATACATACTTTACCATTTCTTTATACCTCCCAATAATTTGCTTTTTTAAAACAAAAGCATTATGCTTAAATTATACCCCAAATCTTCAGTATATAAACAAGTATTTTCATGAAAGCCATAATAATTTGTGTGAATCGTATATTTTCTGTTTAATAGTATATCATAAAATAAAAAAAGTAGGTGCAATGATGAATATAAAAGAATTAGTAGCCCTGCAAAGAGCGTATTTTCTTACAGACATTACAAAATCATATGAGTTTCGTCTGGATGCTTTGCGTAAGCTTAAATGCGAAATCAAATCCAACGAAAAGAAAATCTGTGATGCACTATATGAAGATTTAAACAAAAGCAGCTTTGAAGGATTTGAAACAGAAGTTGCAATGGTGATTGACGAAATCGCCTATCAGATAAGGCATCTGCGGCGGTTTATGCACGCACATCATGTGCCTACACCTTTAGCACAATTCCCGTCACGAAGCTATTATCAAGCAGAACCTTATGGGGTTGCGCTGATTATGTCGCCATGGAATTATCCGTTTCAGCTAACAATAGAACCACTTGCAGGTGCAATTGCAGCGGGTAATACCGTTATTTTAAAGCCCTCCGATTATTCTCGCAATACCTCAAACATTATGGCAGACATCATTCATACAATTTATCCAAACGAATATATTTCAGTGGTTTTGGGCGGCAGAGATGCAAACAAAGACCTGCTGAACGAACCTTTTGATTATATCTTTTTTACTGGCGGTGTCACCGTCGGAAAATTGGTAATGCAAAGCGCATCAAACTTTTTGACGCCCGTAACCTTAGAACTCGGCGGAAAAAGCCCGTGTATTGTAGACAATACCGCAGACCTTAAAATCGCCGCAAAAAGAATTGCTTGGGGAAAATTTTTAAATGCTGGTCAGACGTGCGTTGCACCCGATTATCTGTATGTGCATAGTACTGTCAAAGACGAGCTTATAAAGCAAATTTCGCAGTGCATCACCGAGTTTTATACCCAAAACCCCTTAACCTGCACACATCTTCCAAAAATCATCAACCAAAAGCACTTTGAGCGTTTACAAAATTTACTGACTGACCAGAAAATTGTTTTTGGTGGAAATTCTGATTCTCAAACGCTAAAAATCGAGCCAACCCTCGTGGATTTTGTCACGTTTGATTCAGAAATCATGCAGAGTGAAATCTTTGGGCCACTGCTACCAATACTCACCTTTGAAAAGCTTGACGATGCCATCAAGGAAATCAAAAGTCGTCCACGTCCGCTATCGCTCTATCTCTTCTCTCAAAGCAAGGAAAACATGGAGCTTGTCACCAGTTCACTTTCCTATGGCGGCGGCTGTATCAACGATACGATTGTACATCTTGCAAGTTCAGATTTGCCTTTTGGCGGTGTCGGCGGCTCTGGCATGGGCAGCTATCATGGCAAAACAAGTTTTGATACTTTTTCTCACTATAAGAGCATACTGCATAAATCTGCAAAAATTGATTTGCCCATTCGGTACTTGCCACCCACGCCCAAAAAATTTAGACAGCTGCGCAAGTTTATCGGACACAAATAAATAATCCCTC
>JAVXBD010000089.1:0-4788 GCA_036660175.1 Christensenellaceae bacterium | reverse complement strand
AGACGGGGCGGATAATGCCACACAGGATAAACCGAATGCAGATGCAGACAAAAGCGGTCAGAGGGACGCTGACGAGCGTGAAACGGGCGACGCTTAGCCGTAGCTAAGGCGAGCGAGGATAACGAAGCTATGCGGGCAAGCGACAAGCGAAGAACGTGTGGATTGCACTCTCGTCACCTTAACCATTGGATTGATACTTCGAGAAAGAAACTGCATGAAATTGTAACTAATAAAAATATAAACTGCTCGAAATGTTGACTTAACTAGTAGAAAAACGGTAAAATATAGGCAGTACAACGTAAGGAAGTTTTGATATGAAGGAAAATAAGACTCGTGACGAACGGCAATTGTTTGCAGTGGCTGTGCGAAAAGTTATCAAAGAAGATTTGCCGCAAATTGCAGAATGGAGAATGTCGCCAGAGGTGACGCAGTATATGTATACGGATCCTGTGCTTACGGCTGAGGGACAGCTTCGGTGGTTTGAAAAAATCAACAGCGGCAAGCAGTTTTTCTATCGTATGATTTTGGCAGGTCAAGAGCGTGTGGGGCTGTTGTATGTCGATATTGATTTTGAAAATAAGTGCTGCAACAGGCAGTGGTATATTGGCAATCAAAACTACATCGGCAAGGGAATCGGGAAAGTAGTGCAATACAATTTCAACGATTATTGTTTTGAGCAGTTGGGCATGAAGAATCAGTGGTGTGAGGTACTGGCGAAAAATACACGTGCGGTGCTGGTTAATCAAAAACTGGGGTTTGATATAACGGAAATACTGAAAAATTATGTACAAAAAAACGGTGAATGGCTGGACGTTGTGCGTATGAATATTTCAAAAGAAAAGTGGACGGAGCTGAAACAAAACTTGAATTATTCAAAAATGGAATGGACAAAGTGAGCTTGCTTCTAAAAACAGAACATTTATCCTGTTTTAGGAGCAGAAAAGGGTTTTTATGATGGAAAAAGTAATCATTGCAACAATCAAATCATGGAATATAGAAAATGCGCAAAAATTTAAAGAAATATACAAGGATTGTGTAGATGTTGAGATTGTGACGGATCACAAAATACTGACGACGGAATTTGTGCAGAAAATAAAACCGAAGTATCTGTTTTTTCCGCACTGGTCCTATAAAATATCGGCTGATATTTATGAGAATTATGAGTGCATTGTTTTTCATACAGGGGATTTGCCGCAGGATAGAGGCGGCTCGCCTATTCAAAATCAAATTGCAAAGCAAAAATATGATACGAAGATTTGTGCGATTCGTGTAGTTGAGGGATTTGATGAGGGAGATATTTATCTCAAGAAGAATGTTGATTTGTCATGCGGAACGGTGGACGATATTTTAAAAAATATTTCAAATATTGTATTTTCAGAACTAATTCCTCAAATTATCAGCGGAAAAATCATACCGATACGACAGCAAGGAGAGCCAAGCTCTTTTAAACGCCGTACACCGCAAATGAGTGATTTATTGACATGTTCCTTTGAACATATTCAGCAGGTTTATGATTTCGTTCGTATGCTTGATGGAGAGGGTTATCCTAAGGCTTTTTTGGAAACGGAGAATTTCAGAATGGAACTAAGCGATGCAAGAATGGAAGATGGAAAATGCAGCGGGCGGTTTGAATTGACCATAAAAAATAAAGAGGAGTGAATGTGAAAATGGCAGATAAACCTAAAATATTGATTGTGGCAGCGCACCCTGATGACGAAATACTCGGCTGTGGAGCAACTATGAAAAAATACTCGCAAGAGTTTGAGATTCATACGTTGATTCTTGGTGCGGGGAAAGATTCTAGAAAATCGGGCAAATCAGCAAGTGAGAATTTTGAACAGGAAAAATTGGCATTAAAAAAGGAAGCGGCAGCGGCAAATCAGGCAATTGGCTGTGAGAATGTTGTTTTTGCAGATTTTCCTGACAATCGATTTGACAGCGTTGCACTGCTTGATATTGTTAAAAAAATTGACGAGGTGAAAGCAAGCGTCAAGCCGCAAAAGATTTTTACGCACTTTAAAGGCGATTTGAATATTGACCATAAGGTTACCTATGATGCGGTACTAACGGCGACACGCCCAATGCAGGACGAAACCGTAAAAGAGATTTATGCTTTTGAAATTCTTTCATCGACAGAGTGGAATTATCCGCTTTCGTTTTGTCCAAACTTTTTTGTGGATGTAACGTCGCAGATTCAAGATAAAGTGGAAGCGATGCAGGCATACAAGTCGGAATTGCGTGACTATCCGCATCCAAGGTCTGTGGAGGCGATTTTTGCAAATGCAAAATACTGGGCATTTCGTACTGGCATTGATGGCTATGCAGAGGCATTTGAGATTGTCAGAATTGTGAAATAAAATTTCTGAATAAATGATAAATGCTTGCACGGTTGATGATTACTGAGCAAGCATTTTTCATGATTGTACCAGAAAATAAAAAGGACAATGAGGGAATTTTATTTTGAAGAAGCCATTCCTACACTTTTGCGGTCGGAGGAGAGCTTTAAACCTTCAATTGCCTGTACAAACTTTGAAAAGCTGGAATATCCAAAATCTTTGACTTTGAAAGTCTTATATTTGGCATGACACCGATTGCTGAGTTCACTCAAAATCATGCCGCTTTCTCCGCTTTTTTGGACTTCAGATTTGATAAAGTCATTGATTTCTGTGTTGGTCTGTTGATTATCTGCAAGCGTCACCGTAACAGATTTATTTTGTTTTTCCAAGTTGATGCTTGCGATTTCCTCTAAGAATTTTGAAAGCAGACTGTATCCGTAATTTCTTACATCAAAATCAGGATACTTTTTGACTAACCTGCTGCCGATTTCACCAAGTCCTGTGCTTTTGTCATTGTTTTGATTTTCTGTTATGATGTTTAGAATGTCGTTTTCGATGGTCGCCTTGTCTATAATATTAGACGTTTCCTTTTTGATAACTTTTTTGACCGCTGTATCAGCGGGTGTTTCTTTTGTCTGTAAAGTTTCGGTAGGCTCTTCGTCTTGATCACCCAATATCTCAAGATTTGTAAAAACACTGCACGCAGATTTGAAAGAAACGGGTGTTTTTTTCTCGCCCATACCAATGACGCTCATGCCAGATTCACGCAGGCGGCTTGCAAGCCTTGTAAAATCACTGTCGCTTGACACAATACAAAATCCGTCCACATTTTTGGCATATAAAATATCCATTGCGTCAATAATCAATGCGGAATCAGTAGCGTTTTTGCCTATTGTATTGCTGAATTGCTGAATGGGCGTGATGGAATTTTCCGCAAGAACACTCTTCCATTTTGTTGTGTAGCGGCTTGTCCAATCGCCGTAGATGCGCCGATAAGTAACCACACCGTATTTGGTCATTTCGCCTAAAATAGAGGAAATGTATTTGGCGGAAATATTATCGGAATCAATGAGCAATGCAAATCTTTTATCTTCCATGTTTTAAGTTCTCCTTTTTTTGAGAGAGGGGGCTGCTTGATTTATGTGTAAGTGACATCAATAATCTTATAATTGATAAGCTCTATCACACAAAGTAATCTTTATAATATAAAATTCATTTTAAATCTATGCTTCTCATTGCGTTGTTAAGAGAGGGGCAGCTTAAAATATTAGAGTTCTTCTTTTTAATATATTCAAATATACCTTACAGTTATTCGATTTAATAAAAAAGGTAGCCAATATTTCCACGACATAGTGAATTGTAATGGAGCATATTTCTTAGGCTGGATTTCTAATAAAGTGTCCATATTTTCAGAAATAGCAATGGACTGCTTTATTAAAATATAGTTGCAATTCACTTTCCAACCGTCATTTTACCATGGTTTTTCTGACCATAACTCAAATGGCTGTGACGCAGTATAACAGTCAGAGCAGGCTACACCAATTTCCAATGAGAACAGGCTCTGCCTATGTTATTAACCTTTAATTCCCATAAATAGCCGCCATTTTTTTGCGAATAAATGTTTTGAAAAACAAAAAATATCGCATAATTTTCAATGCCTCTCATTCATATAATTTTTGACGTTTTCCTTTTTATTACTATCATATACGCATAAGCGATATAGTGTCAATCATAATGCTCAGATAAATCTAAAATCTTACACATATACTACTTTGTTTTCCTCTCTTTTTTAATCAGCACAGGCTGAACTGTAATTGGCTTTGGAACTGAGGAAACAACTGTCGCCGATGCTTTTTTATCGGATTTTTTCATTTTTTTTACTTCTTTTTTAATATTTCTATTACCCAATTTATGTACCTTCTTTCTTTGATTTCTAAAATATCTTTATTTTCTATTCATTAACACCACGCATTCCACGTGGCTTGAGCGGGTGATATTAATTGCGTTTTTGGTGTATCAACCCTCATTATTGCAGGTAACAAGTCCACAAAACCATCTATATTTGCGAGAACAAGTCAAAGCCAAAATCCCAGAAAACCCTCGTATTTCAGTAAATAGGTCAAGGGCGATTTTTGCCTTTTCCACGGTTTTCTGCGTTCTTCACTTGGGGATAGGTCAATGGGATTTTGAGAGTAGTGATTTATTCTTGTGGGAACAGGCAATGGCAGTTATTGGCATATTGTTGATTATACAAACTGGAATTTATCGCATACAAGCATTTATAAATTTCATAGGTGCATTCATACGTTCTGCTACTTGTTCTGGTGTCATTCCACTGTTTAAGAAACGCTTGCATACTATTTTCATGTTCTCCCCAACTTCTATAATATGTTTATCTGGGTCATAGAAGCGAACAACACGCTGTCCCCATGAATGTTCTACAATATGGTGC
>JAVXBD010000088.1:0-4866 GCA_036660175.1 Christensenellaceae bacterium | reverse complement strand
TATAAAGATAAATATGGTTTTATCAAATAATAGTTGATTCTTTATTTTATATGTATTTACCTATGCGATAAAGAGTACAATTTAAAATCCAAAGGAGTTTTATATTATGGCAGAGAGGGCTTATAATCCCTATGAAACGGCGCAGGCACAATTTGACAATGTAGCAAGCAAGTTGAATCTTGATGTATCCACTTGTGCTTTATTACGTCAACCCAGCAGAGAATTTCATTTCACAATTCCCGTAAAAATGGACGATGGTACCACAAAGGTATTTAACGGCTACCGCATTCAGCACAATGATGCACGTGGCCCTGCAAAAGGCGGAATTCGCTTCCATCCGCATGAAACAATTGATACCATTCGTGCTTTATCCATGTGGATGACATGGAAATGTGCGGTCGTTGATATTCCTCTTGGCGGAGCAAAAGGCGGCGTCATTTGTGATCCACATAACCTTTCGGCTGGCGAGCAGGAAAGATTGTGCCGTGGATACATCAGACAGCTTTCTAAAAATATCGGTCCTAACACAGATGTTCCAGCACCAGATGTTATGACAAACGGTCAGCATATGCTTTGGATGATGGACGAATACGAAGTCATTACTGGCTCACATTGTCCAGGTATGATTACTGGTAAAAACGTTGGCATGGGCGGTTCGCTTGGACGTACAGAAGCAACGGGCTATGGTGTTATTTACACGCTGCGTGAGGCTCTTAAAAACTTAAATATTGACATTGCTAAAACAACTGCAAGTTTACAGGGATTTGGTAATGTTGCCGAATACGCTGCACGTATGTATACAAAATTAGGCGGAAAAATCATTGCGATTTCAAGTTGGGATCAAAACGATAAAAAGGCCTATACATTTGTCAATAAAAAGGGTATTGATATTCTGGAAATGGTTAAAATCAAAGATTCCTTTGGAACGATTGATAAGCAAAAAGCACAGGCTATGGGCTGTACCTTGTTAGACGGCGGAGAATGGATTGTGCAGGACGTTGACATCTTGCTTCCATGTGCGCTTGAGAACCAAGTAACGCCCAATAATTTTTGCAACGTAAGTGACCAGGTTAAGGTGTTATGTGAGGGTGCAAATGGTCCTACTACACTTGAATGCGATGCGATGATTCAAGCTAAAAACATCTTCCTTGTTCCTGATTTTCTTTGTAATGCTGGCGGTGTGACTTGCAGTTATTTTGAGCAGGTACAATCAAACATGAATTACTTCTGG
Organism: Christensenellaceae bacterium; assembly: GCA_036660175.1. Lineage (GTDB taxonomy): Bacteria > Bacillota > Clostridia > Christensenellales > Christensenellaceae > Christensenella. The sequence continues at coordinate 3,635 of JAVXBD010000088.1, read as the reverse complement.
CCGAAAGAAGAAGTCTTGGAAAAATTAGATGCCAAGATGACGGCTGCTTTTGATGCGGTTTATGCAATCGCAAGTGAGAAAAAGATGTATATGCGTGATGCGGCTTATGTAGTTGCTATCAATCGTGTAGCTGAGGCAGTAAAACTAAGAGGCTGGATTTAATCACATAATTTAAAAAAAGGGGAACGACCATAACTGCCGTTCCCTTTTATACTTTTTAACAGTAATAAATTTTTATATCATGATGTCATTTACTAAAAATTAACGATTTTATATTTTTTATTTTGGTAAATATTCAAGTATACGATTCACAATGGTTCATCAATTGATAAAGGAGAGATGAAACAAATGAATAATCTTCCAGAATTTAAGGAAGCAATGGAACGTGCCAAAGAGCTTGAATGTCTATATTTAGTAGAGGAAGCCTTAAATGCCGCCTCGCTTACCGATGCCCTGATGGAAGTATCAAAGGTCGTACCGCTTGGATTTAGTGACTTTAACAACTGTACCGTTACTGTCATTGTAGATGATGAGCGTTTTGATGCAACACCTGTGCCTTTTGATACGATTACCTTAGCTGTAGATATTAACGTCAAAGATAAGCTACGTGGTAAAATCATAGCATCCTATCCTACACAAAACAAAGACGGCACGCAAAGTCAGTTTTTGCCTCAGGAAGAAAAATTATTAAAGTCGATTGCACACAAAATCGCAGATGTCATACTGCAAAAAAGTCTTGTACCTGCAGAAGAATATGCAGAACATAATTGGCGTGAAATCATTAGACTTTTGCAGTCTTCTAATCACCAATTGCTGCTCCATGTATGCGAAAAAATGCTTTCCCTCTTTGCGGTTAATCAACCTCAAAAGATTGAGGCGATTTTGGCAGAATTTGGTTGGGCGGGGGCTAACTATTGCGGCGAGGTAAATATACCGCTTGAAAGCACTCCAAAAATGGATGTGGTTTCCTTTAGCAACAGCGTTTTTAAATGTGCGCAAATCAATTTCTCAGACGCTGTCATTTACGAAAACATTAATCGCTGGATTTATCAGTTTAAAATGTATGAAATGATAAAGATGATTCATAAACCAGACTCGGACATCAATAATATTTCAGCCAATCTCAAACGATATTTATCGGCAATCAACTCTAATACTACCTTTATGAGTACCACAAATCGCTGGCTGCTTGTGGAGCTGATACGTCGATTTTTGACAGAACAGCCTGATCGTGTGGAAAATATCCGCCAATATGCAGATGTCGAAAGCTTTTGTGATTTGCTCGACTGTATCCTTTCTACACCAAGCAGCGGCGGAAGAATCGGCGGAAAAGCAACTGGCATTTTTTTGGCAAGTCAGATTATAAAAAAATACACTGCTGATCACCCTGATTTTAAAGAAATCAAGTTTCCAAAAACATGGTATATTCCAGTAGATGAATTTGATAAGCTTATCAATGACAATAACTTAGAGGAGCTAAATGAGCATAAGTATCGGGAGATTAGCGAAGCACGTATTTTATATCCGCAAATCATACAAACGCTTAAAAACTCAAAAATCTCTCCTTATATGCTTAATAATTTGAGCTATATTTTGGATCAGTGTCATGATAAGCCGCTGATTGTACGGTCTTCTAGCCTTTTGGAAGATCAGATTGGCTCTGCCTTTTCTGGAAAATACAAAAGCTTGTTTATTCCCTATATCAAAGACAAGCAGGAACGGCTAAAACACTTGGTAGACAGTATTTTGGAGGTATATGCTTCCATCTATAACCCTGATGCCATACAATACCGCAAAGAACGAAACCTGCTTGATTCGTCTGAGCAAATGGGTATTATCATACAGGAGGTTGTCGGACATCAGGTTGGGAAATACTATTTTCCGCTCTATTCAGGAGTAGCCTTCAGCAACAATGAATTTCGATGGTCACCCCGCATAAAGCGTGAGGACGGGCTTATTCGAATTGTTATGGGGCTTGGAACTCGTGCGGTAGATCGGCTTAAAGATGATTATCCGCTGTTGATTTCTCCTGGTCAGCCACAGCTTACGCTCAATCGTATTCCAGAAGAGATGCAAAAGTATTCCTCTCGGTATATAGATGTGATTGACGTGGAAAGCAATGAGTTTTTGACACTGCCCATTGAGCAGTTAATAAGAGAGTATGGAGATCAAATTCCACAGCTTCATCATGTGGTTTCTATTTTAAATGATGATCTCATAAAAGACTTCAATCCTATTACTACCAATTTTAAAACCGACCATTTCGTTGTGACGTTTGAAGGGCTGATAAAAAAAACAGCGGTCATTAAGCAGTTAAACACCTTGCTTACCATCTTAAAAGAGGCACTTGGTTTTCCTGTAGATATAGAATTTGCCTGTGACGGAGAGCATATCTATATTCTGCAATGCCGTCCACAAAGCAAAGGAGATTCCAAAGATCCACCAGCAATACCCTCCGATATTGAACAAAAAACGAAGGTTTTCACCTCGAAAAAGTATGTTTCAAACGGGAAAGTTACAGGTATAAAAACCATTGTTTATGTTGACCCTGAGGGGTATGTGGCGCTTGATAGCTATCAAAAGATGATGGACGTTGGCAGTGCGGTAAGCGAGCTTAACAAAGTACTGGCAAAAAAATCATTTATTTTGATGGGGCCTGGCCGCTGGGGAAGCAGAGGCGACATCAAGCTTGGTGTTCCTGTCACCTATTCGGATATTTGCAACACTGCGATGCTGCTTGAGATTGCCAATGAAAAAGCCATGCTGCACCCAGAATTATCCTTTGGCACGCACTTTTTTCAGGATTTGGTTGAGTCTGGAATCCATTATCTTCCGCTCTATCCAGAGGATAAAAGTACCTTTTTTAATTCGCCTTTTTTTCATAACAGTCGGAATTTTTTAGGGGAAATTTTACCAGATTATTCCTATTTAAGTGATGTGGTTAAGGTTATCAACGTTGAACAATCCTATCACGGAAGCAATTTAGTTGTTCGGATGAATGCCGATCTTGAAATTGCTGTTGCGTATTTAGATATGCCAAATACCGAAAAAGAGTATCCATACAGCGAGGCTTCTGAAAGCGAAAACAATGCAGACGGTACACAAGAATGGAAATGGCGGCATTATATGGCGGAAAAAATTGCCGCTTCTATGGATTTTGAGGACTATGGCATCAAGGCAATTTATCTGATTGGCAGTACCAATTCATGTTCTGCAAGGTTAAACAGTGATATTGATTTACTGATTCACATTGATACTACTGCGGAACAGCAGCGCAGATTAACAGAGCATCTTAATGGCTGGAGTTTTGCATTGGCAGAAATCAATTTTCTAAAAACGGGCTATCATTGTGATGGACTTTTGGATATTCATTATGTAACAAATCAAGATATTGCAAATAAAGATTCCTTTGCAATAAAAATAAATTCTGTTTATGATCCGCCTCTGTTATTAAAAAAACGTTCATAGCCGAACTATCGACTCTCGTCACCTTATATACAGTTTATTTGCTTTGCATCAAGCAATTTTTTGTATATTCAGTTTAGCCGATAGATGGTGATGCCCTCGTTTTTAAAGACAGGCTCTCCATATTGTGCAGGAAGCACAAACTCAGGTGTCGCAAAGGTGCTGCTGAT
>JAVXBD010000087.1:0-4959 GCA_036660175.1 Christensenellaceae bacterium | reverse complement strand
GTGTTTATTAGGTTTTGGTATTAAATGAGCTATGTTTTCTTAGTGTGCAAAAACATTTATACAGTGACTATGATAAATTAGTCAGCTATTTGTCGCTTTGCCGCCTTACAGCGAAGCAAAAATCCAAAAGTTTCAGGTCGAAGAGTTTTCAAATAAAGAATTTTTTTGTAGGGCAAGCGGCAAGCGAAAAACGTGTGGATTGCACTCTCGTCACCTTACGGTTCGGGCTGAATGCCCTTGTATCAATTTTTACAGATAATCCATCAAAAAACATAAAAATCTGCACCTTGTTTTTTAAAGTATCACCTGACCTTTTAGACTTTCTGTTTATAGTCCCATAATCAAACTTGCTTTGATAAATTCATCAATCTCTCCGTCCATGACTGCACCAATATTTCCCGTTTCCACATTAGTACGGTGGTCTTTTACCATCGTATACGGACAAAATACGTACGAACGAATTTGGCTGCCCCACTCTATTTTCTTTTGGCTGCCCTTGATTTCACAAAGCTCTGCAAGCCTTTGCTCTTCGTGTTTTTCCGCCAATTTTGATTTTAACATACGCATTGCGGTTTCACGATTCTGTATCTGAGATCTTTCGTTTTGGCACTGCACCACAATTCCCGTCGGAAAATGTGTGATACGAATTGCCGAATCTGTCTTATTGACGTGCTGTCCGCCAGCACCTGAAGAACGGTAGGTATCTACACGAATATCGTCTGCTGGAACTTCAATATCATTTTCATCGTCCTCGATTTCGGGAATTACATCAAGAGATGCAAACGACGTATGCCTGCGTGCATTGGAATCAAACGGTGAAATGCGCACAAGGCGGTGTACACCCTTTTCGGCATGAAGATAGCCATACGCATTATCGCCGTTGATAAGCATTGTAACGCTCTTTACGCCCGCATCATCGCCATCCAAATAATCAAGCACTTTCACTTCATATCCATGACGTTCTGCCCATCTTGTGTACATACGCATCAGCATCTGCACCCAGTCCTGCGCCTCTGTGCCGCCTGCGCCAGCATGCAGTGAAATAATCGCTGGATTTGAATCATATTTCCCAGATAAAAGCGTTTGCAGATGAAACTCCGTTACAAATTTTTCAAAATCTGCAAGCTCTGTTTTTAACTCTGCAAATAATTCTTCGTCCTGCTCTTCTTCTACCATTTGCTCCAAAACTTCCAAATCTTCAAGGGAACTCAGCAGTTTTTCAAATTGTGTAATTTTTGCTTTTAACGGTTTCGCAACTTTTGTAATTTTGTTGGCACTCTCAATATCGTTCCAAAAATCTGGTGCCTCCATTTTTTCATTCAACTCTGCCAGCTCAGCTTTTAAACTTGCCAAGTCAAAGTGAATCGCCTGCCTCTTTCAAGAGTTGTGCGGTGCTGTGTATTCTTGTTTTTTGATCATCGGTAACAATCACTTGTTTTCACATCCTTTAAAATACTCATTTTTGCCTCTATTTAGACTCTTTCATATTATACAGTATTTACAGCGGTTTTTCAAAATAAATATATTTTGTCGTATCGCCGATTATTTCGATTGCTCCTCTTCACCAGCATCTCCCGTCTTCTGCTTGCCGCTTTCGTATTGATATTACCGTAAAATTATAGATTCACGACATTCAGAAGATAAGAAAATTCCATTTTAAAAGGTATTTAACTAACAAAACCAAAGTTTTACGATATTTTTCCCAAAATCAACCAAAACAACGTATGATTCGATTAACCCATATAAAACAAAAAAAGCCTGTACAATCAGTGATTATACAGACTTTTTCATGGTAGCGGCGATGTGATTCGAACACATGACCCTCCGGGTATGAACCGAATGCTCTAGCCAGCTGAGCCACGCCGCCACATAAGCCAATAAACATATCAGCTTTAATAGTATACAACAAGAACAATATTTTGTAAAGATAATTGTACGATTTTCCTGTTTTATTTATCAGAATTAACAAGAGAATGCCCGTTCCTTTTGCCGAGCGGACATTCTTAAACAAATCTTTAGTTTTTCCCGCAGCAGTTTTTATATTTTTTGCCCGAGCCACATGGACAAGGATCATTTCTGCCTGGTATTTTTTCAACATGTACAGGCATTTTTGCCTCTCCTGCATTGGCATTGGCTGTCTGTGCAGACTGCCGTCTTTGCGGTCCGTTGCTCACCACTGGATTGCCATCAGCATCTACATTTGCATGCACATCTTTTACTTCACGCTGCTCAACCTTGCTTTCCACTTTGATATGAAACAGCATATAAATGGTTTCCTCACGAATTGCATCAACCATCGCATCAAACATATCAAAGCCTTCCATGCGATATTCGCTGATAGGATCTCTTTGCCCCAATGCACGAAGTCCAATTCCTCTGCGGAACTGATCCATTGCATCAATATGATCCATCCATTTATTATCAACCACACGCAACAGCACCATGCGTTCCACATCTCTCATGCCAAAGCCTGCACTGCCCATTTCCGCTTCTTTTTTCTCATAAGTATCTTCTACAGCTTGCGCACATTCCTGCGACAATGTTTTAAGCTCCGCTGTTTCACGCTGTTCATCGGTATATCTTTCCAGCTTGATTCCAAACACACGCTCAAAATACGCATAAAGACCGTCCCAATCCCATTCTTCTGAATATTTACCTTTTGGACAATACACTGCTACCGCACTTTGTACAAGCGCATCGATCATACTGTGAATATTTTGCGAAATATCATCGCCCATCAGTACTTGCTTGCGCTGCCCATAAATAATCTCACGCTGTTTATTCATTACATCATCATAATCAAGCACATTTTTTCTCATATTGAAGTTGTTGCCCTCAATTTTCTTTTGTGCCGATTCGATTTGTTTGGAAAGCATACCATATTGCAGTGGAATATCATCATCTGTTGATATTTTTTCCATAAACATCTGTATTCTTTCTCCGCCGAAAAGCCGCATCAAGTCATCTTCCAGCGCAATATAAAATTTAGATGTGCCAGGATCTCCCTGCCGTCCACTTCTGCCTCTCAACTGGTTGTCAATACGTCTGGATTCGTGCCTTTCCGTACCAATGATAAACAATCCGCCGACATTTACCACGTCAATATGTTCTGCATCTGTGGTTGCTTTATGTTTTTCCAAATTTTGTGTATAAATTTCACGTGCATGCAGAATCTCTGCGTCTTTGGTTGGTGCATGGCTTACGGCTTGTTCAATCAGCTCGTCACTCATACCGTCCGCACGCATTTCATTTCTCGACATGAAGTCCGCATTTCCACCAAGAATAATATCTGTACCACGTCCCGCCATATTGGTGGCAATGGTCACGGCATTTTTCTTTCCTGCCTGTGCAATAATTTGCGCCTCGTGCATGTGATTCTTAGCATTCAGTACTTCATGCTTGATGCCTCTTTTAATAAGCAGTCCCGACAGATGCTCACTATCCGCAACAGAAACTGTACCCACGAGTACTGGCTGCCCCGATTCATGTATACGCACAATTTCTTCTACAACCGCATGAAATTTTCCTTTTTTTGTTGCATATACGGTATCATTCTCGTCCGTACGTACCATCGGTCTATGTGTAGGAATCTCCACAACCTGTAAATTATAAATACTTTGGAACTCCGCCTCTTCCGTTTTAGCAGTACCCGTCATACCTGATAGTTTTTTATACATTCTAAAGAAATTCTGAAAGGTGATCGTTGCAAGCGTTTTGGATTCACGCTCTACTTTTACACCTTCTTTTGCCTCAATCGCCTGATGCAAACCATCTGAGTATCTCCTGCCAATCATCAAACGCCCTGTAAACTCATCAACGATAATAACCTCACCATCATTGACAACGTATTCTCTGTCACGTATAAACAGCTGGTGCGCTTTTAAGGCCTGATTGATATGATGTACATATTCCGTATTTTCAATATCCGTCAAATTTTCAAGCTTGAAATATTTTTCAGCTTCACGAACACCCTCTTCTGTCAGGTTGATTGCCTTCATTTTTTCATCAAGATCAAAGTGCTGCTCTGCTTTTAAGCGGCGGACAAATTTATCCGCTTGCTGGTACATATCTGTGCCTTTATCGCCCTGTCCAGAAATAATCAACGGTGTTCTTGCCTCATCGACCAAGATACTATCCACTTCATCAACAATGGCATAATTAAGCTCTCGCTGTACCAGATCTTCTTTTCTGATGACCATATTATCACGCAAATAATCAAAGCCAAGCTCGTTATTGGTGGTATAGACAATATCACGTGCATAGGCTTCCTGTTTTTGCTTTTTATCCATCTCACGTGTAATCATGCCAACAGAATATCCCAAAAACCGAAAAACTTTACCCATCCATTCGCTGTCACGCTTTGCCAAATATTCATTTACAGTGACAATATGCACACCTTTGCCCGAAATGGCATTCAGCACTGCTGGAAGTGTTGCAACAAGCGTTTTACCTTCACCAGTTTTCATCTCTGCGATATTTCCCTGATGCAGCACAATGCCGCCCAAAATTTGTGCGTAAAAGTGACGCATTCCAAGCACCCTATTGCTTGCCTCACGTACCTGCGCAAAAACATCAGGCAAAAGATCGTCCAGTGTTTCTCCGCTTTCATATCTTTGTTTAAATTCGGTTGTCATTGCCGCAAGTTTTTCATCGTCCATATTTTCATAAATACTTGACAACGATTCCACTTTATCTGCTATTTTTTTTACCGGCTTTAATGCCGAATTTGAAAAAAATCCCATATAGTTCCTTCTCTCTCATTACTATCTTCTTTGCAAACATAAAAATATATGCTAATATCTTACATAATAACAAAATTTCCATGTTAAGTAAATCAAAAACTATAAAATATACAATTTATTCATACAAATAAGTTTTTTTCTTAAGGTGACGAGAGTGCAATCCTGTCACCTTAATTGCACAAATTTCTATTTGTTGATATAATAAAGCTAAGAAAGT
>JAVXBD010000086.1:0-4993 GCA_036660175.1 Christensenellaceae bacterium | reverse complement strand
AAGAAATAAAAAGTGTGTATAGAAAAATCATACGGCTCGCGGCGCGATTACGTATGCCGTTTACTCGCCGCTAAAGCGGCAACCGTAAACATGGCGAATTATGTCAAAGCAAAAACAGGCGCAGCGGAAAAGCAGCAAAATTTTGTTGCTGCGCCGGTTTTAAGGAGGAAATGATGAAAAAACGAGTGTTCGCCATAGGGCTGATTTTTCTTTCTGGTTTGATGCTTTTTACTTCCTGCGGAGCATCTGCCTCTCATTCTGTTTCCACTAGCTTGTTATCTCAAGCAGAAAACAAAAAACCACCGACTGACGTAAGACCAAACGGGCAATACATCAACGAAGATGGGTTTCTAGAGGTACCAGGACAGGATGGTGCTGTCGCCGGTGACGGAAATCTGTCCTCTTTTTTATCCATAGCTGAATATGATAAATTTTGTCAAGAAACCAACATCACCCTTCCCGAACAAGCCTTTGATACTATCGATCAAACTATGGTTGAGGTCTGGACAATTGAGCAAACCGGACTAAAATCGCCAAAAGACATTTTGGTGCGTGAAAATGATATACTTGTAGTCGATAAGGACGGAAATTGCATTGTCGTCCTTGATAAAAGCGGCAGAAAAATTAAAACGATAGGGAAACCCGGCAATGGCACGGATGAGTTTTTACATCCAAGCGGCATCACGATTTTTAATGAAACCATCTGTGTATTAGATGGTGGCAATGATAGGATTCAAATTTTAGATGAACAGTTAAATTTTCAAAATCAATTTCAACTGATTCGTCCCTCCGAAAAAGAAGATTTTTATAATTTGGCCTATGATAAAGACGGGAACCTATATCTTTCGCGGATGGATGCGCAAAGTCAGCGTATGTACTGCTATCCGGCGGGACAAAAAGGAGAACCCATCCCCGTTGCAGAAAACGCCTGTGGAACACTGGCTGAAAAAGATGGTCAAGTATATGCCATAAATTACGGCTCTGCATACGCAGCAGATTCTCCGCCAGAGGATAAGCACACCTTTGTTCAGCGAGGTTTCGGAACGGGAAAAAGCTATCTTTTTTCGGCGTCCTCAAACCAATTAACACAACTCTCGGAGCTACCAACAAAAATGGGAGTTTCCGCATTTATAGCAAATGAGGATGGTTTTTTGCTCTACTCGGACAGTACGGCACGGTTGCTGCAATTTTCTGCAGAAGGGATTTTTCAAAAAGCGATTGCAGAAATTCCACTTAAAAGTCCTTTTGGACACTATTTGGCCCAAGCAGAAGATGGGACCATCTACATGACAGGAGCACAAGACTCGAACATTTATGTGATATCTCAGAAATCTTGATTGGAGAAACCGCACTTGAGCAATTAGAGAACACTCTATTGCAAACTATGGCCGAAAAATAACGAGGTCAAATCATGTTATACACGAACAAAGAAAAAAGGAAATCCGGCGCATATCCGTTTATATTGTCTTGGAAGATTGCCCTTCGTATGTGGAAAATAAACGGTATTGTCTTTATTTCATTTTTTTTGGCAATGGTTGTTATCACGTGCTGCACTGCGCTCATTGACAACTGGATCGGAACACAGAAATCTTATTATGTACAGCAAAACCTTTCTAAAATCGCCCTGTGTAATTTTAGTGGAACGCCGTTACAACCGGCACAAACACAGGTGATACAAAACAGTCTTGGAACGCAGACGATTGCCGTTAAATCACAGCCGGAACAAATTGAAACCCCTGAGGGAAAGCTTGTGGATATAAGCGCACTTTATGGAGATGTTACGGAAATGTTTCAGGTAACACTATCAAAAGGCCGCTTTTTTACGCCGGATGAGTTAAATACTGCCCCCGCAGTGTGTGTTGTGGGCGAAGTTGGTGCAAAAGCAGCCGGTCTTTATGTGGGAGATACCCTCACACTGCAGGGAACTCTGTGTGAAATTATTGGGATTGCTTCACTGGATGCAAATAGGCTTGATGTGCTTGTGCCGTTTGGCACATACTTTGCAAACCGGCCCAACATGGTGCAACAACAAACGATTTATTGTGTCAGCGATCATCAATTGCAAGCTTCAGATTATGAAATTTCTTTTTTGAAAGCCGAGCAAAAAATCAATTTAAACTCTGTATCAACGGCGCAAGAGTTGCAAGCTAGTCTACAACAATATGTCATGGAATCTATCAAGGTTTATTTGACAGTTGCCGCTGTCGCATTTTTATTTGCAATTTTAAACATTTATCTGATTGTAAAAGGAAAGTTTGAAGCAAAACAATATCTCTATGCCATACAGCGTGCGCTTGGCGCTAAAAATAGGCAGATATTTCTGCAAATTTTAAGCGAAAACTTTGCAATGGCTATGCTTGCAAGCACAGCGGCAATCGTTGCACTGCCTACAACACTGCGCCTTTTAGAATTCAGCAATTTTTATTACAGAACCTTTCCGGTGATTGCGGTTGCTATCATAATCGCGGTGGCAACCAGTACCGTGGCAAGCGTCTTACTTTTTAGGCGCGTTGTTCGGCTCTCTATTGTTGAAATATTGCAAACGGAGGCGAGTAAGACATGAGCTTCCTGTTCAAAAAAATAGGCACGAAGCTTTGGCGCAATGCCATTGCTTATTTATTTTTGGTGCTGGAGTTCTCGCTTGGCGTTAGCTTTCTTGTCTTTGCGCGCAATGCGACACTTTCTACAAAGGAACTGCAAGCGTATTACAGCTCAAATTACACCCATACCACAGTAAGTCTTTCCTACACAGCGGCTCAATTGGGGGGAGCGCCGGAACTGGCAATCACCCCAAACGATGTACAAACGGTACGGCTTCAATTTCCAAAAGCGCAACTGCGATACCAGATACTGCAATATTTGAATTTTGTGCAGGCGGGAACCATTCAAAGTGCAAATGTGCTATACTGCGATGTACCTGAGTTTGAGAAAAAAGCGTTCACAGCCTTTGTTGGTAAAAATGTTATGGCACTGCTAAAAAACGGCAAAATAGAGGATGTTGACAAAATCTATGTGCTGGAAGAAAATTCACTCGTTGTAAACGGCCAAAACTTTTCCATTGTACCACTTCCCAATCGACTGAATGGAAAAATGGAAACTGCATTCCCCACTGTCACAAACGCATTTTTCTCAATGGATGATTGCATTTTACTGCCTGTGTGGGCGGAAAGTCTTGCTCTCCCCCAAAACGGTATCGCAACGCTTGCATGGGATATAGCGGAGCAATCCAACGCAGATTACAGTTTGAACGCAATACAAGAAACCTTATTTCAAACGCACAAGGGCAGTTACAGCTACCAAGCTGAATACCCACTGCGCATTTTTGAACGGTCTATCTCGGATGGTTTACGGCTGAATGCTATGGCTGGTAAGCTTGGTATTCTTATGTTTCTGGAGCTACTGATAGGATTTTCAGGGCTGATGCTTCTGTTTTTAAAAAAGCGAGAAAAAGAGCTTGCTATCTGCCTTGCCGTGGGCGCAAAGCGCCGCGTGTTGGCGCTTGAACTTGTGTGCGAGATTGGATGCGTATGCCTTTTGGGTGTGGTTTTTGGCATTCTTGCGGGCAATGTAATGACGACGGCAAGCAATGTGCCGGATGCTATGCTGCAACTGCACGTGTATGCGGCCGCCGCAGTCCCTGCCGTCGTGGCGGCCATGTCAATTACGCTCATCTCTGCGGTGCCGATGCTATATCGCATTTATACTGCGCAACCTGACCGCATTTTAAGGGGGGAATGACATGCTGGAACTCAAGAATATCTGTAAAACTTATGAGGACCGAGGTGTCAAAACCGAAGTCCTCAAAGGCATTAGCCTCACAATTGAAACAGGCGAGTTTGTCTGCTTGCTCGGACGCTCAGGAAGCGGCAAAAGCACTCTTTTGAATCTAATCGGTATGATGGATGTGGCTACCAACGGCCATTATTATTTCAATGGAAAAGATGTGACAATCCTTTCGGAAAATGCGCGTGCAGAGATGCGCAGCCGTGACATTGGCTATATATTTCAATCATTTCATCTTGTGGCCGAGCTGAATGTGTTGGACAACGTGACTCTCCCCATGGGCTACACAGGTGTTTCCTCGAAAGAAAGGCATCGGCGTGGTTTGAAGCTGTTAGAGCTTGTAGGGCTGTCGCATCGTGCAAAGTATTGGCCGGCGCAGCTTTCAGGCGGTGAGAAGCAACGCGTGGCCATTGCACGCGCACTGTCCAATCATCCGTCTGTGATTTTGGCAGATGAGCCAACAGGTAATTTAGATTATCAAAACGGTCTTGAAATTATGAATCTACTGAAAAAGCTGAATGCAGAGGATACCACGATTGTAATGGTTACGCATGATACAGAATTTTCAAAATTTGCAGATCGTGTACTCATTATGAAAGATGGAATGTTTCTACCGAATGATTGATAATCTTATACACTCAATCCTTTGGAATCAACATCGACGCGTAGATGCTTGTTTAATAAAATATTTAGCCAAAAGGAGTATTGATGAAAAAAATATTTAACATAAGCGTCGTGATAGTAATTGCTTTGAGTTTATTAACGGCTTGCGAACAAAAAAACGGGATTAATCGCAAGCTATTACCAATGAGCACCGGTGGTGGCATTAGTTATGGTTTATACAACACCGATGGTGAAATAGAAACAGAAAAACATTTCGAGATTAACACTAAAACTAACCTAGAAAAAATATTATCATTTGGCAACTTAATCGAAATTGATAGAGAATATAAGTTGTTGATTTTTGCGAATTATGAACAAATAGAGTTTTCAGTTGACAATGAAAATGCGAGTTTTTTTCATGATTTTAATGCGAAGGCAAATGAACATTTGCAACGAACAATAACATTACCAAAACTATCTGACGGGTTTTACGATTTGCTTTTTTTAATCATTAAGGATCCAAACAATATCTCTCTTGATGAGGATTACAGAAAGCGAACGGATATGTCGCACCTCATTTCTATGCGTTATTCCTTGCAAGTTGGCG
>JAVXBD010000085.1:0-5068 GCA_036660175.1 Christensenellaceae bacterium | reverse complement strand
CTCATTTCTCCCTGTCCTGTCAGCTTTCAAACCCCCAAATTCACACCCGAACCCCCCAAAGCACTCCATGCACTTCATCTCTGTTCCGTCAACCCTCAAACCCCCAAAGCACTCCATGCAGGCATTCCGCATGCACCGCGGGCGACGCTATACTCCCAAAATCCACCACTCAGGTTGATTCCCGTACAATCAGCTCTGGTTTTAGCAGCACTTCACTTCTGCATTTTTCACCATTCATCTGCCGCACAAGTTCAGCCACCGCAATTTCTGCAAGCATATCCACCGATTGTGTCACCGTTGTCAGTGCAGGTGTCGCCATTGCTGCCATTGGAATGTTGTCATATCCCACCACCGCAACGTCTTTTGGGACACGTGCTTTCATCTCAGCAAGTGCACGCAATACACCAATTGCAATCACGTCTGTAGACGCAAAAACTGCATCAATGTCTTTTCCATTCAGTTTGCGCCCGAGCATCAGCCCACGTTCCACCTTGTCATGTGCATCTTTCTCAACAATGATAATCGATTCATCAGGTGTGATTCCAGCATCTATCTGTGCCTTTTTATATCCGTCTAAACGCTGTGCAAGTGATAGGCTGCTCAGTCTTTCACTCAAATAAGCAATCTTTGTTCTGCCCTTTTCAATAAGATGCTGCGTTGCCAAATAACCGCCATAAAAGCTGTCCGAATTAATCGAGCAAGCCACATTTTCGCTGGGTACTTCGTCCATCGCCACAAACGGCACACCGCTTCGTGTGAGCTGTGTACACACATTTTTGTTTGCAAACTGGTACATCATAATCACGCCGTCCACATTATATCCCAAAAGGAGTTCTATCAGTTTTTGCTCATTATCACCGTCATAATCTGTACAGGATAAGAAAGAAATATACCCGTTGTTTGTAAGTAGCCGCTCTCCTGCCTTTGCAAGCGACGCATAATAGCTGTTTGAAATATCAGGAACAATTAGCCCCACGGTCTTTGTCATGTTGGTTTTTAATCCTTTAGCAAGTGCATTTGGCCGATAATTCAGCTCTTCAATCGCCTCACGCACACGCTTGCACACTTCTTTTGAGATGCTTGCCGTACCGTTGATGACGTGCGAAACAGTCGGCTGTGTAACACCCGCAATTTTTGCAACATCTTTCATTGTATATACTTGTTTTTTCATGAATACTTCTCCACTCCTACTTATGATTCAACCAACTCATAAACTGTAAAAAATCCCAGAAATCCATGTTCTTCAAATGCAATGAGCTGTTCTGCCTGAATAAATTCAAATTGCGTTCCCTCAATACCTAAAAAGTTCCAGCCCTTTTCAAGCATATTGTCCACAAATGCCGCTTTATTTTTGCTACGCACCATGTAATCCCCGTTATTTAGGTCATATACATCACCGCTGAAGGAGATTGTGAATGCGCCCTTTATTTTGTCAAAAAAACCGTTTCCCACACCCGTAAGAATAAACAGCACCAGTACAATAATCAATATAATAATGAGTATATTTCGTAAAGCTCTCATACCTTACCTCGCTTAATTCTCACAAAAAAAGCAAATCATGTATCATATACATAGTCTACTTATACCTATACACAAATTATATAATACTTTCGCTGGTTTTGCAAAACAATTCGGCAGGTTTTGTAAAATAAAAAAAGTACGTCCTCATCTTTTTATGAAGTTTTGATGCTTGCATTGCAAAAACTTTCAACAACTGCTAAAATATAATTATGAAATACGATAATATTACTGTCATCTTGACAGAATCTAAGCAGCAGCTGCACATTGATTTGAAAAATGCAGGTTTTTCGAGCATCATCATTCGTCCAAAAAACGAGCCTTTGCGTTTGTATTTTGAGCATGCGCTCACGACAGACTCCTCGCTTTTTATAAACATTGATGAGGCAGACGGTTTTTGCATAGACGATATAAAAAACGTGTGTGCGGCACTTGCACAAGATGAAAAAAAAGTATATGTAGGCGCACGTGTTCATGAAAAGAAAATCAATTTGCCGCAGAAAATTTATGGGTTCTTATCAGGAATCTCTGCCGCCGACATCACTTCATCGCTTATCGCTCTTAGCCGTGCCACCCTTATATTGATGACACAGATGAAGAGCAGCAACAAAAACTTTCGGCAGAACATTTTACTCGAAGCTCGTCAAAATTCCATCGAAATCAAAGAAATCCCTACAAATTTACTGCAAACACAAACCCTTTCATGGGGAATTCTGACTTCCTCTGTAAAGCTGTATCTGATTTTTATTAAGTTCAGCATTTCTGCCACCATCGCCTATATCGTCGATATTGGAAGCTTTTATTTGCTATCCAAATTGCTGTTTGGACTGACGGACGAATTTAAAATACTGACTGCAACGGTTCTTTCCAGAATCTTATGCTCCATTGCCACCTACTTTTTAAACAAAGGTGCTGTTTTTAAATCCCAAGCACGCAGTACAGGCACAGTGGTGCGCTTTGTCATACTTTCCGCAGGTCAGCTTATCGCATCATGGCTGCTTGTTTGGGGATTAGGCTCGCTGCTTGGCGGAAGTGATGCTGTCAATACGCTACTAAAAGTAGTGGTCGATTTTGTTATTTTTATGGCAAGTTTCACGCTTCAACGTGATTGGGTATTTAAAAAGACAAACAAACTCTTAAAATAGGCGATTGCAATGTATGAAATTTCTGATTTGGTGTATAAGGATTTATTAAATATTCCTGAACTGATTTTTAAAAAGCACACTTCAACAGCCATCACTGGCGCTTCTGGTGCGGGTAAAACAACCCTCTTAAAGTTGCTTGATGGTCTTTTTCGTATTAACAGCGGTACGATTCTTTATGATGGAACAAACATCACAGAGATTAAAAACTTGCGGCAGCGTGTCACTATGATTGCGCAAAATCCCGTTGTATATCCCGATACGCTGTATGATAACTTCAAAAAAGCCTCGTATTTTTGCGATAAACCGCTTGCAAATGATGAGGTTCTGACCTCATTTTTAAAGCTGTGTGCGCTCGATTTACCGCTTGATACCGATACAAAAATGCTTTCAGGCGGCGAAAAATCACGTTTGAGCATTGCACGTGCATTATCACTTGAAAGCGAAACTTACTTGCTGGACGAGCCTACCTCTGCACTGGACGCACAAACCATGCAAATTGTTATGCAAAACCTGCTGCATTTTACGAAAGAACATCACATGACCACGCTGATTGTGACACATTCTGCGCAGACCGCCGAGCTATGCAGTCACGAAGTTGTAATTAAAAAAGGAGGTTTGCCTCAATGGGTACGGTAGAAATCACCTTATGGCAGCTTGCTGCAGCTTATATTTTTGTTATCATTTTACTAATTATCTTTAAAATCCGCCACATCTCTAAGAAAAAAACACTTGTTTTGGCGACTTTTCGTATGACCATTCAGTTATTGATTGCTGGATATTTACTGACGCTTGCCTTTTCGCACCCAAGCTGGTGGCTCACGCTTACGATTTTTTGCGGTATGCTGGTTTATGCAGGCTTTACCATTCGGCACCGTGCCCCAAAGCAGTATCGTCCCATTGTATCAAAAGCCGCTTTCTTAGGTATGATTTGCGGCACATCTATTGTCATGATATACTTCTTATCGCTGGTTTTGGGTGTAAAACCGTGGTACGATACACGCAGCTTTATTAGCATTGCCGGTATGATTGTCGCAAACTCTATGACAGGTGTTTTGCTGTGTATGAATACGCTAATTAGCGATGTCCAGCAGAATCGGGCATTCATAGAGCAGTCACTGATGCTTGGTGCGTCTGCCTCAAAGGCAATCAAACCATCTGTGGACAGTGCCTTTACCACCGCAATTTTGCCCACCATTACCAATATGTTGACCATGGGCATTATCGCCCTGCCAGGTATGATGACAGGTCAGATTTTGGCGGGTGTATCGCCTCAGCTTGCAGTGCGCTATCAAATCGGCATCATGCTCGCCATCATGGGCAGTACCGTTTTATGCACCATCATTTTTTTAGGCATCACCTCTCGCAAAATCATCAAAATGGAATTTGATGGTATTGAATAAAAATAGTTGTTTACAAACAGCCAGAAACGTTTAAAATAGAGTATAGATGAATCATATTTTATGAAGGAGATTTTATTATGGCTATCAAGCACATCAACGAAACACAATTTGATGCAGAGGTTTTAAAGGATAAGGGTGTTGTACTCGTAGACTTTTATGCAGATTGGTGTGGGCCTTGCAAGATGCTCGGACCAATACTCGAAGAAGTAGATGCACAAATCGGCGAAAAAATAAAAATCGTAAAAATCAACGTAGATGAAGCGCAGGCAATCGCTCAAGAATACGGTGTTATGTCTATTCCAACCGTTTATCTTTTTGATGGCGGTACAAAAATGAGTAAGTTTGTTGGTGTAAAATCAAAAGAAGAAATTATTGATTTTATCGAACACGCTTAAACAAAAGTCGCAGTCAAATTTTGTTGCATTGCGCAAATAACATTGACCCAAACGCATTAAAAAAGCGTTTGCATATACCCCCAATCACAAGAAGCAGGTGTACTACATACAATAGAACGCCTGTTTTTTGATTGATTTTATATTTTTTTTAAAATTCGCCTTTTGGGCGGTCGCTCCTCTTCCCCTTCTTGACTCACTTCCCCGAACTTCATTCATTTCATCTTTCCCCTGCCAGCCAGCAAACCCCGCAAAGGAATCCATGCAGGCATTCCGCAGGAACGGTAGGGGTGTGGGGCGACTTTGCCGCCCCACAATTCTTTGGGTACTTTCTTTAAAGAAAGTGCCACGAACGAATTAATATCTTGTGCCGCTAAATATCCGCATTTTCCTTTGATAAAACGGAGTTTCTCACTTGCACTCACTCATTTCATCTCTGTCCTGTCTGCTTTCAAACCCCCAAATTCACACCCGAATTTCGCCCTTTTTTTCTCTGTCCCGTCAGCTTTCAAACCCCCATATTCACACTCGAACCTCATTCATCTCTCCCCTGTCAACCCTCAAACCCCGCAAAGCACTCCATGCACCGTGGGCGACGCTCGTCCACGGAATA
>JAVXBD010000084.1:0-5295 GCA_036660175.1 Christensenellaceae bacterium | reverse complement strand
CACATCATTTATGCCACCCACTAACTCCCTTGCTAACAATCACAGCTTATTCGTTTCTCTTTCTTCTGTCTGCCAAAAACAGAAGTGCTTGCAGATTATAACCGTTTAAAACCGTTTCTGATGGAATATTTATGGACATAGACTGTCTGCGTTTTTGCTTGAATTATCAAATTAAGCGCAGCACCTTATTTTAAAAAAATTCAAAAGGAGTTCTTTCACCCAAATATTTGAAATGCCATTGTTAAGTTTTCATGCAAATTCTTCAATTTCTGCATCTTTGATAAAAATCATATCTTTTTTCTCTATCAGATATTTTCTTGGCTAAGCCATTCATATTTTCATTTGAGCAATTTGAGTTTTTCATCTGCTTGTTTTTCTTTGTTTTGGGTACATAAGGTGGCTATAAAAAACTCTAAAAATCTTAAAAAGCGTATTCTTCTTATATGCTAAAAATATGCTAAAAACAGCAGAATTCTTTACAAACCCTGCTGCTCTTAGTCTCTCTTTTTATATTTTATGGATTTCATTACCCCAACATTTGGCATAGAGCCAAAAGAAGAGCATTTGCTCAAACAATCTTGTAAAATGTAATTAGCCAAAACAACTTACAAGGTGTTAAACAAATGCTCAGTATTCATATTACAAGACTATTTATCCAATACTTCCAAAGCTTTTGCAACCACGTTTTCTGTTGAAAAACCAAATTTTTCAAACAACGTTTTTGCTGGTGCTGATGCGCCGAATGTATCCACCGTTACATATCCGCCGTCAAGCCCTACATATTTTGCCCAGCCAAAAGAGGTTCCTGCTTCCACAACCATTCTCTTGCGAATATTGTTTGGAATGACGCTTTCCTTATAGGCTGCGTCCTGCTCCTCAAACAAGTCCATGCACGGCATAGAAACCACACGTGCATTGATTTTTTTGCTTGCAAGTACTTCTGCCGCATTCATGCACAGCTCCACCTCACTGCCCGTTCCAATTAAAATGATGTCAGGTGTTTTGCCGCCGTCTTTTAAGATATATCCGCCTTTAAGCGCACCTTTTCCTGTTTGTTTATATAATGGCAATGGCTGACGTGTCAGTGCAATTGCTGTTGGTGCTGATTTTGTAAGTGCAAATTGGTATGCCGCAGCAGTTTCATGTGAATCCGCTGGTCTGAACACATATACACCTGGTGTTGCACGCAATGCCGCAAGATGCTCAATTGGCTCATGTGTTGCACCGTCCTCGCCTACACCAATAGAATCGTGCGTAAAGACATACGTAACAGGAAGCTTCATGAGTGCCGACATTCTGATTGCGCCCTTTAAATAATCACTGAACACAAGGAAAGTTGCACAATAGGGAACTACACCGCCATGCAGTGCCATGCCGTTGCACACCGCTGCCATTGCAAACTCTCTGATACCAAAATGAATGTTTGTTCCCAAACGATTTTCTGCCGAAAAATAGTCTCTTTCTTTCATCAGCGAATTATTTGCAGGTGCAAGATCTGCACTGCCGCCCATCAATTGCGGCAATTTTTTAGCGATTCTGTTTAGGACTTCGCCTGAAGATTGTCTGGTTGCAATTGGTTTTTCGTCAAATGTCCAATATTCGTCGTTATCAAAAATCGACTGTGGAACAGGCTTGAAAAACGCATCATATTTTGCTGCAAGTTCTGGATAAGCTTTGCAGTATTTTGCAAACAAATCGTTCCATTGTTTTTCTTCTTGTGTATAAACTTCCTGCAATTCTGCAATGTGTTTTTTTACCTCTTCTGGTACAAAGAACGGTTCTTTATGTTCCCAGCCAAGATTTTTCTTCATCGCATCAATATTTTCCTGCCCCAAAGGAGCACCATGACAGCCTGCACTGCCTTGTTTTGCTGGGCAGCCATAGCCAATAGCCGTATTGATAATAATCAAGGAAGGTTTTTTCTTTTCAGCTTTTGCTTCTTCAATCGCATCAGAAATCGCTTTGATGTCTTCGTTCCCGTCTGCAACCTCCAAAACCTGCCAGCCATATGCCTTATATCGTTTTTTCACATCTTCACAGAATGTTACATCAATATCGCCCTCAATGGTAATGTTATTCTTATCATACAGCACGATTAATTTTCCAAGTTCCAATGTTCCTGCAAGTGAGCTTGCCTCTGATGCTACACCCTCCTGCAAACAGCCATCGCCCGTCAGCGCATAAGTATAATGGTCTACCACGTTATATTTTGGCTTGTTAAACTCTGCCGCCAAATGTGCCTCTGCCATTGCAAATCCAACCGCCATTGCAATACCCTGCCCCAAAGGACCAGAGGTTGCCTCAACGCCCACCGTCTGTCCAAACTCTGGATGTCCTGGTGTTTTTGATTCCCATTGTCTAAAGTTTTTGATGTCGTCTATGCTTACACCATAATCAAAAATATGCAGCAGTGAATAAAGCAGCATAGATGCGTGTCCCGCACTTAGAATAAAACGATCTCTGTTTTGCCATTGCGGATTTTTTGGATTGTGTTTTAGATGCTTTGACCACAGTGTATATGCCGCTGGTGCTGCACCGATTGGCAGGCCTGGGTGACCACTGTTTGCTTTTTGAATAGCTTCCGCCGACAAAAAACGAATCGTGTTGATTGCAGTTTTATCAATTTTGCTCATGAAAAGAATCCTCCTAAGATTTTATATTCATATTTTTATTTCATTCCTATTATATTACATTTGCAAACTTCTTTCAACAAAAAAATACCGTTTTTTTCATTTATAATGTTAGTAACTAACATTATTTTGTCGATTTTGTGATTTATTGGAATTCATTCACAAATAATCTGTGAAATATTTGCTTTTATATGCTTAGAACATAACGATATTGTTTCATATCCACCGTTTCGTCCTCACGCACAGCCACACCTTCCGCCTCAAGCAGTCTGCGCTGCTCACAAAGTCCGCCAAATGCAAAACTCGGTGCAAGCCGTCCGTTCCTGTTTACCACACGATGACAAGGTATCACATACGGCTGTGGATTTTTATGCAGTGCATATCCCACCACCCTTGCCGCACGTGGATTTCCTGCCATTGCGGCAATCTGCCCATAAGATGCGACCTTTCCTTTTGGGATTCTCTGCACCGCCTCATATACTTTATCGTAAAAATTCATCAAACGCTTTTACCTTTTTTTTTGATTTATCCATCGCATTGATGAGCTTTGTAACTGCCCATTCAATCAACTTCATCAAGAACGGCATAACAGCAATCGCAATACCCATCACAGCATAAACCTGCCACGTAAGTGTCACAATCTCAAAGAACGGTCCAAGTACCGTAATACACAATACAAATACACCAATGGTTGCAGCAATGATGATTTTTCTGAGCGTTGTAAGCGGCATACTGACCTTAATAACCACCCAAATCCCTGCCGCTGTGGTAAGTATAATAGAGATTGCCGTCACCACTTCAACGTCTAAATGATATGCGCTAGAAATCAAATTAACCAGCAGCAGTATCAGAATAATACTCAGCCCTCCTGGCAAAGATTTTATCAATAGATTTTTTAAAAAACTGCCCTTGATACGTGCATAATTTGGCTCGAGTGCCAAAAAGAATGCAGGAAAACCAATGGTAACAATGCTCACCATTGTAAGCTGTAGCGGCGAAAACGGATAGCCGTTTGTAAGCAACGTCATCGTCATAACCGCCAGCAACACCGAATAAATGGTTTTGGTAATAAACAGGGTTGCTACACGTCCAATGTTGTTGATAACACGTCTGCCCTCTTGTACAATCTGCGGCATAGACGCAAAATTAGAGTCTAACAGCACCAAGCTGGAAATATTTTTTGCCGCATCACTGCCAGATGCCATTGCGATACTGCAATCTGCCTCTTTTAGTGCCAATACATCGTTGACACCGTCACCCGTCATCGCAACCGTATGTTTTTGCGCTTTTAAGGCACAAATCATCTGCTTTTTTTGAAAAGGCGACACCCTGCCAAACACGCTGTACTTTTGTACCGCATCATAAATATCCTCGTCCGTTTGAAGCGTTGTTGCATCTACATAACTTTCTGCATTTTTTACACCTGCACGCAGAGCCACTTCCTTCACAGTAATCGGGTTATCCCCCGAAATAATTTTAATATCCACACCTTCTGCATCAAAAAACGCCAGTGCTTCCCGTGCTTCCTCACGCACCTTATCCGCAATCAAAATCAGCGCAACAGGTATCAGTCCTTCTGGAACTTCGTTTTGGACTGGTTCATTTTTACTGTGTGCCAGTACAAGCACACGCTTTCCCTGCTGTGAATATTGCTCTACAAGCGCATTCTCATCGTCAAACAGCATTTCGTATGCACCCATCAGATATGTTCCCTGCTCAAAAAAGCACACGCCGCTGTATTTTCGACTGGAAGAAAATGGCACGATAGATTTCACTTTATAGGTATCCAATGTGCCATATTTTTCTTTGATAGCATTAAAGGTAGAGTTATCATCATATAACGCATTGCAAATATTTGCCAAGATTTCTTTTTCGTCAATATCCTGCAATAAAACCGTTTCTTCTACATTCATCACGCCCCATGTAATAGTACCTGTTTTATCCAGACACAGCATATCCACACGTGCCAGTGTTTCCACACAAAACATATCCTGCACCAATGTTTTTTTGTAGGCAAGCATGATGGCACTTGTTGCAAGTGCGATACTGGTCAAAAGAATCAGTCCTTCTGGAATCATGCCAATCACTGCCGCCACCGTCTTTACCGTATTATCCTGAAGCGTAAGCCCCACCACAAAATGCTGCCTTAAAAACAGAAAAACCCCGATGGGAATGATAATAAAACTGACAATCCTAAGAATCTTATTCAGCGACCTGCGCAATTCAGATTTACGTTTTTTAGATACTCTGGCATCTGAGCTGATTTTATTTGCATAACTATCAGCGCCCACATTTTGGACACGCACATACGCTTTGCCAGATGTAATAAAGCTACCAGAAGAAAGCGTATCGTGATCCTTTTTGACCACCACATCGCTTTCGCCTGTAATAAGCGATTCGTTGACCTCCAGATACCCATTCAGCACAATGCCGTCTGCGCACACTTGGTCGCCCGATTTTAATACCATGATGTCGTCCAAAACAAGTTCTTTTACGCTGATGCTGCTTTCTTTTCCGCCACGCACCACCGTTGCCTTTGCCACCACAATGAGCGCCAGTTTATCCAACGTTTTTTTCGATACGATTTCTTGCAAAATACCAATAATCAAGTTTGCAATAATCACGAGCATAAAAACCAAGTCTTTATAATAGCCCGTCAAAATCA
>JAVXBD010000083.1:0-5334 GCA_036660175.1 Christensenellaceae bacterium | reverse complement strand
AATGATGGGAGCGCTTACAAACAAAAAGCCAATCAATATCAGTACAATTCCAAATATGATTTTTACTGCTTTGTTCCATCTGTCTTATACCCATTTTTTAATGCCCCTATTATCCTATGAATGATTTCATCTATCATTTTATTTGAAAAAGGCAACTCCGGCAAATTCTTTCTTCTAAAAAAAAGATTACTCGGCAGCTGTGGTCGGCGCTTCTGTTGGCTCAGATGTTGGCGCTTCTGTCGGCTGTGCCGCACCGCCAAGTGCCGCTGTATAATTCTCTTTGTCTATCAAACCTCTTAAAATCGCAAGCTTTGGTGTTGTTCCTTCTGTTTTTACCGCATCGACCGTTACCACATATACTTTGCTGGTATCTCCGTCCACACCGATAATCCAGTTCACCTCACGATTATCAGGTCCGCCGATAACCGCCGAGCCTGTTTTTCCGTACACATTTTTTTTCCCGAGCATTGCCCCATATCCTGTACCATCTTCCATTGTTCGTTTCATTGCACGTTTTGCCATATCAATGGTAGCGCTTTGCATGGTATCTGCTTTAAAAACCGTGGGTGCATTTTGATATTCCACTGTTTCTGTATCGTCCACCGTCTTGCTTACTTTTTTTACGATTGTCGGATTAAGCATATCTCCATCGTTTTCAAATGCCGTATACATACTTGCCATTTGCAGTGGGCTAATCATAATTTCACCCATACCAAAGCCCATATCCGCCAGCAGCTTGATGTTCATTTGCGTTCCTTCATTTAAAAGATTTGATTTTGTAAGCGGCAGCTCAAAAGTCGGCGCTTCTCCAATTCCTATCTTTTGCATATATGCCATAAAAGGCTCAATGCCAAGCTTCATGGCATAATAGGCAAAGAAAATATTGTCCGATGATTTTAGGGCAATTTCATAGTTGTAATCCCCGCCCACAGGTTCTTTATATCTTTGTATTGCTGGATATACCCAGTTCCATTCGTCCGAGCTTGGTATCCATTTATTGTCTGTAATTGTTATTGGCGGTATGGACGATTCTGTCAAAAGTCCACTCTCTATGGACGGCACAGATGAAAACGGCTTAAAGGTAGAACCGGGTGTAAATACCGATTGTGTCGTACGTGCATAAAGAGGACTTCCGTTTTCTTTGCTGTTATAAAAATCCCAAATCTGCTTGTCCATTGGAAAATTAAACAGATTGTTGTCATATGACGGATAAGATACCATTGCCTCCACATCGCCAGTTTTTGCGTCCATCACCACCACTGCGCCACTTTGTCCCGCTGTTAGGTTGGCGGATAATAATGTGTACGCATCACACTGTGTACGAGAATCAATGGTCAGCGTTACGTCTGAGCCGTCCGTTTTCTGATCTTGATACAGTGCCTGCTTGATGTTTCCTTTTTCGTCCTCGATATATACTGCTTTTCCATCGTTGCCACGCATGGTTTCTTCATAGGCAAGCTCAATCCCTGATTTTCCGACGATTGAATTTTCTGTAATGCCTGCATCTTTATATTGCTCTATCTGCTCATCGCTCGGTGACCCTACATATCCAATTACGTGCGCCGCATCATCTTTTAAAGGGTAGTAGCGTATCGGCGAAAGGCGTTCATCGTCTACACCCAATCCGTTTACCGCAAGAATCTGCGCTTTTTGTTCTTCTGTCAGAGTTCCTTTGGGATAGACTGCCAATACCTCTACTGGAAATTCTTTTTCTATAGCATTGTCATATTTCTTTTGTATTTTTTCTGCATCCAAATGAAAGCTGCCCACAAGCAGTGCTTTTACTTGCTCTATATCGGGCTTTTTTTCTAAATCAATATAAATACTCTGTGCAAAATCATTTTTTGCAAGCAGATTTCCGTCAATCGAAAAGATTTCGCCACGTGCACCGCTTTGTGATGCTGCACGCACCCGATCTCCCTCCTCTAACATCGGCAGTATCAGGCTAGGCGTATATAAAATCGTATAGCCCTGTGGCCCTGAAACAATATCCGCCTGATAGTTATAAGAAACATCGCCCAGCAATCCGCTTTTTAGCTGTAGCGTATAGGTAAGTGAATATTCCGTTTTGGTTTTTTGCTCAACATTTCGGCTGACAAGCGTAATATCCGTTACTTCCAGTGCATCATAAATATTTTCATATCGTGCTACAAAATCCTCACGAGTTTTGACATCGGAAGTAAAGGTATACACATAATCAAATGCACCTGCATAATCTTGATCCGCTATTTTTTGTACAAAAGCATACCCCGCCGTTGCCGCACCGTCTTGTGTGGCGCAGCCCGTAAAAAGTCCTGCCGCCGCAACAATGATGATTAATAGAAAGCTGATTATTTTTTTACCCATAAAACTCCACGCTCGTTTAGTTTGTCCATAACAAGTATCATTGATTATATTATACTATTATTTCATAATATTTGCAAAACTATAACAAATAATTAATAATTTATGAACACCGCAAAAACTGCACTATATCCCCCACTTTTCAATCAAACCAGTCGATTTTACTCTTGAAAATTTGACTTTTCACTGTTTTTAGTGTATGATACATCTACTAAAACAAGACAATTTGGGTTTTGTTTTTCGGAGGGAATTTATGTCTTATAAAAAAAGAAACGATGATATTAATCCACAAAGAAAATACAAGGGTATTCTTTATAATCCGCATAAGTCCACCTTTACAGATGAGGATTTGACGCCTGTTTCCCGTAGCAAAAAAAGCAGCGGCTTTGAGCAGTTCCTTGATAAAGTTGCGGCTGTTTTTGGTATTACTCGAAGGAAAAAAGCAGAAACACATGCAACTTTTTCACATGTTTCGCATTCGTTAAATCAGCAAAAAACTGATCGTACAAGTGCGGTGCGTGTAAGACGTGTGCAATCTATCGACCAAAGCCCAGCGCAAGCATCGTTTGTTGCAAGCAAGAAAAGCCGCTCATCATTTTCTACCGCCAGTGGCTCTTCAAACCGCCACAGCAGTCATAGCGGTGGCAGCTTTTTACGGGATCATTTTGTTCGTACCATTGCGATTATAACAGTATTGGTGCTTGTGGTATCAGGCATCGCCATTCCTACCTCGTTTGCAAAACCAACAAACAACATCACCATCAACGACAGCGGCAGAATTTTAGTAGCACCAACCACCGCTCGTACAGTGGGGGATTTTTTAACAGATAATAAAATTGAAATAGGCAAGGACGATATTTTAGAAGCACAGCTTGACGATCCTATTTCTGATGGTATGGAGCTTATTATCAGACGTGCTATGCCGCTTACAATCAAAACAGGCAATGAGTCTATTATTGTTAATATGATTGCAGGAACGGTTGCAGATGCACTTGCAAAAGCGCAGGTTGTGCCTGCACCAGATGATGAAGTTTATCCATCTCCTGATACGTATATTCGTTCTGGTATGGTTATTGACCATATTGTTGTCGAAACCAAAAATGTAACAGAAGTACGTGCCATTCCTTATGAAAAAGATACAAAGGAAGATTCCAAACTTGCAAAAGGCAAAACAGATGTTGTGCAGGAGGGCGAGGACGGCGAGCTTCAAATCGTCACCAAACAAATTTATAAAAATGGTATGCTCATCTCTGAAGATGTCATTTCTGAAGATGTCACAAAAAAACCGATTACGCAGATTACGGCTGTTGGCACTTATGTTGCACCAAAGAAAAAGAAACCGCCAACAACTTCCCAAATTCATGGCGGTGGCGGAGATTTTGACGGTAGCGGAAAATATACCGTAACCATGCAGGTAACCGCATATTGCTCCAACTGCAATAGCGGAAACAGAACCTCATCTGGCACATATCCCTCGATTGGCACAGTTGCCGCAAAGGCATTTCCATATGGTACAAAGCTATATATTCCAGGCTATGGCTATGGCAGGGTAGAGGATACAGGCGGATTTGCTTCCAATGTCATAGATGTTTATATGGGTGATCAATCCTCCGAAGCAGCCTGCAACGCATGGGGCAGAAAAACGCTGACCATCACAGTGATTGGATAAATAATAATTAAAATTCTATAAAAAAGCGGCTCACTTTCATAAAAAATGTGCCGCTTTTTTGATTGTTTGTTTGATAAATTTCTTTATTTTTCTATGCTCAGATAGGTCCTCTTTACTTTGCCCTCAATAATATCTGAAAGGCTGTTTTGCGCATTTGCAATGATAACGGTAGTGCCGCATTTTAATGCCTCTTTTGCAAACTTCAATTTTGCCGCCGCACCATTTGCCCCGATTCTTGATGCTCCCTTACAGCAGCTCATCATTTCATCAATTTTTTCTTCAACTTCCTCATATGTTTCGCCAGTTACGTTTTCAATAATCGTCGATGGATCGTTAATATCCACATAAATCCCATCAATACTGGATAAAATCACGAGCAGTTTTGCATTCATCAGTCTAGTAATCACCGCCGCCGTTTCGTCGTTATCAACGCACTCCACTACATGATCGCTTTTAGATTTTAGATTTCGCAATTCCAGCTTCATGTTTTCGGTATCAGACACCGCATCGTTATAATTGATAATCGGAATGGCGTTTTGGTTTGCCGCCGCAAACAACAGATTGCGAATGTGGTTGACTTTTCGTTCATCATTAAAGTGACTATGCTCCACAAGTACCTGCCGCACAGAGTATTTCGGATTCACAAATTGTCGATACATTTCCATCAAAATCGGCTGCCCCTGCGCTGCATACGATGCTTTTATCTGCTCAATATTTCCCTTAAGCTCTCTATTTCCGTTTCTTTTCATATAATCAATTCTGCCGATTTCTGTTGCTCCTGAAGAAACAAGAATATATCCAGGTTTTAGCTCTGTTGCCAGCCTCGAAAAAATATTATAGTCAATGTCATTGTCCTCTTTTCGTATCAGTGCCATTGAACCAATTTTTACCACTACGTCAAAATCAAAATTTGCCATGCCTTGTTTGCTCTCCTTAAAAATCTTAGTACGGTATCTGTCATTTCTATGCCTTAGGGCAAACAGATAGCCAACAATATTATTATACTATTTTTGCAAGATAACGCAAGTTCTTGTCATGGTAAACTGATAGTATCTGTTTTTTATCAGATGTTTTACAAGTTCTTTTATTTAGATTTTATGTACGAAAGATTTTCTGGGGGGGGGTTGTTATTTTTAATAAAAAAAGACCACTCCATAGGAAGCGGCCTTTTTGAACTGCTATGTTTATGCTTATGCTTTGCGGGCTGTTTTTCCTGAGCATGCTTCTGCAAATAGTGCAATACCGCCTATGATGAGGTAGATTGCAAAAATCCACTGCATTGCCCATGTTGCAACAAATGGTGTTAAGATGAAGAATATACC
>JAVXBD010000082.1:0-5335 GCA_036660175.1 Christensenellaceae bacterium | reverse complement strand
CGCAAATATGTTTCTGTCGTATCTTTGGAATACTGGCGCATCCAATCCAAAATGGTTAAATCGCTACCCTCAAAAAAGGCACTGCTGTCTTTTGGAAAATAGGACTGTGTGGTGCTGACGCCCCATTTAAACGTACCCTCATCAGGCTCTATTTCTTCTGTCAAGATTTTAAACAATGTCGTTGCCGCCAATTCATTTTCACCGATAAAGGCAACTTTATCATCTCTGTTTAGCCGAAAGCTAATATTGTTTAGAACCTTTACACCATCAATTGTTTTGCTGATTCCTTCCACTGCTAACACTTCTTTGCCAATCTCTCTTTCGGGTGTAAATCCCACAAATGGATACCGACGTGAAGAGGCAGGCATATCTTCAAAGCTCAATTTATCAAGCAGTTTTTTACGTGAAGTTGCCTGTTTTGATTTTGATTTATTTGCCGAAAATCGCAGGATAAAACTCTGTAATTCTTTTGCTTTGTCCTCGCTCTTTTTGTTTTGGTCTTTCAGCATTTTTTGTATCATCTGACTGGATTCATACCAAAATTCATAGTTTCCCACATACATTTTGATTTTTCCATAATCAATATCCACCATATGCGTACACACCGTATTTAAAAAATGCCTGTCATGCGATACAATAATGAGCGTTCCCTCATAATCCATCAAGAAATTTTCCAGCCAATTTGTGCTTGCAATATCAAGGTGGTTGGTAGGCTCGTCAAGAAGCACAATCTCAGGCTTGCCAAACAGCGCCTGTGCAAGCAGCACCTTTACTTTTTCAGTATCCAGCAGCGTGTTCATTTGTACATAAAGCTGGCTTTCTAAAAGCCCCAAACCTTGTATCAGCTTTGAAGCATCTGATTCCGCTTCCCAGCCGCCAAGCTCTGCAAACTCGCCTTCAAGCTCTCCTGCCAAGATGCCGTCCTCGTCAGAAAAATCGGATTTTGCATACAATTCCTCTTTTTGTTTGGTAATTTGCGCAAGGCGTGGATTTCCCATCATCACTGTTTCAAGCACCGTAAAATCATCAAATTCAAAATGATTTTGTTTTAGCACTGACATTCTTGTATTCTCTGGAATATAGACATCTCCCGTAGTGGAATCTAATTCTCCTGAAAGAATACGTAAAAAAGTCGATTTCCCTGCGCCGTTTGCGCCGATAATCCCATAGCAATTTCCAGGTGTAAACTTTAAATTCACATTTGAAAATAAATTTGTACCACTAAAATTTAAGCTTAAATTCGTTATAGTTATCATTTTTTCTCCATTTACAGTTTTATTTTTAATCAGAACTGTAATTATACCATAAAACCATTTACTAAATCAAATATCGTGATATAATAATATTAATATGCATTATCGCTACCCAAGTAAATATTGAGGAGTATCATCTTGATAGAATGGAACATTACAGCGGAAGCAATTTCGATGATTGTAGTCGCAATTCTGTTGGTATATTCATTTAGCAATCAGAATTTACGTACTTATAAAAGTATTGTATTCAACGCTTGTTTGATAGTCACTTTTCTTGCCATAATGTTTGATATTGTTTCTGTGTTTTCAATCCAAAATTATAAAATTCTTCCGATTCCTTTCACATACATCGTAACACTGTTTTATTTTCTGCTTACACCGCTTATGTCTGTTATGTTTTGCATATATAGCCTTACGCTTGCCTATGAAGGGCATCCACACCTAAAAAAAATTATGGCATTCATTCTCATCCCCTATCTAATTTATGCAGCATTTGTATTTTTAAACCCACTAACCCACGATATTTTTACGCTTGATGCGGTCAATGGATA
The DNA here is from genome assembly GCA_036660175.1 of Christensenellaceae bacterium. Classification (GTDB taxonomy): domain Bacteria; phylum Bacillota; class Clostridia; order Christensenellales; family Christensenellaceae; genus Christensenella. The sequence goes on along the minus strand of JAVXBD010000082.1, from coordinate 3,531 downwards.
TGCACGTGCATCCATATCATTCAGCAATTATCTGATATTTTATATCTATTGTGGCATGGGTATCTTATTTGTATTATCAAATCGAAAATCCATTTCGTTTTTAAATAGAATCGTTTTATACATTTATCCTGTCATTGCGGTGATAGTGGTGTTTATTGAACAGATGCAGCCTGTTTATGTTTTAACAGGTACTGCTGCTATGTGCGCTCTTTTGATTATTTATTTGTATTTACAAAATGTACGGATTTCCATTGATCAGCTCACTGGTCTTTTTAACCGAAGTATGCTCTTAAAAAAATTGGAGCTGCATATCAAACAAAATACACCTATGAGCATTCTTGTTGTTTCGTTGCGTGATTTTAAATTCATCAACGATAAATTTGGGCAGGATCAAGGAGATTTATTTCTAAAAAAAATCGCAAATTATTTAACGGATACTATTTCTCATCATACCGTATATCGATACAGCGGAGATGAATTTGCCATTGTGCTTGTCAATTATGACAAGAAAAAGCTTGCAGATGTATTAAATACGCTTGCATTCCGCTTTAATTTATTATGGAAAATCGAAAATAATTCCTGCAAAATTCAGGCTAAGATATGTGTAGCACAGTTTCCCTTATCAGTAACAACGCTATCCGAAACTGTAAACAGCCTTGAATATGCTCTTCAAAAAAACACCATATCCAACAGCATCATCTTTTGCAACCAAGAAATTACACATACCATCAACCGCAAGCATCTTGTTGCAAATATCATGAAAGATAAAATCGAGAGCAATGGGTTTGATGTCAATTATCAATGTATCTTTAATACTGATAAAAATCGTTTTATTATGGCAGAGGCTTTGATGCGCCTGCATGATGATATACTCGGTGAGATTTCGCCCGATGAGTTTATTCCCATCGCCGAACAGTCAGGCATCATTGTTGCCGCAAGCTATCAGCTTATTGAAAAAGTTTGTATCTTTATCAAGCAATTACTGGATAAAGGCATCAATTTTGATGGTATTTCCATTAATCTATCCGCTGTTCAGTTTATGCAGAGTGATTTGTTTGATAATATCATTAAGATTATTCGCAAGTATGATGTGCCGCCCAAAAAAATAAAATTTGAAATTACAGAAAGCATGATGACATCAAACTATCTTGAAGTTACAGAATTTATGGATAAAATGCGGTCATTAGGCACACTTTTTGCACTTGATGATTTTGGAACAGGTTATTCTAATTTTTATCACATTGTAGATTTACCGTTTGACTATATAAAACTCGATAAAAGCCTTATTACAAAATCTATGACCAGTACCAAAACTGCCATTTTTTTTGAATCCATTGTCAGTACTTTAAAAAACATGGGATTAGATGTTATTTCCGAAGGTGTTGAAACGCAAAAGCAGTTAGACTTTGCTAAATATTGCCATTGCGACTATATCCAAGGCTATTACTATTCAAGACCAGTTGGTGAGCAGAGCGTGGAAACACTTTTTTCAATCAAGTAAACCATTATTAAAAATTTTATATCCTAACAATTGTGTGATTTCTCTTTTTTCTGTTTATTAATCATTGGTTACTTTTTTATTGAACGAACGGTATCCTGACACAACACGATTTTGGGAGGTATTTTTATGAAAAGAGAACGATGGGGATCTCGCTCCACCTTTATTTTTGCCGCAATTGGTTCTGCTGTGGGGCTTGGAAACGCATGGCGCTTTGCTGGACAAGCATTTCAAAATGGCGGTGGTGCATTTTTAATACCCTATATCATTGCAATTTTTGCAATCGGTATTCCTATTTTGATTATGGAAATTTCTATTGGTAAAAAATACCAGTTAGGTGCGCCCTCCGCTTTTGCCAAAATGAATAAGAAGTTTGAATGGATTGGCTGGGCAGGCATCATCATCGGATTTATTATTGTTGCATATTATACCGTACTTGTTTCGTGGGTGGTCAATTATATTTTCCATTCGTTCACGATGGCATGGGCAGGCAATCCCGCAGCTTTTTTTCAGGAGCAAGTGCTGCATCTTTCGTCGAACCCAGGCGATATGCAAGGGTTTTCAATTCCCGTTCTTTTTGGTCTTATCGTCACTTGGGCAATTGTTATTCTTTCACTGAGAAAAGGCATCAAAACAATGGGCAAAATCGTCAAATGGATAGTGATTATACCCGTTGTTATTTTGGTTGTTATGTGCATTCAGGCATTCAGTATGCCAGGAGCTGCCGAGGGTGTCAAATACTTTATCACGCCTGACTGGTCTGCGCTTGCAAACCCAAAGGTTTGGGGGGCGGCATTTGGTCAGGTTTGCTACAGCATGAGTATCCTTTTCGCCATTATGATTACCTATGGAAGTTTCCTCTCCAAAAAAGCCGACGTTACCAAAGACAGCATGATTATTGGCTTTGCAGATTTAGGCATCAGTATGCTTGCTGGCTTTGTTGTATTTGCGACATTAGGCTATCTTTCCTTCCAAAGCGGTGTTGCTGTACCAGATATGGAGTATCAAGGTGTAATGCTCGCTTTTGTGACGTATCCGCAGGCTTTATCCATGTTTCCTGGCGGCATGGTGACAGGTGTCATCTTCTCATTGCTTTTCTTCCTGATGCTGTTTACGCTTGCAATTGATTCCGTTTTTTCCATTGTTCAGGCAGTTTCTACGGCGGTTTCAGACAAATTCAAATTCAATCCACGCAAAACACTTTTATGGACCTGCGTTGCAGGATTCTTAGTATCTTTGCTATTTGCCACAAATGCAGGGCTTTATTGGCTTGATATTGTGGACCACTTTACAAATGAATTTAGTCTGCTCTTAATGGGCATCTTTGAAATCATTGCGGTCACATGGATCTTTGGTATTACAAAACTGCGTAAATTCATCAACGAATCCACCACCTTAAAGCTTGGAAAATGGTGGGATATTTTATTAAAATATATCTGCCCCGCTGTATTTATATTTTTATCCATTAGCTTCATTGTTTCCAACATCAGAGTCCCTTACGCTGATTATGAGCAGAAATATCTGATTATTGGCGGCTGGTTGATTGTTGTTTTAACCTTTATTGCGGCACTTATTATCCCAAAGCTAACCTCCAAGAAAAACGACATCTCTTCTATAAAGGAAGAAAGCGAGGATGAAGAAAGCGAGGAAGAAGAAAGCGATTATTAAATAAACAAAAAAGCAGTCTTTGCACACTACTTCAACATTGACTGTTTTTTTGGCTCTATACTAAAGATTGGGATAATAGTAAAAAAAAAGAAGCATAATGCTTCAAAATACTATAAACTAAAGTTATAACAAAAAAACCTGCAAGAGGAGATTATTATGCTTCAACAAGATTTTAGTGCAAAACTGCTGGATATGGTCGTTTTCGACATTCTTCCCACTCGTTATGGGACTGATTTATCCAATTATTTTCGCTCTTTTCCGAACCGTAAGGAGGCTTATATTTCATGAATCATTTCACAATCCCGCTTCCTGGTATGCGTACCGTCAAAACCGCAATTTGTGTGTTTATTTGTTTGGTGCTGAAT
>JAVXBD010000081.1:0-5462 GCA_036660175.1 Christensenellaceae bacterium | reverse complement strand
GTGGGTGCTTCGTGCAGGCTCTGCGCATCTGTTTTTGCTTTTTCAAAAAGCTCTTTAAAAACTTCTGCCGCATTTTCCAGTGTTTCCACACTTTCTGTTTCAGTTGGCTCTAACATCAGCGCTTCATGTACAATCATCGGAAAATACATGGTCGGTGGGTGAATCCCTTTGTCGAGCAAACCCTTTGCAATATCCAATGCCGACACACCCGTTTCTTTTTTGAGTGTTTCCAAAGACAGCACAAACTCGTGCATACACGGCTGTGCATATTTCAAATCCGAATAATCCTGCAAAGCAACACGCAAATAATTTGCATTCAGCACCGCATTTTCTGAAGCCTCTTTTAACCCTTGCGCCCCTAACGAAAGAATATACGCATACGCACGCACATATACCAAAAAATTCCCATAAAAGTTCTTTACTTTGCCAATAGAATTTGGCAGATCGTAGTCAAAATCATAGCTTTCACCATCAAACGTAATCACAGGAACAGGCAAAAATTCTTTCAAGTGTGCCTTACACCCCACAGGCCCACTGCCCGGTCCGCCGCCGCCATGCGGTGTCGAAAATGTCTTATGCAGATTCAGATGTACCACATCATATCCCATATCACCTGGCCGTGAAATACCCATGACTGCGTTTAGATTTGCACCGTCATAATACACCAAGCCGCCTGCCTCATGCACCACTTGTGCAATTTCTTTGATGTCTTTTTCAAAAATTCCAAGCGTGTTTGGATTGGTCAGCATGAGCGCCGCCGTCTGATGATTAACGGCACTGCGCAAGGCAGAAACATCTACTGTCCCCTCTTTTGTCGATGGAATATTGATGATGTGGTATCCTAACATCGCCGCACTTGCAGGATTTGTGCCATGTGCAGAATCAGGAACAATCACATTGATGCGTTGCTCATCTCCACGTGCCATATGATAAGCCTTGATTAGCTGCAATCCCGTCCACTCGCCCTGCGCACCTGCCGCTGGCTGCAATGTAAATGCGTCCATGCCGCAAATCTCGCATAGGCTTTGCTGTAATAAATAAGAAATCTCCAAGCAGCCCTGCACCGTATTTATCGGCTGTAAAGGGTGAATATTGGTAAACATTCCTGCCACATCGTCATTGACACGAGGATTGTATTTCATGGTACAAGAACCCAATGGATAAAACCCGTTATCCACACCGTATGCCCTGCGGGATAGTTCCATATAATGCCGTACCAAGTCCACTTCTGCAATCTCTGGAAGCTTTGGTGGCTGCTTGCGCTCATATTCGCTTGGTAAATCATAATGATATTCTACCTCGCATTTGAAAGGCTGCGCACAACGTCTGCCTTTTCTGCTTTTTTCAAAAATCAGTTCCATTTTGCCGCCTCCTCTTTTAATATGCTCACAAGCTCGTCCATTTCTTCTTTGGTGTTGCACTCTGTCGCACACCACAAAATATCATGATCCGAAAGCGGCAAACCGCCCAAAATTCCTCTTCGTGCCAAGCTATCCGAAAGCTTTTGTGCAGACAGTGGGCAATGCGTTACAAATTCGTGAAAGAAAACACCTTGATATGCCAGTTCAAATCCTTTGATACTGCCAATTTCACGTGCCAAATAATGCGCATTTTGATAAGAATTCTGTGCAGCTTCTCTCATTCCCTGCGCACCCATTGCGCTCATGTAAATGCCCGCAATAAGCGCACACAATGCCTGATTGGAACAAATACTAGAGCTTGCACGTTCACGTTTGATGTGCTGTTCTCTTGCCTGTAGCGTCAGCACAAACGCACGCTTTGCATCAACATCTATGGTTTGCCCCACAATTCTTCCTGGAAGTGTCCTCATCAGCTCTTTTTTTGTCGCCATAAAACCCAGATACGGTCCGCCAAAGCTCAGCGGCATTCCAAGAGGCTGTCCCTCGCCCACCGCAATATCTGCACCGATTTCTCCTGCGCTTTTTAGCACTGCCGCCGCAATCGGAGAAATCCCCAACACAAACCTTGCACCATTTTCATGTGCAATCGCACAAATTTCCTCTGTATCTTCCAGCAATCCATAATACGAAATCTGCCCTGTATAGACACAAGCAGTATCTGTGCTTATCAAGCCTTTTAGCGCTGATATGTCTGTTTTTCCATCTTTTTGCGGAATGATTTCCATATCAATTCCATAAGAATTGCAATAAGTGCGCACGACTTGCAGTGTATGCGGAAAAATCGCCTCCGATACCAATACCCGATTTTTATTGCGTGTTCGTGTCATCAGCATCGCCTCGCCTGCCGCCGTTGCACCGTCATATACAGACGCATTCGCAACCTCTAAACCACACAGCTCACAAATCATCGTCTGAAACTCAAAAATCGCCTGTAGGATTCCTTGACTAATTTCCGCCTGATAAGGCGTATATGCTGTCACAAATTCCTCACGAGTGCAAAGATGCTTTACCACCGACGGAATATAGTGATGATACGCACCCGCACCTCTAAAAATCGTGTCAAATTCAATATTCTTATCCGCTAAAAGCTGTGCCGCCGCAAGGACATCTCGCTCACATAGCCCCTCGCCTATCGCAAGCGGTCTTTTTAGCCGAACTTCATCGGGAATATGCTTCAGCAAATCCTCAAAATCAACAAATCCAAGCTTTGCAAGCATTGCAGATTGTTCATCTTTTGTGTTTGGGACATAAGAGGTCATGCTTTTTCTTCCTCCGTTTCCAAAAATGCCTCGTATTCTTTTGCATTCATCAGCTCTTCTGAATCTTGCACATGATCAATCGTGATAAACCACGCATCAAAAGCATCCGCATTCACAAGCTCTGGCTGTTCTATTAGTGCCATATTAACCGCCGAAATACTTCCGCCAATGGGCATATAAAGCTCTGAAGAAGTCTTGACAGATTCAATATCTGCAAAGATTTCACCTGCCGCAAAGGTTTCTTCCTCCTGTGGCAAATTCACATACACAATATCGCCCAGCATATTCTGCGCATAATCTGTGATGCCCACTTTCGCCGTTCCATCTGCCAAAATCTCCACCCATTCGTGTGTTTTTGCATATCTTAGATTTTCAGGTATCTTCATTCTTATATCCTCCGATTTTTTTATTTTTCTCTTTTATAAAACGGTAATTTTACTACTTCCGCTTTCAAACGCTTCCCTCTGACTTCTACTTCCACCATTTGCGGAATCTCTTTTTGCACCCTAGCCATTGCAATTGCATACTGAAAAGTCGGCGAATGCGTACCTGAAGTAACCACACCCACCTGCTTATCTCCTGCATAAACAGGCGCACCTTCTCTTGCAATTCCTCTGTCAAGAATTTTTAGTCCTACTCTTTTTTGTGCTGTTTCTTTTTTTTGTGCAAGCTTAAGCCTGCCAATAAAGTCCTCTTTATCCAAATTAACAAAAAAACCAATGCCCGCCTCATACGGCAATACTTCATCATTCATTTCATGCCCATAAAGCGGCATTGCACCCTCTAAGCGCAGTGTATCCCTCGCCCCTAAGCCACATGGCAGGATTCCGTATTCCGCCCCTGCCTCAAGCAGTGCGTCCCACAATGTTTCCGCCGATTCTGGTGCGCAATATAGCTCAAAGCCGTCCTCAGCAGTATACCCCGTACGTGAAATGAGTACTTTTTCGCCGCATAGCTCCACATTGTCTAAAAATGTATAATATTTTTGCGGAATCTCTTTGGTCAATTTTTTTAAAATCTGTTCGCTTTTTGGCCCTTGCAATGCAAGCTGTGCCACCTCGTCAGAAATATCTTTGACACACACGTCCCCAAAGGCATGGTCAGAAATCCATGCAAAATCTTTGTCTTTATTGGACGCATTCACCACCAGCAAATACTCGTCATCGGCTTTTTTATAGATTAAAATATCATCGACGACACCGCCAGACTCGTTGCACATCGGGCTGTACGAAATCTGTCCTGCGCCCAACCCCTCACAATTGCGTGTAACAAGCATTTGAATGTTTGAAAGTGCCGCACTTCCGCAAAGCTCAATCTCGCCCATGTGTGATACGTCAAAAAGTCCTGCGGCATTGCGTACCGCTTTATGCTCTGCAATAATTCCCGAATATTGTACGGGCATCAGCCATCCTGCAAACGGCACAATCCTTGCGCCTGCCTGCTCATGTTTTTGATATAACGGCGTTTTCTTTTCCATATTGATTCCCTTTTGTCCTTTCTTATTTTTCCGAAATTTCTTCTATCAATGCCTGTGCAATTCTTTGCGCACCTTTTGCATCAATCAATTCTGCTTCTTTTTTTACAAATGCTTCCCTTAATTTTTGATTGTCTATCAATTCTTTTAGGCAGTCTGTCACTTTATCGGCAAGTCCGCCGTCCTTCAATTTTCCCGCACTTCGCATCACACCTTTTTTTTGCATCACGTCTATCAGCTCATACTGGTTATCCGCAAAAGCAAACGTCACGCATGGAAGCTGTGCCGCACAAATTTCATACAGCGTAGATCCCCCTGCCGAAACAGCAATATCAGATGCTTTCATCACTTCTGACATTTTCTTCACATTTTCAAGACACACCACATTCTGATGATTCTTTGCAAGTTTTTTTATGTTATCCGCATAACAATTCAGGCTGCCAATCACCACCTGAAAACAAATTTTTTCAAAAAAGCGGTCTTTTACAAGCTGATTCAGTATTTGAAACGTTAGATTATGGGGATCTGCACCACCCACCGTAATCATCACTGTTTTTACCTGCGAAACATCTCTTGAAAGTTTCAAATCGGTAAATTCCTGCCTTAGCGGCACATATTCACAGCCGAGCAAAACTTTTTTATCGGTCGGATAATCAAAGCTCCCATAGCTGATATTATAGTTGATCATTACATCTGCCTTTTTTGGCACAACACCAAAATCAAACAGAACTGCAATTTTTGTCTGCAGTCCCTCAAAGTACGCATCATCTGCAAAGTAACTATCCACCAAAAGCAAGCTAATATTCTTTTGTGCAATGATGCTTGTAAGCTTTGCGTGTTCACCGCTTAAATCGTCATAGCACCCTTGCAAGGTGACACATTCAAACCCATTTTTGATAATAAACTCAGCAGCGTCTACCGTAATAAATACAGGCTTCTGCCCCAGTTTTTCCAGTGCGTGCGCAATGCTTAAGCACCGCATAATATGCCCTAACCCTATTTTTTCGTTGCCATCTGCTCTGATTCCAATCATCTAAATTTCTACCTCAGCCTCAGAAAGCGGCATACCACGCTTGATACTTTTTTTACAGACTTTTCCTATTATCTCCTCATAAAAAACTGGTGCAAGCCCAAAGCTTGGGCGTATCACACGAATATTGCTTGAGGTAAACACCTCACCCTGCGCAATGTCGCTCACCGCAAAAATCGACCGTCGAAACGCTTTATTGGCAAGTTCTAACTCATTATGCTCATATGTCACTTCTCCACGAAGCTTTGCAGCGTTGTTTACGTCTTTTACCATGTGGG
>JAVXBD010000080.1:0-5652 GCA_036660175.1 Christensenellaceae bacterium | reverse complement strand
GTATAATGCCGCCCCTCATAGGTAATGCCCTCCGTGTTCTTGCGCTTCATCTCGGCAAGCCTTGCGTCACTGTATGCCCTACCGCTAATGCCCATCAAGATTGGGTAAGCATATCAAAAAACCGCTGTTTCAAATGTACCGACCTCCAAAAGTTAAACCTAAAAACTAACAGAAGGAGGTCGGTTTTTGTTGATAAAATTGGGAATATTGCATAAAAAAAGCAAACCGTTTTTTATTAGGCAGAAAATGGAAGATGAGCAGTAGAAGAATACCTAAGGAACACTCTGAATCGTTTGATTTTGAACGTCAAACGTGATAAAATAAATCAAATCGTCTAAACGACAACTGTGTGATAGGATTGCACAAAAAGGAGCTTATTTTTATGGCTGAGGTTTTACTTGCAATTGACGGAAACAGCTTGATACACAGGGCATACTGGGCGCTGCCTACAAACATGAAAGACAAAGAGGGCAGACATACCAATGCAGTGTATGGCTTTTTTACTATGCTTTTTCGTATTATTGATGAATATGCACCTTCACATGTGGTGGTTGCGTTTGATATGAAAGAAAAGACCTTTCGCCATGATACTTTTGCAGAATATAAAGCAGGCAGACGGCAGACGCCTGACGATTTAAACGAGCAGTTTCCATTGCTTCGTGATGCGCTTGCAATGGTGGGGATTGGATATATTGAGCAGGAACGCTATGAGGCGGACGATATACTGGGCGCACTTGCAAAACAGGCAGAGGCACAAAAATTACGCACCTATATTTTTACGGGGGATAAGGACGAGCTGCAGCTGATTGACGATAACATCAGTGTTGTACTGACTAAAAAAGGTGTGAGCGAAACGAAATTGATGAACAAAGCGGCGCTCATGGAAGAAATGGGGCTGACACCTCTGCAAATTACCGATTTAAAGGGACTCATGGGCGATGCCTCGGATAATATTCCAGGCGTTGCAGGAGTAGGCGAAAAAACAGCGCTTAAGCTTTTACATGAATATCAAACGATAGAAAATTTATATGAGCATATTGAAGAACTGCCAAAAAACAAGATGTACGAGAAACTACTAAACGGCAGGGAATCGGCAGTAATGTCCAAAAAACTGGCGACTATCGAAAGCAATATGCCGCTGAAACAAACATTGGACGGTTTTACTTTTGGTGGATTCGATTTATCAAAAATGCGCAGTATGTGCGAGAAATACGATTTTGGTTCTTTTTTGAAGCGGTTTGAAATGACCAAACAGCCACCAAAAGAAATAAAACGGGTGATGCTTGGCATTGATGAATTTGAAATTTTTGATGATGCAGTGGAGTTTGCTTTTATTTTGCAGGACGGATTTCGGTTTGCGATTGATGACGAAACAGAATATGTCATTCCTCAAAAAGTGAATTTGATTGATGACGGATATGATTTAGATGAAATTCTAAAGGCAATTGCGCCTCATTTTAAAGGGAAAAGTGTAATTGCACATGACATCAAAGCCTACAAACATTTGTTTGCACACTATAACATTGAATTGAAAGATTATTTTGATACGATGGTAGCAGAATGGGTGCTAAACCCGTCCTACTCAAAATATGATTTGCCAATTGTGATGCAGCGAAACGATATGCAGGTTTGCACTGCGGATTTGTTTGCACTTTGCGAGGTGCAACGTCAAAAGATTCAGGAAACAGAACTGGAAGAAGTGCTGTATGATATTGAGTTTCCATTGATTGAAGTGCTTTATCAAATGGAAAGCAATGGATTTTGCGTGAGTGACAAAGAGCTTGAGGCACTTGGGATTAAATACGATGCGCTGATTGCGGAGCTTACGAAAAATATTTATGAACTTGCAGGTATGCAGTTTAATATCAGTTCTCCAAAGCAGCTTGCTGAAGTGCTTTTTGAAAGATTGCAGCTTCCATCTGCAAAGAAAACAAAAACGGGTTATTCCACCAACATTGATGTGCTGGAAAAACTGGCGGATAAGCACCCGATTATCCCTTATATCATGGAATATCGCACGCTTAGCAAGCTAAAAGGGACGTATGTGGACGGGCTGCGCAGCTTGATTCGGTCGGGCATGGTGCATACCACTTTTTTACAGGCACAAACTGCAACAGGCAGGCTGTCAAGCATCGAGCCGAATCTACAAAATATCCCCATCAAAACCGCTATGGCAAGCGACATTCGGAACGCTTTTTATGCACCCGATGGATTTACCATTGTTTCGGCAGATTATTCACAGATTGAGCTGCGTATTTTGGCGGATATTGCAGACGATGAGAATCTAAAAGAGGCATTTTTAAAAGGTGAAGATATTCACGCTCGTACGGCGGCAGAGATTCTTAACAAGGACATTGGCGATATTACACAGCAGGAAAGAAGCAGTGCAAAAGCTGTCAATTTTGGGATTGTATACGGAATCAGCGATTTTGGTCTTGCACGAAATACAGGAATCTCTCGCAAGCAGGCAGGCAGGTATATCGAGCGATATTTTGAAGAATTTAGCGGTGTGCAGCTTTATATGAAAGAGATTGTAAAAAAAGCACATGAGGACGGTTTTGTACGAACAATTTGCGGGCGGATTCGGTATATTCCAGAGCTTCAATCCAGCAACTTTAATATCCGTTCAGCAGGTGAGCGTGCGGCGCTTAATACCCCCATACAGGGCAGTGCGGCGGATATTATCAAGATTGCTATGAACAAAGTATATGCCGAGTTTTTAAAAAAGAATTATCAATCAAAGCTGATACTGCAAGTACACGATGAACTGATTGTATATGCAAAAAATGAAGAAATAGAAGAAGTGATACAAACTCTCAAAGACTGTATGCAGCAGGCGGTAAAACTTTCTGTGCCGCTTGAGGTGAATACTGCACAGGGGCATACATGGGCGGAGGCAAAATGATTATTGGATTGATGGGAAACAGCGGCTCTGGGAAAAGCACAGTCGCACAGTATTTAAAAGAAAAAGGTGCGTATATCATTGATGCAGATAAGATTGCGCACGAGATTTGTGATGTTGGGCAAGAGGGGCATAAAGCGGTAAAGGCAGCATTTGAGCCGTATTTTTTTAATGATGATGGCTCGCTTAATCGTCATAGAATGGGTATGTACGTTTTTGCAAACAAAGAAGAACTAAAGCGTTTGGAAAGTGTGCTGCATCCAATTGTAATCAAACGTGTAAAAGAACAGCTTCATGCTGCTCACGAGGATTTGATTGTGGTGGATTGCGCACTGCTTGTAAAGACGGGGCTGTATAAAGTGGTTGAAGAAGTATGGCTTGTACGGGCAAACGATGACACAAAGATTGAGCGTATCTGCAAGCGTGACCAGATCCCGATGGAGCAGGCTCTTAATCGGCTAAGAAATCAGCTTGATGAGGGTGTGCTAATGGGGTATGCGCAGAAAATTATTGTGAATGAAGGAACAAAAGAGCAATTGTTAGAACAAGTCGAGGAGTTTTTGCATGACAACGAAAAAAAATAAAAAAACAGCACTGATTGTGGTGGTGTGTATCCTTATAATTGCGGCCGTAATTGGCGGATTTTTTGCCTATGATAAACTGTTTGGAAAATCACAATATCCACTGGAATATAAAGACCTGATTGTAGAATATGCACAAAAGTATGACCTTGATCCGTATTTTGTGGCAGCGATTATCCATACCGAAAGCGGATATGACAAGGATGCAGTTTCAAGTGCGGGGGCGGTGGGCCTTATGCAGATTATGCCAGAAACAGCAGACTGGATAGCAGGAAAACTGGACATCGAGAATTTTGATGTACAAACGATGAGAGATCCACAAACCAATATTGAATTTGGGTGCTGGTATTTAAACTTCTTAAAAGAAAAATTTGATGAGAATTTACCGGTGATGATGGCGGCATATAATGCCGGACATAATCGGGTGCAGGACTGGCTGGAAAATCCGCAGTATTCTGATGGGAAAAACCTAACAGATATACCGATTGAGGCGGCTGATAACTACGTAAAAAAGGTAACAAAAGCTTATGATAAATACAAAGAATATTATGAAATCGGTTAAAAACATTGTGGCAGTCTTGCTGTGCTGTATGATGCTTACTGGCTGTGGCGGCATGATGAAAGAAACGGAAAAAAGCAGTGCAGCGCCAACGGCAACACAAGAGATGACTGCACAAGAGGGCGGAGAGCTGTTTATTGCGATGCCCGCAGAGGTCGAATCGTTTGATCCGATTACCGCAAAAAATGAAGATTTAATCAATTTGTTGACGTTGATTTACGAAACGCCGCTAAAAACAACAGCAGATGGAAAAATTGAACCAAATTTGATGTCGGAATGGAAAGCAGATCAAGATGGTCGTGTGTTTACCTTTACGCTGAGGGACGGTGTGGTGTTTTCTGATGGGACACCGCTAAGCATAGACGATGTGATTGCCAGTGCGCAAAAAGTATGGGCGCTTGATGGCACATCTATAATGGTTACAGATGCAAACGCACCAGTAGAGCCGCAGACAAGCACAGAGCCATCCGCACAGCCAAGTGCTTCACAAAGCCCAAGTCCGAGTCCGAGTCCGAGTGCAAGTCCAAGTGCAAGCACAGATCCGAATGCAAGTGCAGATATTAGCAAACCAAAAAAAGTAGAAATGCCTGAGCGGAATCGCTATGCACAATATAACACCTTGATTGAGAGTGTGCAAAAAGTGGACGATAAAACCATGACGCTTACAATGAAAGAAAAAGGAAATGCGGCATTGTATTTTATGATGTTTCCAGTGATGAAACAGACGAAAAGCGCATTGCCAATCGGTACAGGACCATATAAAGCCGAAAGTTATGATACGCAGATGACGCTTACCGTCAACGAAAGCTGGTGGAAAAAAGCACCGCACATCAAAAAAATTGTTGCAAAACCAATGACGAGCGAAGAAGAAAAAATAATGGCTGTGGATACCAGTATTCTTGATTTTGTGACCACCTCAGAGCTTTATGCGAGCAAATATAAAGTTGCAGGAAAATTGCAGGTTAAGGATTATATGACCAATTATTATGACTGTATCGTGCCGAATTTGATGACGGAATCTTTAAAAGAGGTAGGTGTGCGTCAAGCGATTTCGTATGCGATTGACAGACGAGAGATTATTGCAACGGTGCTGTTAAATCATGCTGTTCCCACAAACCTGCCGATTGCTCCTGATTTTTTTGCATATGATGCCAGATATAAAATTGATGATGATTTAAAAATTGCAAAGCAGCTTTTAAACGAAGCAGGATATAAGTCCGAAAAAGACGGTGAGGGTACAACGTTAGCGCTAAAGCTGATGGTGTCAGACGAGCGAGATATGGCATATCGTAAAGAAGTCGCAAAAGCAATAAAAAAGCAGCTTGCCGAAGTCGGCATCGAAATTACGATTGAAGAACTGCCACAGGCGGATTATTATGAACGCTTAAACAGCGGTCAATTTGAACTTGCATTTTGTAGCTTTTATATGGATCCGAATCCAAACCTTTCGTTTTTATTTGATGTTGGGGCAGAGGCAAATTATGGGCATGTCCAAAGTGAGGAAATTACTGCTGCAATTGCTGCCTGCAATGCCTCAGTGACGCAGGAAGAAGAAATTGCATCTTATGCAGCTCTGCAAAAAGCACTGACGGAACGAGTGCCGCAAATCG
>JAVXBD010000079.1:0-5744 GCA_036660175.1 Christensenellaceae bacterium | reverse complement strand
AAAAAGGTGTCCGATATGTGGTGGAAAAGCGAAATATTTCTATAAAGAGCATTATGCAGGTGTTGGGTACTGGGATGCAATGGTTGCAGGAGGAGGCACAGCAAAAAAATACCTAAGAGACCCGTGGTATCGTTGCTCACAGTGCAACAAGGAATACTCTCTTGATGAGCTAATAATTCAAACATATCGCAAGCAAAGGGAAGAGAAAGCTATGCGAAAGGACAAAAAATAGAAAACGGATAAAATGATTTTCTTTTATTCGTTATGTCATGACGATTTTGTTCTTGTCACACGAAAGAGAGCTTCTTAATTCTAATCATACTGCATTGATTGGATTTGACTGATTAAGATATTTATGAACTTTGAATAACACATCACTTATCACTTTTAACAATGGGAATCATAATAGATACACAAAAAGTATTTTTTTCTGCCTCAAAAGAAACCAAACCACCATGACGCTCCACAAGGAGAGCGATGGAACGAATCCCCATACCATAGCCACTATGCTTTAGGGAAATAAAACGTCCTTCTTTTTTGGGAATGATTCCGTCAAAGCTATTTTCAATGACGAGGCGAAGTTTGTTTTCTGCTTGTTCGCCACGCAAATAAATCAATCGTTTTCCGCTTTTTTGTCGTGAAACTGCTTCAATTGCATTTTCTAAAAGGTTGCTTAAAAGGATACATAATTCATCGTCTGGAAAGTTAAGATCACAGGAAAGATTCATGCTTACATCATAAATTGCATTTGCCTGTTTTGCACGGGAAGAGTAATAAAGCAATACAGCATCAGCGGTAGAATGATCCGTAAAAGTGGTGACTTCCTGTTCTGCAATATGTGGCTCATAATTTTCAAGATATTGCATGATTTGAGTAAAAGAACCATGACGAGAAAGCTCGCTTAGCGTACGCATATGATGTCTTAGGTCATGCGATGCGATGCGGGCTTTTTCTACTTGCTCAGATAATTGATGATAATGCTCTTTTTGCATAGCAAGTTGGGATTGTATTTGTTTATGCTCTGATTCAAAAGCAAGACGGAATCGATAAGCATCTGCAAGCTCTGACCATAATGCACATTCAAATGCAATGACCAGTATCAGCCCGCCAATTTCAGAAAACCAGCCGCCAACGATTGGCTCATATAGCGGAAAACAACGATCAAAAAGCAATGCAACTGCAAACGAGATGCTTGCACAGAAAAGAAAAACGGAATGCTTTTTTTGCTTTGCGATGGCATAAACGGAAGTGGATATTAAGTATCCTGCTGTGTATAACTTGACAAACATAATAAAATTAGAAAATGCGTTCAGCGTGGCAGCATTCCAACCCGCAGCACCTATCGAATAAACAGCGGCAACGGCGACACCAGCGATACAGGGCAGTGTAAAGAAGAAAGAAATTTTTCTGGGTATGTCATATAATCGGTTTTGAAGAATAACCATAAGCAGGAGCATGAAATAAAAAGAAAGTATTTCAAGCGTATACCATGGCTGATAGGCTGTTTTAAAAAAAGTATGCAGCAGCGGATAACAAGTAGCTATGGCAAAACATAAACACAGCAAACAAGACAGAAGCCCAATGCTGTTTTTGCTTCGTTTTCTAAAGTATAGGGCGGCGATAATACCTCCGAGGGCGATCGTCAAAATGACAGTATGAAAAAGCAAGCGAGCATCACGTGCCGCCAAAACTGTCGGCAAATATCCAAATGCAGGAGGATATACCATGCCGCTATAAATTCCAGAATAATCTGTAACGGAAATAATCAGCTCTGTTTGACCGCTTGCACGAAAAGAAATAATGCTGTTTTTAATACTTGATTCATAGAATGCTGGATTTGTATTGCCGCTCTCTGAAAGAAGCGTTCCATTGATATACAGCTGGTAAGCTGAAAAAATTTCGGGAAGATCAAGCGCATATTCCGATTCTTTTACTGGGAGTTGAAGTGTTAAGCGATAAGTCGAACTGCCATGAGGAGAGCGGGATAAATCACCTGCTTCCATGCCGCCATATTGACCGATATATGTTTCTTGTCCATCTGTGCGATTGTTATCAAAATCTTGTGGCGTCAACAGCATATTAGGATAAAGCTCCCAGCCACGAACCAAATAACGCAGGGGATACTGAGTGAGGTCGTTTTGTGTCAGTACCAAAACACCATTGTCTGCTTGAGGAGCGGTTTGCGTATATTTATTATCCCAAATATACAATGCACCAAACAGTGCAGACGCTGCAAATAACGATGCGAGTGCAAGCATTATCGGAAATGTCCACGATTTTTGTTTAGGATTCATGCCGTTTCCACCTCCAAACCAACCAGATGACTAAACAAATGGCGGCAGCAGCAAATAAGAGGACTAACCAAACAGGAAATACAGGCATTGTGTTTTCTGTATCTATATTGTCGGATATTTGTACAGAAGCAATGGGTGTTGGGGTACTTGACGGAGAGCTGATAGGAGGCACCGAGTTCGTTGCAGTGAGTATGGCATTCTTTGTTTCACGTGGTTTTTGAAGAGGCTCTGTTGCCGAAGGCTGTGGTGATGGGGATACCAAAGCTGATGGAGCTGCAGAGGGTGCAGTGGAAGAAGATGTTGTAGCGGAGGCGGAGGGCGCTGCGGAGGCAGAGGGGGCTATTGTGGGTGTTGGAAGCGCTGCTTGTTCGCCACGATCTCCGCCGTCCCTATCTCCGCCGATTCCGTGCGTTTTAGGAAGTCCAGATTCTTTTGCAGTGACGGAAAGAACATCTGATTCCACTCCGTTATATTGCATAGTAAAGAAATACTCTTTTTCGTTTTCCAGTTTATCCAACGAAATAGAGAGCTTGTTTCCCGTGTAATATGAATAATACGTGTTTATTTGCTGACCGTCGGAGATAGCACCCGATGAAAGCACAGGATCTTCTTCAAAAGGACCGTTTGCAGAAACAGTGGAATATTTCAGATGAATATTTTGAGGATCGGAAATGGTTTGCTGCCATTCGCAAGATACAGAGGTAAGTGACTTTTGTGTAACTGCTAAAAGGCTGATTCCAGATGGGCTGCCTATAAAGACAGTTGCTGAAAAACCGATAAATCCACTTGGAAGTGCAAAGCACGAGGGCAGCTCAGGAAAACCAACCACAGGATATTCTCCGACTTTTAAAGTGTCGACAGATGATAAATCCCATTTTACTGGAAACTGATAGTATTGCCCGTTTTGGCAAACACCTATTGCAGAATAAGCAGGAAATTTTAGTGAGGATAGTTCATCTCCTACTGTAATGAGTTCTGCAAGATAGGTTTCCATACGCTGATTGTATAAAAAGAGCTGACCAAAGCTTTCAACAGACGACATACCATCTGCATACAGCATGATTGGAAAAGTGACTGTTTCAAGACCCGATAAAATCGTGCAGCCTGGCGGTGGACTTAGCATACCAGTTACTAAAATCCAGCCTGGAGCTGAAGTATCGGGCGGTGTCCATGCAACATTACAAGGCACATATTCTCCGCTTGCACCAATGATACCGTCGATTGTATGGGGAAGTATGTGCAGAATGTCATCGGCGGGGCAGCCAACAGGAAACAGCGTTGCAGGTTGACTTGCAAAAGAACCGTAGGAAGACAGGTAAGTGTTGGGGATTTCTGTGATTTCTCCTTGCGGAGGGGTGATACCAGGAAGAAAGGGAAGTGCCATACAAGTCTGAGAAAAACTGCAAAGGAATAGTACGGATACGAGGAGGCAGCAGATTGATTTAACAAATTTCATGAGTTGTTCCTCCTTAAATCACGTAGCGAATATGCCAGATAATTTTTTTTGACATTTGATTTTCCACGTTGACGAATAGGAAGATGCTCGTTGGTTGTAAGTAGAAAATCGCTTGAATCTACTGATAAAATCTGTTCCATATTGACAATGACATTCCGATTGCAGCATAAAAACCGATCATCTGCCAAAAGAAATTCTGTGATATGCCCGATGCTATCATCAAGAACAAGCGTTTGATTGCTCAGATGGATACACGTTTTTCGTGCCACACAGTCCACATAAACAATACTGCGCAAAAGCACTTGTGTCTGAATTTGTTTGATGTGACACGTCAGATATTGATTGCTTTTAATCAAATCAAGACAGCACGAATCCATTGCCTTAACAAAATGGTTATATACCAACGGTTTGGTGAGATAATAAGCGGCACGCACATCATAACTTTCTACAGCGTGTGTATGACTGGTGGTAGAGAAAATCAGACGGCAATGAGCATCGCTGGCATAAACTTTTCGTGCAGCGTCCATACCGCTGATACCGCCCATATAGACATCTAAAAAAGCAAGATCGTATTTTTGCGGCAAAAAAGCAGATAGAAATGCTTCGGAAGAATCAAATTGTTCATATTCTGCTTCGATTTTTTTACCATCACAATACTGCATTAACATTTGCAAAAGTTCGCTTCTGTCAGTTGGATTGTCATCTACAATCGCAATACGCATCCTAACTCCTCAATCTTTTTAAAATACTGATTGTTTATTCTGCTAAAGTAAGTATTTTTTCATTAAAATTATGTTGTTTTTTCATGTTATTATTATTTTATCACATATGAGAATTGTTGTCTTGTGGAAATATGATTTTGCGTTAAAAAAAATGTCTTTGCGTGCAAAATACTTCTTCATATAAGAATTCTATGATATGTTTAAAATAAATAGTATGCCGCATATGACGGGTATGGAGCGGGAGGATAGCAACATGAAAAAAATTCAAATTGCAGTATGTGCAGATAAGCTAATAGCCGAAAGTGTAATAGAAGGTATTCATTTATTTGAAGAAAAAACAAAAATGGTTGTAGAGATAGATTGCTTTTCCCGCAGAGAAGAACTGCTGTATGGTATGCGCAAAAAAAAATACGAAGTGGTTATGGTAGCGCTTTTTGGTGCGCTTGGGATGGAAACGGTTATGGGTGCAAGAGAGGAAGATGAGAGTGCAGCTATTATCTGGATTTCTGATGAAGAAGCATTTGCACTGCAAAGTTATCGCTTGCGTGTAACCATGTTTTTGGTGAATCCAGCGACGTCAGAGCAAATCAGTGATGCGCTAAATCGCTGTACTGCGGAGATTTGTAGTAATAAAGAAGGAGAACGATAACGGCATGAAAGAGTCACTATTTAGGCAAAAAAGCATTGACAGAATATCATCTCCTGAGCAGCTTACAGATTATATACGTGTATCACGTCCAAGTATTTGGATTGTGCTTATAGCGGCGGTTGTATTGCTGGGTGCGCTGCTTATATGGGGGATATACGGTGCTATTCCAGATGTGATAGAGATAAATGGCGTAGCGCAGGAGGGTACGGTTACGTGCTATGTGAATAATCCTGCAAATATCACAGACAACATGAAGGCTGAGGTAGACGGAAAACCAGCAGAAGTGGTGCTGATTGATGAAAATCCTTTTTCTAAAGACGAGGTTGCAAAACGTTTTAATGAGGATTATGTTCTGCATATGCTTGATGTAGGAGATTGGAATTATGAGGTAATCATTTTTTCTGACACTGTGGCTGACGGTATTGTAAGAGTTAAGATTATAGGAAACCCGATTCAACCGATTTCATTTTTGTTAGGTGAGGCGGCGGAATGAAGAGCATAAAGCGACTAAAAAAACCTGTTGTACACGGATATGCAAAAGTGCCTGTGGTGATGCAGATGGAAGCGTTAGAGTGCGGTGCGGCATGCCTTGCGATGGTGCTTGCATATTATGGAAAGTGGGT
>JAVXBD010000078.1:0-5955 GCA_036660175.1 Christensenellaceae bacterium | reverse complement strand
CAAAGCACTCCATGCAAGCATTCCGCAGGAACGGTAGGGGTGTGGGGCGATTCCGCCGCCCCACAGTTCTTTGGGTACTTTCTTTAAAGAAAGTGCCACAAACGAATCAATATCTTGTGCTGCTAAATATTCTCATTTTTCTTTGATAAAACGGAGTTTCTAACTTGCACTTTCTATCCCATTTCATCTCTACCCTGTCAGCATTCAAATCCCCCATATCCATACCCGAAGCCACACTTATCTCTCGTCTTTTCTCAAATAATGCTTTTCAATCAAATATTTATTCATATCCGCATCTGTGTTTAGGCGCAGCGTATAAAAAGCCATCTCCGCCACATATTCCAATGCCGCCGCATTATCCACAGCATGTGCAATATCCCTGCCCCATACAAACGGCCCATGATTTTTTACCAAGATAGCAGGTGTAGAAATCGGATCTTTTAAAGCAAACGCATCTACAATAATCTTCCCCGTATTCTTCTCATAATCTTTGTCAATCTCCTCACGGCTCATCGTGCGTGTGATAGGAATATCGTATTTAAAATAATCCGCATGCGTTGTGCCAAGGTTCGGAATGCCTTTTCCTGCCTGTGCAAACACCGTTGCCCATTTTGAGTGCGTGTGCGCCACGCTCATAATCTCTGGGAATGCCTTGAAAATCTCCAAATGCGTCATCAAATCCGAGGAAGGCTTGTTTTTCCCTTCAATGATATTCCCGTCCAAATCCGAAACAATCATGTCGTCAGGTTTGATTTTAGAATATGGAATCCTGCTTGGCTTAATCACCACATAGTTGGTACGTTCGTCCCGAGCCGAAATATTTCCCCAGCGCAGCATAACCAAATTATATTTTTCAAGCTCCATATTGGCTCTGTAAACTTCAATTTTTAATCCTTCCAGCATTTTCATACCTCTTCATATAATATTCATTTGACACCTACATATATTCTACAACGCAGCGCATATTTTAACAAGCCTTATCACCGTTTTTACACAATTTGAAAGTTTATGCTGTATTTAATTGGATTTGTTGATTTCATTCCCCGTTTGTTGTATGATGATTCTATCAAAACTTACCAAAAATCAATCAAATCGAGGTATTTTTTCATGAACAAAAAAACAAACAGAGCATTGCCGCTGATTGCAGGCTCTATGATTCAATTGTGTATCGGAATTATTTATATCTGGAGTATTTTTCAAGCTCCCGTCATGGAATATTATGGCTGGAGCAGTGCAGATGCGTCTGTTACTTTTTCTGTCATGCTTGCAACATTTGTGCTGGGCATCATCTTGGGCGGACGTCTAAATGATAAAATCGGCCCACGCCCCGTTGTTTTTTTAGGGGGCATACTGTTTGCCGCCGGCATCTTCCTGTCGTCACTCGTGCCGCAAAGTATGCCATGGCTCATTTACGTATTTTATGGCGGAATGGCAGGCTTTGGTGTGGGTGCTGCATATACCGCCACCATCTCGTGTGCGCAAAAATGGTTTATGGATAAAAAAGGCTTTGCAACTGGAGTTATCGTATGTACATTTGGTGCGTCCACAGTGCTGTTTACACCGCTTGTTAATTATCTTTTAAAAGCCGTTGGCGTTTCTCTCACTTTTCGGCTGCTGTCCATTCTCTTTATCGCAGTCGTATTGATTTTTGCATGGTTTATCAAGAATCCAACCAAAGAATATATGGATAAATTCACAGTCGCATCTCCACAGCTTTCAAGTCAAAAACAGTTTTCGCCTGTGGAAGTGCTAAAAACAAAGCAATATTATCTGCTCGTTTTGTGCATGATGTTTTTAACACCTGCCTATTTCATCATCAATCCTCTTTTAAAATCCTTAGGAACTATGCGTGGTTTAGTAGAGGCAGCGGCACTTGCAGGGGTAATGGTAACGGGCATTGCCTCGGCGGCAGGCAGACTGACAGCTCCGTGGCTGTCTGATAAAATTGGGCGCAGAAACGTGCTGTTTTTGCTGTATGGCATCACCATTGCGTGCATTCTCCTACTGACTTTTGCACAGGGATATTTGTTTATCATTCTAATTGCACTTATCGCCTATGCGTTTGGCGGCAGTGCAGGCGTATTTCCAGCAATTGCAGCAGATTATTACGGCACAAAAAATATCGGCATGAACTATGGGCTTGTTATGATTGGCTTTGCCATATCAGGCTTGCTTTTCCCCGCTGTTGCACGTGTAGTAAGCGTTGATGGAATCCCGTCCGCACTCACCTTTATTATTCCAGCAGCGGCAAGCGTTGTGGGCATACTCATCACCTTTATGCTGCATGCTCCAAAAACAAAACTAAAACTTGTAAAATAATTTTTTAAATAAAATTAGGGAGGGTACTCTCATGAAGCTTATTTTGGGGATTTTTTGTGTTAGTTTTTCAACTTTGCTTTTGTCTTCCTGTACACAAAAAAGCACACAGGATTATTCAGGCATTGCTTTGCTAATTATTATCCTTTTCGCTCTTATTGTGCTTGTTGCAATCGGTATTTATATTTACTATGAAAAACACCAGCACAATTCCCCAACCCAGCACTATCACTCTACATCAAATCCGCAGCCAAACGTAAATTATCAAAAACAATCCGATGTAGTACTTCCTCCTAATGAACCCTCCATCAAAATAAATAACACCGAAGAAACGAACGATGCCGAGCATGAGGCAGACACCTATTCGGCTCAGCCAAGGTGGTCTACCCGACATTCTTCACGTGCCATTTCCATTGCCCTCATCTTGTTTGTGACGGTCTATGCAATCATTGCTATTGTTACGGCCAATCTATCAGCAATGCCAGAACCAGATGAATTACTCAGCACACCTGTTAATTCCACCAATCCCTCCGATTCTGCCGATTCTAAGCTCTATATTGATGCGCAAGCTGCCTATGAAAAGGGCGAACCTTTGACCTGCATGAACATTTTATACGAAATACCCATCTCTGAATGGACAAGTGCCACTTATGATCTTCACAACAATGCCTATCAGGCATATCTTCCTGTATTGCCAAGCTACAACATATTTGAACTGTTTATGTCAACCTCTCCCAAAAATGCGAGTGCGTCCATTCTCGCCGATAACAAACTGATGTTAGACTATCTTTGCGGCCGTTGGGAAAGCGTTGATTATTATACCATCAGTAATGGTGCAACCGCCGATTTCCCAAAATTGTTTTTTAAAACAGATGACGATGACTATTATTTATTTCAAACAAATTTGCCTTATCCTGACGGTACATCATTTGGTGTGGTAGATTCAACACTTCTTATGTTCACCGAAGACAACAGCTCTGCTGAAGCTTTTAGATTCACTCCACTCAACGAATCTGTCCTTATAATGCACAGCTATACAGACGATACTGATGTTGTGATGCACCGAAAATTAGATTCGCATTATACCTCAAGCGTTGTTCATTCTGATGAATATCTTCCACTTGCGCAGGCAGCATTTCAGAATCAAAACTATACTGAATGCATGGGAATACTCGCTTCAGCATACATTGATTCCTATTGGGACAACAGTTTTTATGAATTATATGACAAAGCCTATCGTGCCAACTACAAAACTATTCCACGCTCTCCCCATGCCAAAATCAACCAGATTTTTGATGAGAACAGTATCGAAATTGCTTGTGCCAAAAGCAGTTATGTTGAAAATATCTATCAATATCTTGATGGCTATTGGGAAAGCATTTATGAGGAAGGCCCTGAAAGCATACCGACATGGCTCTTCCTTTCAGATTCCTCAAACGAAAAGGACAGGATTTTTGAAAGCAACCTGCCCCTTGATAACTATGACTCGTTCTATATCTTAATAAATGAATTTTATGCCGTAGATGGCGATGAACATGGAAGATTTAATTTCACGCTGAATCCAATCAACGAATCTGCTTTTGCGCTGACAATCTACACCGATACCTCCACCTGCAACTATATCATGCAGCGTCAGCCAAGCAGTGATAAAAATAAAATCAGTGGATATAATCTGCCAAAAATCTATGCCGACGCACAAAAGGCATATCGCAAAAACAATTTCGAAGACTGTCGCAATATTTTATGCGAAGTACCTTTTTCCGTTTGGATGGACGATTTTTATGCACTGTATGCCAGTACCTATGACGTTTCAGATTCTATGCCTGCGCAGTGGCAGTGCATCAACGATATATATGCCTCAAAATCTTTGCGAAGATCAAATATAAGAGCTGGTTCTGCCGAATATCTTAGAAAATATCTGACAGGGACATGGGAACAAATCCCTTCCAAAGAGCAGGACGCATCAAGCTCTCAGACATCAGATGTATTTTTGACTGTCGCATACGACAAATCCTATGAAAACAATTTTTTTGAAATAACCTATCCGCTTGTTACTTTTGATGCTAAGGACTATACCGTATATAATAATCGCATCACTTTTACCAATCAATCCTATTCCGATGATTATTCCATTGACATTATGCCCATAAGTGAATCACTGTGTGCTGTCTACGACAAACATGAGAACAAGCTCTTTATTCTTAGGCGTCAGCCCTATGACACCGCTATTCATTATTCTTCTTAAACCCATTCACCGTCATAAAAGCCACCTGCGTACCAAGCTCGTCGCTGATGCGCACCTCGTATAAGCACGTCGTGTGTGTTGAAGAAATCTCTTTGGCGGCCGCAATCAACATCTCCCCTTTTGGCTGGCGGTTAAAGGTGATACTGTTCTGAAGCGATACCGTATTAAAGTGCTTTTTGTTTGCGGCAACGGCAAATGCAAAATCGGCAAGTGTAAAGATAAGCCCGCCCTGCACACCGTCCACAGCGTTTTTATGATTATCACATATCCGCACCTTGCACACCGTCCACTCGTCCTCTATGCTTTCAATTTGTATGCCGTTTGACCGTGCAAAGCGGTCTTTTTTAAAAAAATCTGTCAACTCTTTTTTTTCCAATTTCTGTCACCTCTATTTTTATAAACATCTTCTATTATACCTCTAAAAAAAACAAATGAAAATCTTTTCTTATTCGTTCTTTTTGTGTATAATATGTCGGGAATTAAATCTTTGGATTTTTGCACACAAATCGACTTGACAAACATAAAATGTTAGCGTTATGATATACGCACATCAAATTTTATTGGGGGAATACCACATGACCGAACTGAACAATTTACCGAAAATGATGGACATCACGTCCGTTGCAGCGGACTCACGCTTAAGCGATATTGATCTAATCTGTACCATAGCGAAAGTTTACGACTGCGCCTCTACCATCACGCTTCCTTGTTATCTTTCTTATACCATCAAAAACACCATTGGGTATGAACAGCTTCTGCATGGCTCTACTGTCGGGTTTCCTTATGGCGGAGAATTGACCTGCACAAAGGTATACGAAGCAAAGCAACTGGCACTTTTGGGTGCACAGGAATTGGATATGGTGATGAATGTCGGAGCATTTTTATCTGGAAACTTAAAATACGCAAAGCAGGATATTTCTGCCGTTGTGGAGGCGGTCAAAATACCCATCAAGGTCATCATTGAAACCGCCCTTTTAAGCGATGCACAAATCGCAAAAGCGGCAGAACTTGCAGCAGGTGCAGGCGCTGCTTTTATAAAAACAAGCACAGGCTTTCATGGAAAAGCAACTACTGTACAAATGATTAAAATCATCAAAGATGCCATTGGTGACACCGCAAAAATCAAAGCAGCAGGCGGTATACGAAATGTTGATACCATTCTTGAAATGATAGATGCTGGAGCTGACCGCTTTGGCTTAGGAATTCTTGGGGCAACCACCGTCTTGCGTGAAATTGATCAGCGACTTGAGCGTGACTGCATCTTAGATAATTTTGATTTGAGTGATACCAAACCCACACAGTATTAATAAATCCCTCGTCACTTTCCCGCCCTTTTTGCTTGTTTCGCCCTAAAGGGCAAAAGCTTCGCCTTTTGGGCGGTCGCTCCTCTTCCC
>JAVXBD010000077.1:0-6032 GCA_036660175.1 Christensenellaceae bacterium | reverse complement strand
AACATTCTTTCTGCACTCCGTTCTAATTTTTGCAGATTTTTGATTTTGAGTTCAATTGCAAAATCATTAGCTTGTATTTTTTTCATGAAGTTTAGCAAAATAGACGGAACATCTTTGACAACCTCGATGCTGTCGAGTACATAGGACTGTAAACTATTTTTTGCTTCTTTGGAGGTTATGGCATGCAGCATAACACCCTTGATTGTTTTTTGTGCAATGGAAAGAATGTTGACAGAAGGATCAAGTTCTTCCACAATGCCTTGTGCAGTGCCGAGTGCCTTTGCAACCAGTGCAAACTCACGGGGTATTTTCATTTTATAATCGCCTGCAATCGAAAAAATGCCAGTAAAAACTTTTGCGATATTCACTTTTGAAAGCGGAACATATAAATACTCGTCCAAAAGCACATCTAACGAACGCTCAAACTGCCGCAGATTGACATTTGCATCTGCAACGTCCATTTCCGAAATGGATTGTGCGATTTTTCTGGTGTTTTGGGTAGCAACTCCCAGCAGCAGTGCTGTAAGCTGACGCCGAAACTTATTGGAAACTGTGCCGACCATGCCAAGGTCAATAAATTCAATGTATTTTGCATCAACAACCATTACGTTGCCTGGGTGAGGATCGGCATGAAAGAATCCGTCTATGAGAATCTGATGAACCAGCGATACCGTAAACTCTTTGGCAAGCTTTGTTCTGTCGGCACCCAATTCATCTAATTGTGAAATATCATTGATTTTGATGCCGTCCACAAATTCCATTGTCAAAATTTTGGGCGTGGTGTAAACCCACTTTATTTTTGGCGTGCGAACATTAGGGTGATCTGCTAAATGCGCTCGGAAATTGTCTGTATTTTCGCCTTCTTTTGTGAAATCAATTTCATTTTCCATCACGCGTCGAAATTCTTTGACCATGCCTGAAAAATCATATAATTTTCCATATTTGGAATATCTATCGACGATTTTTGCAAGCTGCTCTAATATCCCTAAATCTGTTTCAATGCTTTGTGCAATGTTTGGGCGCTGGACCTTTACTGCAACTTGTGCACCCGATAACAATTTTGCCCGATATACCTGTGATATAGAGGCGGAGGCAATGGGTACATCATTAAATTCTGCAAAGAGGTTTTCAATGCTGTCACTAAGCTCATCCTCAATCAGCTTTTTTGCCTGTTCAAAAGAAAACGGGGTAACGGAATCCTGTAGCTTTTTTAGTTGATTTGCAACGTTTTCTGTTACAATATCGGTACGTGTGCTTAAAATTTGGCCAAGCTTAACAAAGGTAGGGCCTAACTCTTCGCAGGATTTGCGAATGCGTTCGCCGACCGATACCATATTGTGCTTCTGTTCATATTCCACAATTTTTTTTGGATTTTTGCTTAGCGATGTTTTTACAAATAAGAAACCAAGTCCGTTTTTAGAAAAAACAGAAACGATTTCTTTATAACGCTTTAAATTTGTTTTAACGATGGCTGCATTCCTCCACAGCTATTTTTTGTCCATTTCTTCACGAACGATTTGGCGAATATCTTCTTTGGTAATTCCTGAAGCAAGCCCTGTTTCGTTTAAAGTTTCCTTGATTTCAGAATTGATGATGTGGCGCAGTTCTTTTCGCTGCTCATCGCCTTTTTTAACAAGATCGCTTGCAAATCCTTGGGCATCTTTTCTTGCAACTTCACCCTTATCCACCATTTTTTCTACGATTTCCTCGATTTTTTCACGAGAATAAGCGAACAAGCCCATACCGAAATTGATGGTATCTTCTAATAATTTTGACATGATAAAATCCTCCTTATAGTAAAAAACTCAGAATTTTGTGTATATATTCATTATAATACTTATTTAAGATAAGTAAACAGTTATATCCAAAAGCAAAAATACAGAAATATTCTTGCAGATAAGCATGACCTATGCGGCTGAAAGAAAATCTATGCTACTGCATAGGTCGTTAAGCTGCTTTTGGTTAATGTTTGGAGTTTGATTTGTTTTTGTTCAGCAATACAATTACAAGTATTACAAGCACGGCTACCACTGCAATGATAAGCACAATCAAAAGCGTGTTGTCTGATTTTGGCTGTGCAGGCTTATTTGCAGGGCTAAATTCCGTATCGGAAATGGCGGAAATGCTCATAGCACCAGAATCGCTTCCGACAAACTGTATATAAACATTGCCGGTGGTTTGTGCAAGGGAAACTTGCAGGACGTTGTTTTGTGGGGCATTGTTTGCGGTAAAATCTGCAAGATGAAAAAGTATAACACCACTGCATACAAACACATTTTTATCGTTGTGTACCACAAAAGACAGCTCTTTTTGTGTGGGAAGTTCTTCTATAATAAAGAGTCCATCTGCATCAGTTCTTACATTGATTTGTGTGGGAATGCCATCTGCCGATACGGAAACGCTACCGTTTGAAACAGGATTTTTAGCAGCATCGTTTACTTTTCCATGAAGTGTAAAAACTCTTTCGTCGGCAGGCGCAGGCGCTGGGGTATCGGTTACGGTGGGTGTAACAGCAGGAGGGTTTAACGGCGTGTTGGAAACGCCTAAAATGCTGATGCTTGTTTTGCCACTGCATTGAAGGTTCATATAAATCTCTTTGCAGTCTTTTTGCATAACCAATAGAGGCTGGCCGTTTTTTTCTGTCAGTCCTGTGGCGGAACCTACCTCTACTATAAATTTTACAGAGCAAAATTCATGATCACCGTGTGAGGCACAAATCTCATGATTGCCTTGCGAAAGTGCGTCGAACTTGAAGGAACCGTCTTTTCCTGTAACAACATTCAGCACACCTTGCGTATCAAGATTTTTAGATTTTAGGTTGACATTGCCAAGAGGCATTCCGTTCTCGTCAATAAAATATCCGCTTAAAAAAGGATTGGTTTGCAGAGGTGCTGGTTTTTCTTCGTCTTTTTCCTTTTCAGGATCTTTTTGGGAAGGTTTAGAGCCTGGCTGGAGAGGCTGCTCCGATGCCTGTGTGATGGACAGCGTGCCATCAGATGCAAGTTCGGCACTCATGTATAATTTTGGAGTACCGTTTTTTGCATACACTTCATAAACACCGCCTTGGTCTTTTCCGTGATATTTAGAAGCATCTCCACGCATCAGCATCATGTTGCACGCACCCAACTGCTTTCCGCTCTTATTAAAAACTTTTAGCGTATGTGTATCCATACTGACATCTTGAAAAAAGACAGCACCATCACCATTTGCCTCGGATTTGATGACATTGTTAAGTGAAGCAAAATCGCTTGAAAGTGCAACGCTATCGGTATTCATCAAATACATCTTAATATCGACGGTGTTTGGCGCAGGGGGCAGGGTTGGCGCAAGAGTAGGGGCAGGGATTGGTGCAGCGTTATCTGCAACACCTAATATCTGCATTTTCCCATCGCCTATCAGCTGCATAGAAAGCCCTAAACCGCCTGCATTTTTGTTGACGGAGATTTCATAATGATTCATGGCATAATCCATGATTTCTGTTTTTTCTCCTGTATACAAATTTAAGCTGGAAACACCGATTTGTGTACCGCTGTTATCCAAAACGAAAATCTTACAGTCTTCAAAAGTGACATTGGTAAAGTTTGCAATTCCTTTGTCGTTTGTCAACTGTTCATATTGATAGGCATCGTCACGATCCGGCTGCACAACCACTGTAACATTTGCTATGGGACTATTGGCTGTGTCGTATAATGCAATGGCAAGTGTGCCGTCTGTTGCCGCAAAGGAAATAAGGGGTATGCACAAAACAAGTGCCATCACTATACACAGTAAAAAGCTGAGCATTTTATGATTTTTCATTTTTAATTCTCCTACTTTTTTGAATGGTTGTTTAGGGATTTTATTTTCACTTTTAGTATAACAGAATATTTGTAAAATGGTAGTGCTAATGTTGTAAAAGCCAGTGCGTTTTAGGAAACAATAAAAGAAATTGATTGAAGGTTTTTTATGGGCGGCGTATAATGAATGAAAATAGAAAAAACAACACGGAGGAAAAACGATGTGTGATTTAGATAATCTTCGCAGTAAAAAAGGTTTTATATGCGATATGGATGGTGTGATTTATCATGGAAACAAGCTGCTTGACGGGGTAAAAGAATTTGTAAAGTGGCTGTATGCCGAGGATAAAAATTTTTTATTTTTGACAAACTCAAGTGAGCGTTCGACTGTGGAGCTTCAGCAAAAATTGGAGCGTATGGGACTTGATATTGATGAGAGCCATTTTTATACCAGTGCGCTTGCAACTGCAAAGTTTTTAAAACAGCAGTCGCCAAATTGCAGCGTTTTTGCGATTGGTGAGGCTGGACTCTTTAATGCCTTATATGAGGCAGGCATCACGATGAACGACATGGATCCAGAATATGTGGTGATGGGTGAAACACGCAATTATAATTATGAGAGTATTTTGCGTGCTGTCAGATTTGTAAACAAAGGTGCAAAGCTGATTGGGACAAATCCAGATCTTACCGCACCTACAGAGCGTGGCATCATTCCTGCCTGTCGGGCGCTGATTTCGCCGATTGAGCTTGCAACGGGAAAGACGGCATATTATATTGGAAAGCCAAATCCGCTGATGATGCGTACAGGCATAAAAATGCTTGGAATGCACGCACAAGATGCAGCAATTGTGGGGGATCGTATGGATACGGATATTCTTGCAGGAATTGAATCGGGTTTGGATACGGTTTTGGTTTTATCGGGTGTCAGCACTGAAAACACGATTGAAGAATTTCCATATCGTCCAGGATATATCTTAAATGGTGTGGGCGATATTGTGCCATAATCTTAAAATAGCTAAAAATTGCAAAAAATGCTCAAATAATAATAGATACCCCTGCCCGAAAAATGATAATTTTATATCATAGAAAAAACGAGCAAAGAAAGGCATGGGGGTTTTTAAGTATGAATGCAATGGAAAGAGTAGGGCTGACACTTCAGCATAAAGAGGCAGACAGAGTGCCTGCATATCCGATTTTGAGTGGTGTTACCAGAAATCTTGTGGGAGCGACATACAAAGAATGGTCGACAGATTCTGAGATTTGTGCAACGGCACTTTTAAAGGCGGCAAAGGAGTACGACCTTGATTGTATTGTTTCACTGATAGATTTATCGGTGGAATGTGATGCGTGGGGACAGGAACTGAATTTTCCGGAAAACGAGGCGGCACATCCCGTATATGGGAAAACGGTGATTCAGGAAATAGGCGATTATCAAAAAATTAAAAAAGCGGATTATCGAAAATCCAAAAGAATGATGATGCACATTGATGTATGCAAAAAATTGGTAGAACGTACAAATGGCGAGATACCCATTGTGGCATTTGTGTTTGGACCGTTGGGTACGCTTTCTATGCTACGCAATCAGCAGGATATGTATATGGATTTATATGACGATCCTGATGCTGTAAAAGCGGCATGCAGAGAAGTCAACGAAACACTGAAGGACTATTGCAATGCGATTATGGATACGGGTGTTCATGCGATTATGCTGGATACGCTGTTTGCATCGGCATCAATTATGTCAAAGCAGATGTGGCGGGAGATGGAAGGCGAAATCGTAAAAGAACTAACAGATATGATTCACGCACGTGGCTGCATGGTGATGATTCATAATTGTGGAGAAAAAGTGTATTTTGATGCACAAGTAGAAATGATGAATCCCTGTGCATTCTCGTTTTTGCATGTGCCTGATGACTGTGTGGATTTTGCGGATTGCAAAGAAAAATATGGCAAAAACATGACGCTGATTGGCTGTGTACCGCCTCCGATGGTGGTGACGGCGACCGATAAGGAATGGGAAGCGGCATGCAGGGAGCAAATTGATATTTTTGCAAAGGGCGGTGGATATATGATTGCGACAGGCTGTGAATATCCTGCAAATGCACCGTTTGACAGAGCAAAACAAATGGTTGAAATTGCCAAAACATACGGAAGATATAGCAAATAAAGCGGCGGATATATGATTGCGACAGGCTGTGAATATCCTGCAAATGCACCGTTTGACAGAGCAAAACAGATGGTCGAAATTGCCAAAAC
>JAVXBD010000076.1:0-6554 GCA_036660175.1 Christensenellaceae bacterium | reverse complement strand
TAAATGATATACGATTTTTACTGTCCAAAAGCCGTTTATCATTCATTCACATTTTAAAATATACTTAACTATTATAGTATTTTTACCCTTTAAATACAAGGTTTTGACATAAAAAACTTAAAGTCATCAAACTTTTGTAAATTTTGTCTTTAAAAGCGCTAATTGTTTATGGTATAATAATATGCGTTATAACTTAGTTTAATAGTTTGATAACCTAAAAAAATTAAAGGAGGTCATTACCCCATGCAATACTCAAAAGAAGTAGAAGAAATGGTATGCGTAAAAAAGGGTTCACAGCACGGTCCCGCTCCCATACCAGAAGAAGGCAAATGGGTTAAATCCACACAAATCTCAGACATTAGCGGTCTTACTCACGGTGTAGGCTGGTGCGCTCCTCAGCAAGGTGCTTGCAAGCTGACTTTAAATGTCAAAGATGGCATCATCGAGGAAGCTCTTGTTGAAACAATCGGCTGCTCAGGCATGACGCATTCTGCCGCAATGGCAGGCGAGGCAATCGTTGGAAAAACACTGCTTGAAGCTTTGAATACTGACCTTGTGTGTGATGCAATCAACACAGCAATGAGAGAGTTATTCTTACAAATCGCATATGGCAGAACACAAACGGCGTTCTCCGAGGGCGGTCTTCCCATTGGTGCAGGTCTTGAGGATCTTGGCAAAGGATTATGCTCACAGGTTGGCACGATCTTTTCCACCAACAAAAAAGGTGTGCGTTATTTAAGTCTTGCCGAGGGTTATATCCTAAAAATCGGTATTGATGAAAACGACGAAGTCATCGGTTATAAATTTGTACGTACAGGAAAAATGCTTGAAGACATCAGAAACGGCATTGATCCAAAAGCAGCGTATGATAAAAATATCGGTACTTATGGAAGATACGACGAGGCGGTCAAGCATATTGACCCCCGCAAAGAATAGGAGGGCGGCAAGATGGCTAAATTTGAAAGTTATGAAAGAAGAATTGCCCAAATCGAAAAGTGCATGAGTGAGTACGGCTTCACTTCTCTTGATGAAGTAAAACAATTTACTTTGGATAAAGGAATTGACGTAGATAAAATCGTGCGTGGCGTACAAAATATTTGTTTTGATAACGCTGTATGGGCTTATACACTCGGCGCAGGCATCGCCCTTAAAAAAGGCTGCAAAAAAGCCTCTGAGGCTGCCGAAGCAATCGGCATCGGGCTACAAGCTTTTTGTATTCCCGGTTCTGTTGCAGAACAAAGACTTGTTGGGCTTGGTCACGGAAACTTAGCAGCTATGCTTTTAGAAGAGCAAACCAGATGCTTTTGTTTTCTTGCTGGTCACGAATCTTTTGCAGCGGCTGAGGGTGCAATCGGTATTGCTAGAACAGCCAATCAAGTGCGCAAAGAGCCTCTACAAGTTATCTTAAACGGTCTTGGCAAAGATGCTGCACAGATTATTTCACGCATCAATGGCTTTACTTATGTAGAAACCGATTATGATTATTTGGCAGGCAAGCTGAATATCGTATATTCCAAAGCTTATTCCAACGGCGACAAGGCAAAAGTTCGCTGTTATGGCTGTGATGATGTCAGCGAAGGTGTTGCGGTTATGCGTCATGAGAATGTTGATGTTTCCATCACTGGGAACTCCACAAATCCAACACGTTTCCAACACCCTGTTGCAGGCACATACAAAAAATGGACCATCGAGAACGGCAAAAAGTACTTCTCCGTAGCTTCTGGTGGCGGCACAGGCAGAACCCTGCACCCAGACAACATGGCAGCAGGTCCTGCTTCTTATGGCATGACCGACACCATGGGACGTATGCACAGTGATGCGCAGTTCGCTGGTTCTTCTTCTGTTCCTGCACACGTAGAAATGATGGGGCTTATCGGCATGGGCAATAACCCAATGGTCGGTGCATCGGTTGCGGTTGCGGTTGCGGTAGAGCAAGCACAAAACTAATTTTTTTAAATATGAAAGAGTATATTCGCTGAGGATATGCTCTTTTTTATAAGCTGTTTTTAGACTTCTATCAAAAGTTTTAGGTGCTTTCTTCTAAAAAATCAGTTATACTAATGACTATTAACCTTAGTGGAGTGTGAACATGAATCTATTTTTTGAACTTGATTTGTCAATGCTTTTTGCAGCATCTGTATGGCTAAAATGTCTTGTATTTGACGTGTTTATGCCCATCATTACCTTGGTTGGCAATAAAGGAATCCTATGGATTATTGCTGCGGTTGTGCTTTTTTGCAATAAAAAAACTAGAAAAAGTGGTTATGCACTCGCTTTGGCGATTCTGCTGTGCTACATCATCGGAAATGTGTTTTTAAAAGAGTTAGTCATGCGCCCTCGTCCGTTTGAAACCTTGGGTATGACGCAGCTTTTGATTGCTGCACCCAATGGTTTTTCTTTTCCATCTGGTCATGCAACCTCTTCTTTTGCAGCATTATGCGTGCTGTATGCAACACAAAAGAATCTGCGCATTCCTGCAGCGATTTACGCAATGTTAATTTCTTTTTCACGTGTATATTTATTTGTACATTATCCGTCAGATGTGCTTTGCGGCGCACTTTTAGGCATTGGGTGCGGATATTTTGTCCTATATCTTCTCCATCAATTTAAGGCACACCCTCCGCTTTACGAGTACGGGAGAAATTAATATCGTTTGGTTTTGGAAGCCTATCAGCCCCACTATAAAATTTAATTGTGAAAATAGTTTAGCCTTCGTAAAAGCAAAACGTCCCTTACCGTTTTTTTGGCATCTATTTACAACACCTCCCCCTATCCTGCATATCGCTATCTTTGTGTTTTATATGAGATAACACCGTCTTTTTTACAAGAATTCATCTCGTAAGGTGACGAGAGTGCAATCCACACGTTTTTCGCTTGCCTGCAACCTTTCTCAAAAAATAAAAGTTTTTCATTAAAAAAGTGTTGACATTCTATTTTCTTTTGCTATAATAAGATTAAGAACTGTTATTGTTCTTGATTAGGAGGTGGATGAGTTGATTTATTCAAGGCAAAGAGAATTAATACTGAATACCGTACTTACCCATCGTATTCATCCAACAGCAGATACTGTGTTTTCTATTTTAAAACCAGAGCATCCAGAGCTTAGCCTTGCAACCGTATACCGAAACTTAAATCAACTTTCACAAAACGGCTTGCTGCTCAAAATACCCGTTCCAAATGGCAAAGATCATTTTGACGGAATGCTCAGTCCACACTATCACATGATTTGCGAAAATTGCGGCAAAATGATGGATATACCAAAAGACTATATACCTGATTTTGATTATGAAATCGCAAAAAAAACAGGCTTTAAGATTCATTCACACAATATTGTCTTTTATGGACTATGTAAAAACTGTAATCAATAAATATAATGATATATAATGAAAGAGGTAATTTAAAATGAGTAGTTTAAAAGGAACAAAAACAGAAGCAAACTTACAAACAGCATTTGCAGGAGAATCTCAAGCACGCAACAAATACACTTATTATGCTTCAAAAGCAAAAAATGAAGGCTATGTACAAATTGCACAGCTTTTTGAAGAAACGGCAAACAACGAAAAAGAACATGCCAAAATTTGGTTTAAGCTTTTACACGACGGTATACCAACAACACAGCTTAACTTAACAGACGCTGCTGGCGGAGAGCATTTTGAGTGGACAGAGATGTATGCAGGCTTTGCAAAAGATGCAAAAGCTGAAGGCTTTGATAATATTGCGGCACTGTTTGAGGCTGTTGCTGCAATCGAAAAAGAGCATGAAGACCGTTATTTAACGCTTCTTTCCAATTTAAAAGATGGCAAAGTATTTGCAAAACAAGAAGAAGTTGAATGGCATTGTGCAAACTGCGGTCATATCTATTATGGCACAAAAGCACCACAAGTTTGTCCTGTATGTGCACATCCTCAGGCATACTTCCAAGTTCGTGCAAAAAACTTTTAATTCTCACAGCGCTGATACAGCCCAAAATCACTCTTTCTATTAGATTTTGATTGTATCGCTATCTTAATAAAAAGCCTTGATGCCAACGTTTCGTGATTGGGGGTATGGTGCAAGGCTTTTTTTGGTTCAATCATAATCATTGGAGCGAAAAAGCATTTGTTCATTTCTCCTTATTTCGTCTGCCCACAAACCCCTCATCATTACTCGCCAGCGAAAAAACCACATCATTTATGCCACCCACTAACTCCCTTGCCAACAATCACAGTTATTCGCTTCTTTTTCTTCTTATATTTTAAAAAGGCAGCAAAGTTTTTCTCAAACCCCACTGCCTCTAATCTATCTTTTGATATTTTATAACTTGTCTTACTCCAATATTTTACTTAAAACTCTTTTTTTACTCAAACATACCAGTAAAATCAAAAGTTGCAAAATAATCCTGAGGCGTTTCCGCACGACGAATCAATTGCGTTGTACCGTCCTCTTTTAGCAGTACTTCTGCACTGCGCAATTTTCCGTTATAGTTGTATCCCATCGAAAAGCCATGCGCACCTGTATCATGAATATAAATCAAATCGCCTTTTTCTATTTCTGGCAGCATTCTATCTACTGCAAACTTGTCGTTGTTCTCACAAAGCCCGCCCGTAACATCGTATTTGTGATCGGCAGGAGCGTTTTCTTTTCCCATCACTGTAATGTGATGATAAGCACCATACATTGCTGGGCGCATCAGATTTGCCGCACAAGCATCAAGTCCGATGTATTCCTTGTGCGTATGCTTTTCATGGATAGCAGTCGCAATCAGCGCACCATACGGTCCTAATATAAACCTGCCCAATTCTGTAAAAATCGCAGTATCGCCCATACCAGCAGGCACTAAAACTTCATCAAACGCTTTTTTCACTTCTGCACCAATGATAGAAATATCCGCCGCACTGTCTTGCGGTTTATACGGAATCCCTACCCCGCCCGAAAGATTGATAAACGAAAACTGCACCCCTGTTTCTTCCCGAAGTTCAATCGCCGTCTTAAAAAGCACCCTTGCAAGTGTCGGATAATATTCATTTGCACGTGTATTGCTTGCCAAAAAAGCATGCATGCCAAATGTTTTAACACCCAACCCCTTTAGCTTTAAAAGTCCCTCACGCATTTGATCACGTGTAAATCCATATTTGGCATCTCCAGGGTTATCCATTACACCATTTGCCGCAACAAATGTACCGCCTGGGTTATACCGCAGACAGATTGTATCTGGTATCCCCGCCACTTCCTTTAAAAAATCTATATGCGTAAAATCGTCAAGGTTGATGATTGCCCCTAATTTTCTTGCCAATACAAAATCTTGCGCAGGTGTTACGTTGGAAGAAAACATCACGTTTTTCCCAGTAATGCCACATGCTTCTGACATCAAAAGCTCTGTATAAGACGAACAATCCGTACCAAATCCTTCTTCTTTTAATATGTTTAAAATTGCAGGTGTCGGTGTTGCCTTCACCGCAAAATATTCTTTAAAACCTTTGTTCCATGAAAAAGCTTTTACCATCTTTCTTGCGTTTTCACGAATCCCTTTTTCGTCATACAGATGAAAAGGTGTCGGATATTTTTTTACAATTTCTTCAAGCTGTTCTTTTGTCACAAATGTTTCTTTCATTTTTTTCCTCCGTAAAAATCCATTGCTATTGCTATCTGAAAAAGCTGGATGCCCCTTATACAACAAAAAAACAGTCCTTTTCTGATAAGCAATCCGCTTTTTTCTTATTTCTATAGTATACCGTACCAGTCTTTTTATGGCAAGAGCGGCGCAACATTTACCACCACAAGTTCGGGCGGATTGTTGATTCTGACTGCAGGATAACCGCTTGATCCAAGTCCACGGCTAATAATCATTGTGGTGTTGCCCTCCACAAATTCACCCTGCATATACTTTGGAAAAAGCCCTTGCCCACTCATTGCAAAACTGCCGATTACCGGAAATCGTATTTGCCCTGCGTGCGTGTGTCCACATAAAATCAAATCAATATTTTTGTTGATATACAAAGGAAAATATTCAGGTCGGTGTGCCAAAAAAACATTGAACCCCTCCGATTTTTTAAAAGGCAGTACCGATTTTAGCACATCGCTGTCCTCAAACGAAATATCGTCCATACCCGACAGGTTAATTGTTGTTTCTTTCACAAGTATGGTGTGCATTTTCTCTTTGACGGTAATAATACCATACTCATCAAACATCGTTTTGATTTGTTTGAAAAATTTACGTTCGTGGTTGCCCGTCACAAAGTAGGTCGGCGCAATTTTTGAAAGTCCTCTTGCAAGTCTTTTTGTATAATCACTATTTAACGTCTTTTGTTTTTCATGTGCCACAATATCACCCGTCATCGCAATAAAATCTGGGTTTACCGATTCTACTTTATCAAAAAGCTGTTTGTTGTGCAGACCAAATTCCTTTTCGTGCAAATCCGATAAATGCGCAATGGTCAGCTCATTTTTCACTTTTTCGCTGTATATTCCATAATGAGAAAATTCAATCGTATTGTTATTAAACATACCTGTTTATCCTCTCGTTCCATAAGCATATCAGATTCGAACGATACGGTTTTCAAACAGAATTTTTCCGT
>JAVXBD010000075.1:0-6579 GCA_036660175.1 Christensenellaceae bacterium | reverse complement strand
TCCTCTCCCCCTCCACGACCCACTTCGTTGGGCTCGTGCGGGGACCCCGTTTTTTTCTCACTTTCCCGCCCTTTTAGCTTGTTTCGCCCTAAAGGGCAAAAGCTTCGCCTTTTGGGCGGTCGCTCCTTTTCCCCTCCTCGCCCACTTCACCTCAAAACTTCAAAAATCGCATTCCTCTGACATACAAAAAACAGCAAAATTCTTGACGAACTCTACTGTCTGTAATCTCTATTTATATTATCTTATGCCAGTGTTTGACTTAGAACCAATTTTTAATTGTGGTTGATATGTTCGATTGTTTGGTCAATAATGTGCATGACGTGTTCATCGTCAAGGCTATAAAATACATTTTTTCCGTCTTTGCGGCTTTTGATTAAACGTGCGCTCTTTAGATTCTTTAGCTGATGAGAAACAGACGATTGCTCCATTCCCACTGCTTCGCAAATATGCGCTACGCACATCTCTGTATTGCGTAATACAAGCATGATTTTTAATCTGCCCTCGTCACTCAGCATCTTGAAAATACCGCTCAGTTTTTCGATTTGTTTTTTTGTCACCATTTTTTGTCCTTTTTTATGCCGTAGCAGCTATCGATTCCTGCATTTAATCGTAATAATCCAAAAAAATGCAGCCTCAGCAGTATAAAAGATACTACTATATTCTATAGTATCATACCAAAAACAGTTTTACAAATACTGAAATCGTGGTTTACAAACATCAAAACGGTTTATCATTAAATCATAGATAGAGTTTGCATATTTTTAAGGCATATATTATAATATCGGTAACAGTCATACATGCCTCTGAAAGGAATTAACTATGAGAGTAAGAATAAAGTTTATCAGTATATTTTTAGCAATTATGATGGGTGTCGTCGTGATGGCAGGCTGCGGAATTGTAAGTGCATCGGACATTTCTCCCTCGCCCACAACGATTACCTCTGTCACCGCAACGCTTACACCTGCACCAACACCAGCGCCCACACCAACCCCAGCGCCAACACCAGTACCCACACCTGCTTTGGCCAGTAAACTTGCACAGCTTCAGCCAAAGGACGGGTATATGCCGCCAAAATCGCTTGATGGAATTGATCCCCTCAACGATAAAGTTGTAGCATTGACGTTTGATGATGGTCCTCATCCCGAAAACACACCCAAGCTTTTGGATATTTTAAAGGCAAATGACGCAGTTGCAACGTTTTTTGTGGTTGGTAAAAATGTAGCAGAATACCCTGAGCTTGTTAAGCGTACCTATGATGAAGGCAACGAAATTGGTACGCACAGCTGGAATCACGCTGATTTAAAAAAGCTTTCGCTGGACGATATTATGCAAAATCAGTATGGCAAGGCAAACGATGCCATACAGGCAGCAACAGGTCTGCGTGCGCTGATTGACCGACCGCCTTATGGCTCTATGACAGAAGAACTTGCAGAACAGATTGGCAGAGAACAGGTCATTTGGTCAGTAGATCCGAACGATTGGAAAACAGAAAACCGCAATCCCGACATTGTATATGATCATGTGGTTAACGGTACATCTGACGGTGGTTCTGTGTATGATGGGGCAGTTGTTTTATCGCATGATATTCATGCTACGACCGTTGATGCCTACGATAGAATCATCAAGGCTTTGAAAGAAGAAGGATACAAATTTGTTACGGTTACACAAATGATGCAGATTGCAGAAATCAGAGGACAGGACGTTGCATACCGCTTTATGAATGCGCCAACAGCGGCAGATGCAGTGCAGGAAAGCGCCGCACCCACAACAGCGCCAAGTCCCGAAAGCAGCAACTAAACAAATCTTTTTTTAATAAAAGAGCCAAACAGTTTAAAAATGGCTGTTTGGCTTTTTTCATGCTCATTTTGCTTTTTTGTGGTGGTCTGTTTTGTAAAACTACCATTTTTTATTTGCCGCAATTACCTATTATTTTCAAGTTCCAGTTTTTGCCTTTTGTACACTCGAAAGTTCTTTTTGTGCAAATCTCCCTTGTTTTTCGTTCCATTCCCGTTATTTTTTGTTTTTCCATATTGTGATTGTATTCCAAAATGTGTAAGCGTATCAGATTCGAACGATACGGTTTTTAAACAGAATTTTTCCGCATGGCTGTGTTACCCTCGCTCGCCTTGCCCTGCAAAAAATCCTTTATCTGACACTTTCACACAAAAAAAGAGAGCAATCTGCTCGCCCTCTTTTACTGGTTTTTTGGTTATATTTCCTTTTTCACTGTTTGTTCTCTGCCCAAGGCGTCCAGCATCAAATACGCTTTTAGCAAACAAATCTGTGTTTTCGCATCTTTGATTTCACCTGTAAGCACCATTTGCACCGCTTGCTCAAATGGTATTTTCTCGATTTTCACAAACTCGTCCTCGTCAAGCTGCTGCTCGCTTTGCGTTAAGTTGACCGCAAGATACATACTGATTACCTCGTCAGTATATCCAACGCTTGGGTACATCTCTCCCAACGAAATCATATCACATGCCGCAATTC
The DNA here is from genome assembly GCA_036660175.1 of Christensenellaceae bacterium. Lineage (GTDB taxonomy): Bacteria > Bacillota > Clostridia > Christensenellales > Christensenellaceae > Christensenella. The sequence goes on along the minus strand of JAVXBD010000075.1, from coordinate 4,089 downwards.
CCGTTTCTTCACGCAGTTCACGCACCGCCGCACTGTAAGCATCTTCGTCTTTTTCAAGCTTTCCAGCAGGCATCTCCAATATTTCTTTGTTATACGCATACCGAAATTGCCGCACAAAAAAGACGTTGTACTCGCTATCCATTGCGCACACGCACGCACCGCCGTTGTGCCTAACGACCTCACGAACGCTTATTTTTTTATTTGGCAACTGCACCGTATCTTTTTGCACTTCAAACACACAGCCCTTATACAGCGTTTGCCCGTCTATTCTCTTTTCCGTCAAATCCATCTGTCTATCCTCGATTATTGATTATTTAAAAACTCCGCTCAGCCCACCCATCATTTTTCCAAGCGGCTCTACCACCGCCTGCAAGGAATTGATGCTTGTGTTTAAAGATGCAAAGTCGATGTTTCCGATTCCATTGATTGTTTTGTTCAATCCTTTAAAATTAATCGCTTCAATCCCTTTGAGCACCGCATCCAAATCATTGGCGGTCGTATCAACTAACTGTGTTGCAGATTCAATCAGCGTTGGAACATTTGATAAGGCAGTCCTTACAATTCCGTTCAGCATAAAAATTCCCACTGCAAAAATCGCCACAAAAACGCACAGCAGAATCGAATGCAATGTGCTTGCTTTACGCATTTTTTTGTTATGTGTACGCTGCTCAACAAGCAGTGCCTCCACGCCCTCCATACGCTTTAAAATATCATCCATACGCTTTACTTCGTGCGTCCGTTCGTCCACCACATCAAGCACATTTTCGGTTTTTTTAATGAGTGTTTCTTCCTGCACGATTTCATCTTTTTTTTGTTCATCATCCATCTTAAAAGTCCCACACTTTCTTTTAATATTCGTTATTATCTCAATAGTATCATGCAAAACAAAATAAATCCATCTATTTTATAATAAAAAGCAAAACAAACAACTCACATTATTAAATTGATTATCCGCCAAATGTTTGATATAATAAAGTTATTATTGGAGGCTATCTCATGCGACATACAAAAACTTGTATACTCATCGTTTTGCTCATCTTATTATTGCTGCCGACTGCGGCTTTTGCGCAAACTGCCGACAGCAGTTCAACTCCTGTTTTTTTAAACGGTGAACCTGCCTATTTACATAATAGCGATACAAATTTTTCTAATATCCTGACCACTGCCATTCAGCAAAAATCTGGTGCAGATATTGTCCTTATCAACAGCGATTTGATTCATGCCTCTATTCCTGCTGGCATCATCACCCCCGAGCTTTTGCAGGATGTTTTTCCTGTGCAAAGCAACATTGTCACCACAACTCTTAGCGGTGCACAGCTAAAGAAATTGCTTACAGATGCCATGAATACGTCTGCCACTGCTTTTCCGCACGTTGCAGGTATTGAGGTCATTGCACAAAAGCACACCGATGCCAACCAAAAACCAGTTGTTACCATAAAGGAAATTTATCAGCATGAGCTTCCCATAAGTGACACCGACAGCTTTACCGTTGCAACCACCGATACACTTTTTAGCGGTGGCTATAACTATAAATTCCCAAACCCTAAGCTCGAATCTTTCGGCAGCGTTTCTGCCGCTTTTATAGAATTTTTAAATGGCGGTCATAACCTGCCCGCACTTTATAACGATTATCGCCTATATCTTTTGGAAACACCCTTAGATACTGCGGATCTCATCACAAAACTCAGGCTTGATGTACCCTCTGATATTTATGTTTCTTTGGCTGTGCCTAGCGTCATTCCAGATACGGTTGTAAACGAATTAGTGGGTAAAAACAGAACCATGATTTTTAATTTTATTGGAGAACGTCCCTATATGCTTTCTTTTAATGGCAACTCCATTGCAACACCGCTTGTGGTTGACGGATATAAATACCCTGCGCTTATCCCGACAAGCATCAGTCTTGATTCGCAAGTAAGCCAAACCCTGCCCGCAAACAAAAAAAGAGCGTCTTCTGTCGACGAACATGCCATCTATATTGATTTTTCAAAAAACTCCTCTCTGCCGCCCAGTACTGTTTTAAAAGTATATACGGGTGATGTTTATGCACCTGGCACTACGGTTTATCCTTACTATTACGATGCAATCAGTGATATTGTTCCCTTTGTCGAAAATGGTCTCATTGTAGACGAAACAGGCTATATATCGCTTGCTGTAAACTCCAATACCACTTATCTGCTAAGCTCCACACGGCTTAATGCGACGACGTTTTTTACACTGCCCACCAAAGAAAATCCTTTTATCGGCGGCATTGTTGTGCTGATTAGTCTGTTTGCACTGTGGGTAATACTGTTTTTTATCGCAAAAAAACGACATCACAAAACGAACTCAACGCAGGAATGACTTTGGCATGCAAGCCATAACAGAATGGAGGAAACATGACCAATACGGAACGCTTTTCTAAAATCATTATTTCGATATTACTGTTTGCGGCAGCAATCGTCTTGTTTGTAATTCCGCATCAATTTTTGGACACCGTATCTTTTATACTCGGCATCATCATCGCTGTTTATGGCATCATCAAAGTCATTGCCTATTTTTTTAATCGTCACAACGATTTGCAAATCACACTGGGTTCTCTTCTTAGCGGGCTGCTTACGCTCGCCGTTGGTCTGATTTTGGTGTTTAACCCCACCGTTACCACAAAACTTTTAGAGATTGCACTTTCTGTCTGGATGATTTTGATGGGGCTTATCAAGCTGCTCATCACCTACACCTACAAAATTGACAAAGAGCCAAAGTGGTTTTTAACTTTGATTTCTGCGCTTGTTTCCATCGTGTTTGGCATACTCATCTGGGCGCTTCCGCTTGCATGGTCATTTGTTTTATCTGTGGCAGTGCCGATTTACTTCATCTTGCTGGGCGTTTCCAGCCTGCTTGATTTTGCGTTTATCGACAAAAAAGATCGTGCTCGCATTCCGTTGCCATTGTGGTTAGAGGCTTTTTTACCGCAAAAAATACTAAAAACAATCAAAACAGCATTGGAATCTGAAGCAGCGGCTGATATTAATCCCGATGCAGTTTATGTAGATGGCATGGAAATGAAAACGGACGATATTGAAGTTTTTGTTCATATGTCAGAACGCTCCTCTAGTGCCTTTGGACATGTGGATATTGGCTTTGGCGATTATGTGCTTTCTTATGGAAATTATGACCATTCCAAATCAGCAGTCAAGCTGTTTGGTCTGCTTTTTGATGGTATCTTTTTTATCTGTCCACGCAAAGAATATATCCAGTTTTCCATTGATCGTGCAGGCAAAACCATCATGGGTTATAAGCTTGATTTAGATGAGGCGCAAAAGAAAATCGTAGTAGAAAACACAATGGATTTCCTACAGGACTGTGTGCCGTGGTCGCCAGAGGAAAGCGACCGTGAGATAAACGACTATTCATGGGCAATCAAAGACTTGGGTGCGCATCTTTTTAAAGTTACACGCCGTAAGTTTAAGACCTATTTTGTATTAAATACCAACTGTGCCCTGCTTTCTGAAGTACTGCTAAATGGTATCAAATTGCCAAAATCACGAGCATTCGGCGGTATCGTCACCCCAGGCTCTGCATTTGGATTATACGAAAAAGAGCTTAATAGAAAAGGTTCTTTGGTCGTTTCCAAAAAAATATATTTGAATAACGAAATGATTGAGGAGATTACAGGAAAGTGAATTTAGAAACACCCAACCCAAATAAATCATTGACATTGGCGGTCAATCAGTCCAATTATATGCCGTGGAAAGGTTTTTTTGATCTGATACATTCTGTTGATTTATTTCTTTTTTATGATGAAGTTCAATATACAAAAAACGATTGGCGCAACCGAAATCGCATCAAAACAAATGCCGGAGTGCGTTGGCTAACTTTGCCCTGCGGCTATGATATTCATAAAAGCATCAGTGATGTAACGCTCAACCCAAATATTGATTGGCAAAAAGCACATTATGAAAAGCTTAAGCAGTATTATAAAAAAGCGCCCTATTTTCATCAGTTTAAGGACTTTCTTGAAGATGTTTATCTCGATAAAAAATGGAAGTATCTTTCCGAATTAAATCAATATACCATTCAGTATATTTCAAACACGATTTTAAAATGCAA
>JAVXBD010000074.1:0-6659 GCA_036660175.1 Christensenellaceae bacterium | reverse complement strand
TAACACAGCCATGCGGAAAAATTATGTTTAAAAACCGTATCGTTCGAATCTGATATGCTTAAGAGAAGAATAAAAAATATAAGGGAATCATGTATTTAAAAAGAATAAAATTACTGAATTTTAGAAATTATGAGCAATTAAATATAGATGGTTTCTCTGAAAAAATTAATATTTTTTATGGTGCAAATGCACAAGGAAAAACAAATTTACTCGAAGCCATCCATATTTGTGCGAATGGAAAGTCTTTTCGTATCAATGCAGATAGTAAAACAATTAAATTTAATACTGCTGGTGCGTATTTATGTGTAGAATTTTTTAAAGATGGACAAGTAAACAGTATTGAAGTTATCATTGAAAAAGACAAAAAAAAGAGTATTAAAATAAACGGCATTCCTGCTAAAAATTTAAAAGAGCTGTTGGGAAATTTATTTGTGATTGTTTTTTCGCCAGAAGATTTAAAAACAGTAAAAGAATCTCCTGCACTGCGTCGGGCTTTTATTGATGCAGAAATATCTAAAATTCGTCCTTCTTATGTGGACGCATTAAAAAAATATACAAAAATTATTGCAGAAAAAAATGCAGCACTGCGCAAAAGAAATCAGCCAAACACAAGAGAAATAATAGAGGCTTATAACGAACAGCTTGAGGGAATCATTAAAATGATACTCAAAAATAGAATGGCTTACATAAAAAAGCTGAATGAAATGGTATCTCAAACACATAATGAATTATCGGGCGGCAAAGAAAAAATAAAAATAGCATATAAATCCACCATAAATGTGGATAACATAAAAGAAACGCTGCAAAAACTGGTGCAAAAAGAATTGGACGAGTTTGGATGCACAGCAGGCCCACACAGGGACGATATTGATTTTACAATCAATGACAAGGACGCACGTGTATATGCGTCACAAGGACAGCTAAGAACGCTTATGCTTGCTGTTAAGACGGCATGCTTAAAAATTTTGGAACAGAACACAGGGCAAACGCCAATTCTTTTGCTTGACGATGTTTTTTCGGAGCTTGACCCTGCAAGAAAACAAAATTTATTGGATTATCTGAAAGAATTTCAGGTTTTTATTACGACGGCAGATTTAAAAGAACTAAAACAAACAAACGGAGCGGAAAAATTCGAGGTGATAGGAGGCACAATAAGGCACTGTAAGAAAGATTGAGTAAAAAAACGAATGATAAAAAAGGTGCTGTTTTGTGATGAAAAAAGAAAAGTACTTAAAAAAGAGCAGCTTAGATACACATCGGTTTATGATGTGCGATAAAAAATATAAAAAAACGTCATTTTTCTACACAAGTCAAAAAAACCAATTTTTTTAAAATACAATATAAGCAAAAACTGCAAAAAGCTTTATTTATACATCAAAATGTGGTATACTAAAACCATAAGATTGATGTATTTTTTATATAAAAAAACGTCAAAAAGCAAAGAAAATGAGGGCTTTTTATGATATTGCATATAGGCAATGATTTTTTTGTGCGTTCGGAAGATATTCTGATGATATTAGAATACAGCGAAGCTAAAAAAAACGAAGACACAAAAGAATTTCTTAAAAAATGCAAACGTGCGACAATCACAAAAGAACCGCCAAAATCCATTGTGGTTACACAAGAAAATGGCATACAAACCATGTATCTTTCACCCATATCGTCACGGACTTTGCTTAAAAGAAGCGATATTGAAATAACAGACTTAGTATAAAGAATGATAGAGGAAAAACCATGCAAAAAAACAACGAAGAACATTATGACGAAAGTCAAATCCAAATTTTAGAAGGACTGGAGCCTGTCAGAAAAAGACCGGGTATGTATATCGGCTCTACTGATTTACGAGGGCTTCACCACTTGGTTTATGAAATTGTGGATAACTCCATAGATGAGGCGATGGCGGGATATTGTACAGAAATAGGCATCACCATCACACAAGAAGGCAGCGTTCGTGTAAAAGATAACGGAAGAGGTATTCCAACAGGTATGCACCCGCAGGCAGGTGTTTCTACACTTGAAGTTGCGCTGACTATGCTTCATGCAGGCGGAAAGTTTGGCGGAGATGGTTATAAAGTTTCGGGCGGACTGCATGGCGTGGGTGTTTCGGTTGTAAATGCGCTTTCAGAAAAATTGGTTGCGTACGTAGAGCGTGAAGGGAGCTTGTTTCGGCAGGAGTTCTCAAAAGGAATTGCGACAGCACCTCTGCAAACCATCGGAAAAAGTGAAAACACAGGAACGACCATAGAGTTTTGGCCAGATAAAGAAATCTTTGAAGATGTTACGTTTGATTACGATACTTTGCGCATTCGTCTTCGGGAAATGGCATTTTTAAACAGAGGAATCAGCATCACATTAGAAGATTTAAGAGTAGAGCCGCCACGCACACATAAATATTGTTATGAGGGCGGTATTAAATCGTTTGTGCAGTACCTAAATAAAAACAAAAGCCCGATTTTTGAAGAGCCTGTTTATTTTTGTGCAGAAAAAGGCTCAAGCGTTGTGGAGATTGCAATGCAGTACAACGAGGGATATTCCGAAAATATTTTTTCGTTTGCAAACAATATTTCTACGCACGAGGGTGGATCGCATTTAAACGGTTTTAAAAATGCACTGACACGAGTGGTGAATGATTATGCAAAAAAATATAAAATTATCAAAGAATCAGAGCCGACATTATCGGGTGAAGATATTCGTGAAGGGCTGACGGCAATCATCAGTGTAAAACTGATTGATCCACAGTTTGAGGGGCAGACAAAAACAAAATTAGGCAACAGCGAAATTCGTCCGCTTGTGGATGGTGCGGTTTCAGAGGGACTTAATACGTTTCTTGAAGAAAATCCGTCTACCGCAAGAATCATTATAGAGAAATGCTTGACGGCAAAGCGTGCCAGAGAAGCAGCAAAAAAAGCACGGGAGCTGACACGTAGAAAAACAGCACTGGAAAGTGCGGCACTGCCCGGAAAACTTTCCGATTGCAGTGAAAGAGATGCCAGCAAATGCGAAATTTTTATTGTCGAGGGTGATAGTGCGGGCGGCAGCGCAAAACAAGGCAGAAACAGACGCTTTCAAGCAATTTTGCCTTTGCGTGGGAAAATATTAAACGTTGAAAAAGCAAGAAGAGATAGAGCGCTTGCCAACAATGAAATCCGCATGATGATTACCGCTTTTGGCGCAGGATTTGGTGAAGAATTTGATCTTGAAAAATTACGGTATCATAAAATTATTTGCATGACTGATGCCGATGTTGACGGAAGCCATATCAGAATATTGATGCTGACGTTCTTCTATCGTTATATGCGTCCGCTGATTGAGGCGGGGCATGTATATATTGCACAGCCGCCGCTTTATAAAACAGTAAAGGGCAAAGTGGAAACTTATTTTTATAGCGATGAACAGCTACAGGAATATTTGGGTGGCGAGGGCGAAGGCGCAACGATACAGCGGTATAAAGGTTTGGGAGAGATGAATGCAGATCAGCTGTGGGATACGACCATGGATCCAGATAAGAGGATTCTCTTGCAGGTAAGCATGGAAAACGTCATAGAAATTGACGAAACAGTAAGCGTGCTGATGGGCGACAGCGTAGAGCCACGGCGTGAGTTTATTGAGGACAACGCAAAAATGGTAGCGGATTTAGATATTTAAAAAAAACAGTAGAAATTACACGAGGTGGAAATTTTGGAAATCACAAAACATATTGTACCGATAGACATCAAAAAGGAAATGGAGAAGTCTTTTATATCCTATGCAATGGCGGTTATTATCAATCGTGCGCTGCCAGATGTAAGAGATGGTCTAAAACCTGTACACAGACGTATTCTTTACTCGATGAGCGAGCTTAATTTATATCCTGATAAACCGTACAGAAAAAGTGCGCGTATTGTTGGCGATGTTTTGGGTAAGTATCATCCGCATGGTGATACCGCAGTGTACGAGGCAATGGTGCGTATGGCACAGGATTTCTCTATTCGTCATATGCTGGTGGACGGACATGGAAACTTTGGATCTGTTGATGGTGATAGCGCCGCTGCAATGCGTTATACAGAAGCAAAGATGGCAAAAATCACCATGGAGCTTTTAAGAGATATTGATAAAGATACTGTGGATTTTTATCCAAACTTTGATGAAACATTACAGCAGCCGTCGGTGCTGCCAGCAAGGTATCCAAACCTGCTCGTAAACGGAACAGGCGGTATCGCTGTAGGTATGGCAACCAATATTCCGCCGCATAACTTGGGCGAAACCATCAATGCAGCCATTGCGCTGATAGACAATCCAGATATTTCGATTGATGAGCTGATTGATATTTTGCCTGGCCCTGATTTTCCGACAGGCGGAATTATTATGGGTGTTTCGGGGATTCGCTCTGCATATAAAACGGGCAGAGGCAGGATTCGTGTGCGTGCAAAAGTGGAGATTGATAAATTCAAAGAGGACAGAGAACGAATTATCATTTACGAACTGCCTTATCAAGTAAACAAAGCGACGCTTGTTGAAAAAATTGCAGAGATGGTACACGATAAGCGGATTGACGGAATATCTGATTTGCGTGATGAATCGGATAAATCTGGTATGCGTGTAGTAATTGAACTAAAACGTGGCGCAAATGCAAACGTGGTCTTAAACAGATTATATAAGCATACGCAAATGCAGGATACCTTTGGTGTGATTATGATTGCACTGGTGGACGCCGCACCTCGTGTGCTGAATTTAAAACAGATATTGGAATATTATATCGAGCATCAAAAAGAAGTCATTGTGCGCCGCACAAAATTTGACCTTGAAAAAACAAAAAAGAGAGCGCACATTTTAGAGGGACTGATTATTGCGCTTGATAATATCGACGAAATCGTCAAATTAATCAGAGCTTCGCAAGATGCTCTTAATGCACGTACGTCGCTGATTGAACGTTTTGGGCTTTCGGAGGTGCAGGCACAGGCGATACTAGATATGCGTCTGCAAAGGCTGACAGGCTTAGAACGTGGCAAAATTGAAGCGGAATATAAAGAGCTTTTAGAAAAAATTGATTATTTTAATTTGGTATTAAATACGCCGCAGATGGTGCTTGATATTATTAAGACGGATTTGACCGAAATCAGTGCGAAATATGCAGACAAACGCAGAACGGAAATCACGTTTGATGAGGACGATATTGATTTAGACGAACTGATTGCTCGTGAAGATATGGTAGTGACGCTGACGCACTATGGTTATGTAAAGCGGATTAATCTGGAAACCTATCGTGCGCAAAAACGTGGTGGCAGAGGCGTGAATGCAATGTCCACACGTGAGGAAGATTTTGCAGAGCAGGTATTTGTAACATCTACACACAGTCAGCTATTGTTCTTTACAAATAAGGGCAAAGTGTATATGAAAAAATGTTATCAGATTCCAGAATCGGGCAGAACCGCAAAAGGTACGGCGATTGTCAATCTGCTCAATTTAGATCCTGACGAGAAAATATCGGCGGTATTCCCGATAGAATCAGAACTTGAGAAAAATGCAAATCTTGTGGTGATCACCAAAGAGGGCGTTATTAAAAAAACACCGTTTGCAGAATATGCAAATATTCGTCAAAATGGACTGCGTGCGGTGAATTTGCGTGAAGATGACGAGCTGATTGCGGTTATGGAAACAGATGGCACACAAAACATTTTAGTAGGAACACGTGATGGTATGTCGATTATCTTTAACGAGGCAGATGCACGTCCGATGGGCAGAGTATCTACGGGTGTACGTGCGATTAAGCTGCGTGAGGGCGACAGCGTTGTTGATGCGTGTATAGCAGAAGACGAAAAGCAAGTACTGGTTGTAACAGAAAACGGATATGGAAAGCGGACGAATATAGAAGAATATAGAATGCAAACACGTGGCGGTATCGGGCTTAAGTGCATGAATATTACGGAAAAAACAGGATTGATGTGCGGGCTTAAGATGGTTGATGGAAGCGAAGATATTATGCTGATTAACGATGCTGGAGTGGTTATTCGTATGGCGGTGGAGGGAATTTCGCTGATTGGACGCTCTACCCAAGGGGTGCGTGTGATGCGTGTGGACGATGAAACAAAGGTTGTCTGCGTTGCAAAAGTCGGAGAAACAGAAGAAGAAGAAACGGTTGAAACAGAAGAAAATGTAACAGCAGATGAGGCAAAGGAAGAATTGAATGACTGAAAAAGAAAAAATGTTAAATGGTGAGGTCTACTATATTCCTGATGAAGAATTGGTGGCGGCACATGCACGGTCTATGAAACTGTGCAGAGAGTATAATGATATAGATCCGCTGGATACGGAGAAAATGGACCAACGCATTAGGCATCTGATTCATACTGATGGAAAAATAACAGTGAAACAGCCTTTTATGAGTGACTATGGTGCAAATATTTATGCGGGCAACAATGTGTTTATCAATTATGGATGCTACTTTTTAGATGTTTGCGATATACGCATTGGCGATAACGTGCTGATTGCACCAAATGTGCAACTATATGCGGCGGCACACCCAGTTGAACCAGAGAACAGAAGAAATCATGAGGGATTGGGTGCGCCGATTACGATTGAAGACGATGTGTGGATTGGCGGCGGTGCGATCCTGTGTCCTGGTGTTACAATTGGTGCAGGCAGTATGATTGGTGCGGGCAGCGTAGTGACGAAAGATATTC
>JAVXBD010000073.1:0-6886 GCA_036660175.1 Christensenellaceae bacterium | reverse complement strand
AAGTAAAATGGACAGCAATCCTCGTTTTCGTGCCATACTCAGCCCTCCCTCTTGACATACGTCAACTCTATATCGTACCCAAGTTTCTCCATAATCTGAACGAAAGTCTTGTTAAGAAAACCGTCCTTTTTCTTGATAACACGGTTCACATACTGACCTGTAGTTCCGATTTTCTCCGCAACCTGTTCTTGTGTGAGAGCAGCTTTAATACACTTGACTTTAATGTCCACTTCGACATTGCCTTTCAAGTTGCTCTAAGCAAAAATCAGATGAAACACTGTTTGGTCGAGGAGTACAAAAGCTCCAAGAGCCGCCACATAAATAGCAAAACCATACAGTTTCATTTTGCTAATCATGTTTAACATAAATTTGATTGCAATGAATCCGCATACCGCCGCCACAATCGTACCAATGACCACTGATAAAATGGATACATCTCCCATGCCATTTTCCACTACGTCTTTTGCACCAAAAACGACCGAGCCAAGTATCGCAGGAATCGACATCAAAAACGCAAATCTTGCAGCTTTTGTTCTATCAATGCCCATAAAAAGTCCGCCAGAGATGGTAGAGCCAGAACGAGAAACACCAGGAAGAATTGCGACTGCCTGCATGACGCCCATCACCATTGCACTGGGCAGTGCAACATGGGATTTTTTCGCCTCAATGCGCCGTGCAATTAGTTCTGAAACGGTCAGAATAATTGCTGTGCCAAAAAATCCATATGCCAGATATTGTCCGCTGTAGGCATCTACAAAGAAATCGCCTAAAAAGAGCGTTGCCACAACAGCAGGAACGGTTGCCAAGATCAGCATGCCTAGTTTGTTTTTGACTGGGTGACAAATCAGCCCTTTGATTTCTACCCACAATACGATCACCACTGCAACAAGTGTGCCTACATGAAGCATAATATCATAAAAAAGCGGCACTTCGGTGATACCGAAAATATTTTGGAAAAGAACCAAATGTCCTGAGCTTGAAACTGGTAAAAACTCTGTAAATCCTTGTACGATACCTAAAATAATAGATTGTAAAATGTTCATATTGTTACCTCAGCTTGCGAATATTTCGATTTTTCTATTAAAATTATAGCATGATTATTTTAAAAATACCATTTCAAAAACGTAAGATTTTTAAAATAAGTGTGCCTACTTGAAAAAAACCGTATGACCACGTATAATGAGGTAGTTATATTTGAATGATTGGAGAATGAGAAATAATGAAATTAGGAGTTGTCGGACTGCCGAATGTGGGTAAAAGCACGCTTTTTAATGCACTTACACAGGCAGGGGCACAGTGTGCCAATTATCCATTTTGTACGATAGAGCCAAACTGCGGTGTGGTAAGTGTGCCAGACAGCCGTCTTGATTATTTGGCGGAGATTTATCATCCACATAAGTTCACACCTGCACAAATAGAGTTTGTGGATATTGCGGGGCTTGTAAAAGGCGCTAGCAAAGGTGAGGGATTGGGAAATAAGTTTTTATCTCATATTCGTGAATGTGATGCGATTATCGAAGTGGTACGCTGCTTTGAAGATGATAATATCACACACGTCGATGGCGGGATTGACCCACTGCGTGACATCACAACCATTAACTATGAATTGATTTTTGCGGATATGGAAACGGTGCAAAAGCGATTGGATAAATCCTTAAAGCTTAAGAAAACTGGTGACAAACAGCATGCAGTTGAGGCTGAGCTGTATCAAATCATAATAGATGAGTTGGAAAAAGGAAATTTTGTTCGTAATTTAGCGTTAACTGATGAACAGCGTGAGATTGTTAAAAACCTGTTCTTATTGACAGATAAACCGATTATATATGTGGGAAATATTGCAGAAGATCAGGTGGGCAGCGATGATCTTTTGGTGTTACAGCCGCTTTTTGGATATGCCAAAGAGCATCAGTCTGATGTGGTTACCATTTGTGCGAAAGTGGAAGAAGAGCTTTCGGCATTGAGTATGGAAGAAAAACAGCTGTTTATTGAAGAGCTGGGCATTGGAGAATCTGGTCTTTCAAAGCTGGTTAAAAAATCGTATGCTCTGCTTGGACTCATCAGCTTTTTAACCTCTGGATCGGACGAAGTGCGTGCATGGACAATCCAAAAAGGCACCAAAGCGCCACAGGCGGCAGGAAAGATTCACACCGATTTTGAGCGTGGGTTTATCAAAGCAGAGGTGATTGCATTTGATACACTAAAAGAGCTTGACGGGAATATGCAGCTTGCCAAAGAAAAAGGACTGATTCGCCAAGAGGGCAAAGAATACGTGTTTCAAGACGGAGATGTAGTGCTTTTTAAATTTAATGTGTAAGATAAAAACCCCCCACAGTTCAAAAACTTGTAGGGGGTTTTCATACTAAAAAAAGTGTATTTCCCTTTTATTCCTTTAATGCTGCAAGTTCTTCATAGACACCCACCAAAGCATCATACGACTGATCAAAAACTTTCAACATTTTTTGATAGTGCGTGTGATTTTTTATGTTTGGAGAAAAACTGCCCACTGTGTGTACAAATTTATCGACTTCATTAAAGTCCTTAAGTTCGCCCACACCAACACCCGCACAAACAGCCGCACCAATAGAGGTTGCTTCTTCCAGATGATTAAGAGGCAATAAATTCACACCAAAAATATCGGCAAAAATTTGTGTGCAGACAGCGGATTTTGCAAGACCACCCACGATGGTTATATCGCTGATTTTTATTTGTTCAAGGAAAATATCTAAAATCAGCTTCAGATTCATGCCTACACCCTCCACAACACTGCGCAGCATATCTGCGTGCGTATGCTCCATCTCAAGACCGATAAAAGCACCTTTTGCATCTGGATTCCAGCGTGGTGTACGCTCACCCAATAAATATGGTAAAAAGAACAGTCCGTTTGAACCAACTTGCGTTTGTGCAATTTGCTCGTTGATGAGATCATAGCTACTGACCCCTTCTTTTTTGGAAACAAAGTTCTCATGCTGGCATAGCACTTTTTTCATCCACGCATAAGCATTCCCAGCGGTTTGCATAGTACCACATGGAATAATCATATTAGGAACAGCGTGTGCAAAGTTGAAGATACGCATTTTTTCATCAAACAGTGGTTTTTTTGCAGTGGTGGCAATCCACGAAGAAGAACCCAAGCAATTATAGGTAACACCCTCTCGAACAGAGCCAGCACCCACGCCAGCAGCAGTGCCGTCACCCGCACCTATAACAACGGGTATGCCTGCCACAAGCCCACAGTCGTATGCAACATCTGCACAAAGCTCTCCCGCAATATGCGTGGAGGGTACGGCGGCAGGAAATAAATCCATATCCACATCTACTGCATCTAATATTTTTTCTGACCATTGAAAAGTATTAAGATCAAAGGCATTTGTGCCAGAAGCATCAGAATAATCAGTCACCATATTTCCTGTCATTTTATATACGATATAATCTTTGGCATTTAAAACCTTTGCTGTTTTCTGATAAATTTCAGGTTCGTTTTGCTTAATCCATAACAGTTTTGGCAGCGTATAAGATGCGCCAATACGGTGTCCTGTAATTTGGTAAAACTCACGCATATCTATTTTTGACTGAAGCTGTTTCTGCTGAGCAACTGCACGCATATCCGCCCAAATAATATGTTCTTTTAAAGGAGTGCCATTTTTATCAACGCATAGGCATCCCATCATTTGTCCACTAAAAGAAATGGCGGCAACTTTCTTCACGTCCAATCCCTGCATAAGGTTTTTGGTGGAATCACAGACGGCGGTATACCAGTCCTGTGGATTTTGCTCTGCCCAGTTCCCGTTAAAAAAGTGTGTAGAATACGCAACAACTGTACTCTTTAAGTATTCACCATCTGTAGTAAAAAGTGTTGCCTTGTTTCCTGAAGTGCCTAAATCATGCGCAATTAAATAGTTTGACATCTTTTTCCCCTCGCTTTTATTTGATTATTTGATACTATTATAAACTGTTTAAACGTTATGTGAAAGCGATATTTTATTTTTATCATAAAGTAGTTGAGTTTTCTACTATAAATAGTATACAATAATACTGTATAGAATGACGAAATAAAATTCATTTATCAAGATTTAGGAGAACGGCGAAAGATGTTTAAAGTAAACGAGAATTTTTCAAGACTGCAGGGAAGCTATCTTTTTTCGGAGATTGCACGCAGAGTAAACGAGTATACAGCAAAAAATCCAAATAAAGAGATTATTCGTTTGGGAATCGGTGACGTCACACGTCCGCTTGTACCTGCCGTAATAGAAGCCATTGAAGCGGCAACCAAAGAAATGGCTGATGCAAAGACGTTTATGGGGTATGGGCCAGAGCAGGGCTATGCTTTTTTAAGAGAGGCAATCAAAGACGGAGATTATGCCGTACGTGGTGTGCAAATTGGTGCTGACGAAATCTTTGTTTCGGACGGTGCTAAGTGTGATACAGGAAACATACAGGAAATATTGAGCGCAGACGCAAAAATTGCGGTGACCAATCCTGTTTATCCTGTATATGTGGATACCAACGTGATGGCAGGACGCTCGGGTGAATTTGATGAGGAAACAGGACAGTACACAGACATCACATATCTTCCAACGGTTGTGGAAAACGGCTTTGTGCCGCCCTTGCCACAGACACATGTGGACGTGATGTATTTATGCTCGCCAAACAATCCAACAGGCACAACGCTTACAAAAGACCAGCTGAAAGTTTGGGTGGACTGGGCAAATAAAAACGGCGCACTGATTTTATTTGATGCGGCATATGAACGATTTATTACGGACGAAAACGTACCGCATAGTATTTATGAAATAGAGGGCGCAAAAACGTGTGCGATTGAATTTCGCAGTTTCTCAAAAACAGCAGGTTTTACAGGGACGAGATGTGCCTATACGGTTGTACCAAAAGAGCTTATGGGCAAGGGCAAAGACGGACAAGATGTGAGCCTAAACGCACTTTGGGTACGCAGACATACGACTAAATTCAACGGCGTTTCATATATGGTGCAAAGAGGTGCGCAGGCGGTATATACACCAGAGGGAAAAAAGCAGATTGAGCAGACGATTGCAGAATATTTGCAGAATGCGGCAATCATCAAAGAGGGACTAAAGAGCATTGGAATTGCGGCTTATGGCGGCACCAATTCTCCCTATGTGTGGCTTAAAACACCAAACAACATGACAAGCTGGGAATTTTTCGACAAGCTCTTACACGAGGCGGACATTGTGGGTACGCCCGGAAGTGGTTTTGGCAGTGCAGGCGAGGGATATTTTCGCCTAACAGCTTTCAATACCAAAGAAAATACACAAAAGGCAATCGCAAGATTGATAACGATGAAATTCTAAATAAGAATGGTGAGGTAGAAATGATGAAAATTGCATTTTTAGCAGCGGCGAACAGCCCGCATACTGTAAAATGGGCAAACGTGTTTGTACAGGATAATGATGTAACCGTTTATTCTATGCCCGATCATAAAGACGAGCAAAACGAGATGAGTGACAAAGTAAAAGTCGTATACTTGCCTTATGCGCAAACACAAAATGGCTGCAAAAAAAATGCAGCACAGTTAAATTCGTATTTGAATGCGGAAAATTTTGATGTGGTGAATGCGATAGATGCGGCAAACTATGGATATTTGGCAGCAAAGGCAAAGGCGGCACACGTGCTGCTGACGGTACTTGGGCCAGATGTCTATGCAAGTGTGGATTACGGCAAAAAAGGTTTGATTCTCAAAAGTATCAAGCATGCAAATGCAGTGCTTGCGGCAGCTCCAAATGTGATTACACGTGTAAAATCCATTTTTAAAAAAGAGAAACAGTATTTTGTTGCACCGTTTGGTGTGGATATGGAAAAGTTTATCCATAAAGAAGTGCCTAAGGATGCAGATAAGATTGTATTTGGTTCTATCAAACCTTTGGAATATGTAAACAGAGTAGATCTTACGATAGACGCATTTTCAAAGTTTTTACAGCAGTCTGTAAAAGATGCAACACTTAAAATTGCAGGTGATGGAACGTTGCTTGCAGGTCTAAAGCAAAAAGTACAGGATATGGGTATTGCAGACAAAGTAGAATTTTTGGGACATATCAAAACGCAGGATATGCCAGATGTAATAAACAGTATGGACGCTATTATTCAAATGGGAAGTGCGGAAGCATTTGGTGTGTGCGGTGTGGAATCTATGGCATGCGGCGTTGCAGTTATATCCTCTGATACGGTTGGCGCAAGCGAATATATCTTAAATGGTGTGACGGGTTATCTTGTCAAAGTCAACAATACAGATGCGGCAAGTACCTGTATGGTAGAGCTGGCACGTGGAAATGATGCAAGAATCCGCATGGGCCAAAAAGCAAGACAAGATGTAGAAGAATTATTTAATATTGAAAAATGCAAACAGAAATACGACAAGGCGCTTATTGCGGCAAGTAAATAGCATAACAACATAACGGCTGTACAGTATAACAGAACTGTGCAGCCGTTTTTTTATTTTATTAAAACAGCGAAGCTTTAAGCATACCCTGCAAACGTATAGGGGTAAAGAAGCAGTGCGGGCAAGCGAGAAACGTGTGGATTGCACTCTCGTCACCTTATATGTTTCAGAAAAGATTAAAAAATTAGGATGTTTTCCTTAAGAAATAGTTGTTATACTAATAGAAAAGCAAAAAAGGGGAAAGATGAATGGGTTATTTGGTTGAGGCTACACAGTTTTATGTGTGTATGCTGCCGTGCTTTGTGGCCTTTCAGTTAGTGGTGTGGTATCTTTGCAAGAAAAACGACATTGCGGTAAGCGCACAGCACATCATTGGACTTTATTTACTTAGTTATGTGATGATTACGACGCTTAGCGTGACTGGTGCGGCGGTGTTGTTTGCACCAGGAATAAGTTTTGATATTAACTTAAGCGAGG
>JAVXBD010000072.1:0-6915 GCA_036660175.1 Christensenellaceae bacterium | reverse complement strand
ACTGCCGCTGTTGGCTGTGCGCTTGGTGATACTGCCGCTGTTGGCTGTGCGCTTGGCGATACTACCGCTGTTGGCTGTGCGCTTGGCGATACTGCCGCTGTTGGCTGTGCGCTTGGTGATGTTGCCGCTGTTGGCTGTGCGCTTGGTGATGTTGATGGCTGTGGTGATGCTACCGCTGTTGGCTGTGCGCTTGGTGATGCCGATGCCGATGGTGTTGGCTGTGCAACAATGTTGTTAGAAGTCGCTGTTTGTGTATCGTCTATCAGTGCCGCTTCCACTGCAAGTTCTGCCTGTCCCTGCGGTATTGCTGGCTGTACTGCCGGTGTCGCCGTTGGTTGTGCCGTTGCCGTTGGCTGTGCTGTTGGCACTGCCGCTTGTGCTGTAACTTGCTCAGGCTGTTTTATCTGGCTGCCATATGCCGCTGTGGTAATCATCACTGGAACAAAGACTGCCACTAAAATCGCTGCCGTTACCACGATGATATGTTTTCTTTTTTGTTGTTTATGTTTTTGTACGGTACGTGATGGTATAGGTTTTGTTGTTTTCATTTCCTTTTTTTGGTTGAATTTTGCTAGTATTATAGAAATTGGATTTTTCATTAGAACTCCTTATTTTCAGAAAATTTGCTTTTATTTTTGTCTGTCAGATAAAACGACTGCTATATCGAATCATCATTTATTACGAGTTTAATTGAAATTATACCGCATTCCTCAAGAAATGTCCAGTAAATTCTTAACTATTTTTTAATACTTTCGTAATATTTGCGGCAATTTCCTCTGCCTTAAGGGATTCTTTCCTCCAAAAAAATGGTACAGCTTGATTATTGCATGGTTGACTGCATACAAAAAACGCTACCGTATGATTGATGATTTCCGATACAGTAGCGTTTTGCTTTTTATTTTATTGTGTCTGTTATTTTTTTTTGGTTTGCTTTTTACGCTTTCTATTTGCTATAAACAGTGCCAAAATCCCCATCAGAATATTTCCGTTTACAATCATCAGTACCCCACGTGACATTCCATAAGTAAACATTCCGCCAGACAAGGATACCATCGCACGCATTGGATTTTCTTCTAATAATTGAAGCATGATTTCCTGTCCTGCTTCACTATCAGTAGGAATAAATTTTTTTGCAAATTTCTTAACAAAGCCTCTTACAAAGCGCCCGATTGGTGTTGCCTCAAAATCCGTAAGCGTTGCATTCACTGTAAGAGGATGCGTACTAAACGAGATAAGCGGCATTTTTTCAAACAACTTGTGAAACGCATCAGTATCCCAATGTCCATCTGCACAAGGCGGATAGTCAGGCACTGTATTTCCGTTTGGTATCGTTATGTCTGCCGAAAGCTTTAAATCCTCACAAGATGAACCTACAAAAATTTGTGCATCTTCGTATAGCTTCCAACCTTTTTCATAAAATGAAAAGTCCCTTGCGCCAAGCTCAAATTGTACTGTCTTTTGCTCGGTTGATTCCAGAAAAACTTTTTCAAAGCCCACCAATTTTTTCTCTGGCTGTCCTTTTCTGCCAACATACAGCTGTACCACCTCTGCCCCTGCACGCTTTCCTGTGTTTTTTACAGCGACACTTACGTTGAGTGTTTCTATAAAAGTTTCCTGTGAGAGCTTCAAATCCGAATAGGCAAAGGTGGTATACGAAAGCCCAAATCCAAACGGAAACAGCACTTTTTTACCTGTTGCCTGATAATATTTATAGCCCACATAGATGCTCTCACGATACTCCACATTGTGTCTGTCATCGTTAAAAAAGCAGTAAGACGGATTATCCTCCAACCGCATGGGATATGTTTCTGCCAATTTGCCGCTGGGGTTTACCTCTCCTGTCAAGATGCTTGTTACGGCACTTGCACCTGCCTGCCCGCCAAGATAGCAATGCACAAGTCCTGCAACATCATCAAGCCATGGCATCAGCACGGGCGCACCCGTACACAGCAGTACAATCGTCGGTTTGTTTTTTGCAATTCGTGCAATCAGCTCGTTTTGATTGTTGGGCATATTCATATGCTCTCTGTCGATGCCTTCCATCTCATATCGTGGCGGCAATCCTGCAACAATCACCGCAACATCAGACTGCTCTGCAAACAATTGTGCCTGCAAAATCAGCTTTTCATTGGGTTCGTCCTGCTTCGTTTCATATCCTTGTGCATACACAAAATCAATACCCTGCTTTTTAAATTCCTCCGCAATATTTTCCAATTGAGAGGGGTTAATCATAGAGCTTCCCGCACCTTGATAGCGTGGATTTTTTGCAAACTCGCCTATCAGTGCCACTTTCATGCCTTTTTTAAGCGGCAGTACGTTCTCGTTTTTTAATAAAACAACACTGCCCTGTGCCACCTTGCGTGCCGTATCATGGTTATTCTGCATTGAAAACGTCGAATCAGGTTTCTGCTCTTTACATCGAAAAACAAACTTTAAAATCCGCATCACACAATCGTCAAGGTCCTGCTCGTCAAGCGTTTTGTTCTGCACACTTTTTATAATTCGTTCTGTGTTTTCCTCACCAGAATACGGCATCTCAATGTCCATTCCTGCCGCTATTCCTCTTTCTCGATTATAAACCGCACCCCAATCCGATATAACAACCCCATCATATCCCCATTCCTGCCGCAAAATATCATGAATGAGTTCTTTGTTTTCTCCGCAATATACACCATTTAGCATATTGTACGCACTCATGACTGCAAATGGCTTTGATTTTTTGATGGCACGCTCGAATCCTGCCAGATATACCTCGTGCAATGCACGTTCATCTATCATAGAATTGGACACCATGCGAAAGGATTCCCGATTGTTTGCTACAAAATGCTTGATGCACGCACCCGTTCCTGTGCTTTGAATGCCCTCAATCAAGCCTGCCGCAAGCTCTCCTGCAAGAACAGGATCTTCAGAAAAATACTCAAAATTTCGTCCGCACAAAGGAGAGCGTTTCGTATTGACACCAGGCCCTAAGACAAGCTGAACCCCTTGGTCTGCCGCCTCTTTTCCAAAAGCCGTTCCCATTTCTTTTAAGAGCTGCCTATCCCACGAGCAGGCAGTTGATGCCGCCGCTGGAAAACACGTTGCAGGCATAGAATGTTCAAACATTGCCGTTTTTTCATCATATTGTTTGCGCAAACCGTGTGGTCCATCTGTCATCAATACCGATGGGATACCTGCCGATTCTATTGCGTGAGTATTCCATGCGTCTGCACCCGAACATAAACTCGCTTTTTGCTCTAAACTCATTTTTGAAAGTATTTCTTTGATTTGTTTAGTCATTTCCCATATCCTCCGACAGATGTATTTTTCTGTATCGTTTTTGTCTACTATAAAATCTTTTACTGCAATTATTCTTTTTTCCTGTTGATTTATTTACAAAAAATAGCTTGATTCTACTATCGTTATTTTGTCAAAAGCGGTATCATTGATAAAAATAGAATGGGGGGAGCTTATCGCCATGAACGAAATAGAAAAATCTTTAATAGAATTTGGAGCTATGCACACCGCTCCGCTTTCTCCTGATAAAATTCATTTTTATCAAGAAGTACGTGATCTTTGTGCCGCAAACTCATGCGGAAACTATGCAAAGAACTGGGGCTGTCCGCCCGGATGTGGACAAATCAGCGAATTACAGCAAAAAATACAAAGCTATCAAAATGGCATTGTCTATCAGTTTATCACACCGCTTGAAGATTCTTTTGACTATGAAGGCATGCTTGCTGCTGGTAAAAACTTTTTACTGATTTCCACCAAAGCAAGAAAAGCCTTCCCATATGCGTGGGTGCTTGGCGGCGGCGGCTGTTCGCTGTGCGAAACCTGCACCTATCCCACTGCTCCATGCGCACACCCAGATTTACGTAACACCTCTGTGGAGGCGTGCGGCATCAATGTTTCAGAGTTATGCAGTGCCGCAGGTCTTGACTATATCCATGGCAAGAACACCGTCACCAATACAGGAATCGTTTTATATTAAATCTTTAGAAAAGAGAGGAGGGAATATCCCTTCTCTTTATGCTTTTCCAACAGAGCTAAACAGCTCTAATTTTTTGATTGCTTCATTGCACACCGCTTGTTCGATTGCCATACACTGATCAAAATATAATAAATGATGGTTGATACAGTTTTGAGCAGCAATGGTTAAATCTGTAAAGATGTTTGTTTTGGTGATGCCAAACTTCACAGCATTTCTAAAATCGTCCTCGCTTAAGCCTGAACCACCGTGCATCACAAGCGGAACACTGAGTGCCGCACACAATTCCTGCAATCTTTGAAGATTGAGTTTTGGCTCGCTTTTATATACACCATGCACCGTACCGATGGATACCGCAAGCGCATCAATGCCTGTTTGCTTTATAAATTCAGCCGCCTCAGCAACCTGCGTATACGTCATCTCATCTCCATATCCCGTTTCGTATCCTTCCAGTCCGCCAACGTGTCCAAGCTCAGACTCAACAGAAATATTTTTAGGCGCACACAGTGCCACAACTTCTTTTGTTGCCGCAACGTTTTGCGCAAAGCTTTTATCCGAAGCATCAATCATCACAGAAGTAAATCCATTGTCTACTGCCTTTTTGATAAACTCAATTCCTCTTGCATGGTCAAGGTGCAGACAAACGGGTACACTTGCGTCTTTTGCACAGGCAATTGCCATTTTTGCAAACAGTTCCAATTTCATCAGCGGTTCAAAAACCTCTGCATATGCCAAAATCACAGGAGAATTTTTCTGCTGTGCCGCATTCAGCACACCACAAAGCATCTCTACATTAAATACATCAAAATTTGCAACTGCATACTTTCCCTTTTTCGCTTTTTGCAGCATTTCGTTCATGTTTACCAAAGCCATTTTTTTACCTACCTTATATATTGTTTATCGTTGTTTTATGAAACACTTTTATTTTATCATCAATACCGATAGGTTACAATGCAATTTGCTATTTATTATCTCTCTCATAAAGCCAACCATTCTGTCATATGACTTGACATATCAGGCTCAAAATGTTAAATTTTTAATAGAGATTACCTGTTTCAACTTACAAACTAAATTTATTCTTCTATGGAGCTTGGCACTCATCTTTTTGCGAAATATCGTTGAAACAAAATTTGTATGTCGGGGAATGATAATGAATCATGATTTTATTTCACCTGCAAAAAACAAAATACAGCATCTGTTACGCGGTTGTTCAAAAACACCCTATCGGCGATTTTGGTTTTATATTCTTTTAAGTTTACTCATCAACATCGTTTTTGTCTTTGTTTATAGCTGCGTTTCAACCATTGATTTTTGCATCAATGACGATTATTTCATCAATCTGTTTCTTGCAGGCGGCTTTGGAGAACCAACGGGATTTGGTGTATACATTAACATCATTCTTGGCAAAATCATTTCATGGATGTATACAGTTATTCCGAGCATCAACTGGTATGGTATCATCATGCTTGTGATACTCATGTCTTCTTTTACAATCATTGATGCTATTTTGCTTGATAAATTCGGCAAAAAATGGGGACTTCTTCTTGTTTTGCTTGTCACCTCCATTTTTGGCTGTGTATTTTTAAGCAACTTCACTTATACCATGATCGCTTATGCGTGTGTCACTGTTTCCTGCATAAGCTTTTTTTACGGATTTTTTACTGACGATAAGAAAAAGCGTATTACCTGTTATGTGTTTGGTGTGCTTTATGCACTCATTGTCGCACTGATACGCACCAGCGTACTTGCAACACTTGCCTTGATTCTAATTGGTTTTTCACTTACCATACTCGTCATTCATAAGAAAAAAGCACTGAAATCGGTCATTTTAATCGCCCTTTCGCTGCTTTTGTGTATGGGTGCTGTTTTTGTAAACCATGCCTTTTGCAATAGTGACGAAGAATTAAAGGAATACACTGCGTTTAACAAAGTTCGTACAGAATTTGCGGATTTTGGGCTGATTCACTACAACGATTACAGAGAAGCCTATGACGAGGCAAAATGGTCCTCTAATGATTATATTATGTATAATCTTTTTATGTATCCAGAGGGTAGGCAGTACACCACCGAGAACTTAAAAATCATCACCGATGCACGTGCTCCAAATAAATATTCCGCCGATCCATACACCGCATTTTTGCAGCTTGCTGGCGGTCTGCGCACCCCTGAAACGGTTTATGCCATTCTCTTTATGTTGATTGCGTTTATACTTGTGATGTTTATGAATCGGCAAAAATTCTTGGCAATTGCACTTGTATGTATGCCGTTTTTGTTTCATCTGCTATTTGTACTGATGAAGCGCCCTGAGTTTCGTGTTGTCTATCCGCATTATTTTATTGCGGCAGTTCTTTTGCTTGTACTAATCAATCCACGTCATTTAAGTACTTCGCTTGCTCATTTAAAAGAATGCGCCCCCCGTGCCTATCGTGCCTTTACAGCAATTGCGCTTACCGTAGGCTGTTTATTCTTATTTTTGAATTTGTCTGCTGCAAGCAGCTACAATGCGACAAAAATCAATCGCACCACACAGTCGGATATTGCAACAGATATAGCCATTCACGAATATGTGCAAAAGCACCCCGAAAATGTCTATATGGGGCCTTCTGGTGTGCTGGTTGACCACAGTATTCTTTATGTTCCAGAGCCAAATTCATGGACAAATTATATTTTGACGGGTGGCTGGTACTCTCGCAGTCCTTACTATAATGACCAAAAAGAAAAATATGGCATTTATAATATTTATGATGATTTGATTTTAAATGATCATTATTATATCATTGCTCCGCCTAATACAGATGCTATCAAGATGTATTTCTTTCAAAACCATGGAATTGGTGTTGATTTTGAATGCGTGGACGAAGTTTGCGGAGCTAAAGTATACCGTCTGATTGAGGTTCCTACTCCAAATTAAAAAAATAGCAACGGAAGCGATTTTCTTTATATCA
>JAVXBD010000071.1:0-6960 GCA_036660175.1 Christensenellaceae bacterium | reverse complement strand
TGCTGGATAATGGTCAGTTTGAAGAGGCACGTGCAGCGTTTAAAGCGCTTGAGGATAATCCAAGAGTTGCAGTGATGGAGATTGACAATGAAATTGATTACTATATAGCAATGGATTTATTGACGCAA
Source organism: Christensenellaceae bacterium (assembly GCA_036660175.1). Taxonomy (GTDB): domain Bacteria; phylum Bacillota; class Clostridia; order Christensenellales; family Christensenellaceae; genus Christensenella. The sequence goes on along the minus strand of JAVXBD010000071.1, from coordinate 6,832 downwards.
GGAAAATATGAGGACGCAATCAGTGCCTTTGAGGCTTTGGGAGATTTTAAAGATTCACAGGAAATGATTACTGAAACGAAGTATCGTCAGGCTGGGCAAATGGAGATAGACGAAGAATATGCGTCTGCATATGAAATTTATACGGATTTGGGCGATTATGCGGACAGCATGGAGATGAAAGACGAGTTGATGGAGATGCTTTATACCATAGGTGTTGATGCGTACAATGCAGGCGATTATGTAACAGCAAGAGAAAATTTGGGATTAATACCTGAGTATGAAGATGCAAATGAATATTTACAATTGATGCAGGATGATGCAGGAAACTGATTACGATGCTGTTTTAGAACTTATTGATTTTGAAGATGGCAAAACGTGTGGACTGCACTCTCGTCACCTTATACCATGTATCGCCCGTAGACCATTCATAACATATAAAAAGAGAAATCAGAGGCAGCGGGGTTTGCAAAGAATCCTGCTGCTTTTTATCATGTAAGAATACTGCGTTTTATGAAGTGTTTCAAGTCCTGATAGTATAGAGTAACTTGACTTACTATACCAGCCACCATAAATCAAGTTGCTCTAAGAATATGTGATGTAAATCTATATGACTGAAGCAAACAAGGTGGGGTTTGTGGATTGAAATAAATCTGATTCTAAATCATTGCTTTTACTTGCTTGTCGTACTTCTCGTGGTGTGCGTGGATTGAAATAAATCTGACTCTAAATCATTGTTTTTATTTGCTTGTCGTACCTCTTGCGGTGTGCGTGTTTAAAAACCGTATCGTTCGAATCTGATATGTTTAGCCAAAGGCGATTGCGGCACTATGCAAGCACGATGTTCTGATTCATTCTATGTCAAATCATGCTTGTGAATTTAATGTGAATATACACAAAATGATGTGTGCTTGTGGTATAATATAACTTGGAGATTTTTTATGAATAGATTTGAATTGGTATCAAAATATAAGCCTGCAGGCGACCAGCCAGATGCAATTGACAAGCTTGTAAGGGGTATAGAGCAACAAAAACGTGCGCAGGTTTTGCTCGGAGTGACGGGCAGCGGCAAGACGTTTACTATGGCAAATGTCATAGAGCGTACACAGCGTCCAGCTCTTATTTTGGCGCATAATAAAACACTGGCGGCACAGCTTTGCAGCGAGTTTAAAGAGTTTTTTCCAAATAATGCAGTGGAGTTTTTTGTTAGCTATTACGATTATTATCAGCCAGAGGCATATATGCCAGGCAGAGATTTGTATATCGAAAAAGATTCGAGCGTCAACGATGAAATTGATAAAATGCGTCATAGTGCGACTTCATCGCTTTTAGAACGCAAAGATACCATTGTGGTGTCAAGCGTGTCGTGCATTTATTCCATTGGTGCGCCGCAGGATTATTTGGATCTTTCTATGTCCATTCGCCAAGGGGCAGACTTTCCTCGTGAAAAACTTTTAGAGAAGCTGGTGTCTATCAATTATAACCGAAACGATACGGATATGACACGTGGGACATTTCGGGTGCGTGGCGAGGTAGTGGAAGTTTTCCCTGCAAGTCAAAGTGAAAAAGCAATCCGAATTGAATATTTTGGAGATGAAATAGAGAACATTTTTGAGGTGGACGCACTCACAGGCAAAAAGCTGAGTGCTTTAAAATACATCATGATTTTTCCAGCATCACATTATGCAATGGAACACGAAAAAGTGTTGGCAAAGCTGCCTGAAATCAGAGAAGATTTGGTAAAGCAAGCGGAAATGTTTAAAGAGCAGGGCAAGCTTTTAGAGGCGGAGCGCATTATGCAGCGTACGCTGTACGACTTAGAAATGTTAAAAGAGCTTGGATATTGTTCGGGCATTGAAAACTATTCGAGGTATTTTGATGGACGGCTGCCAGGAGAGCCGCCGTATACGCTGATGGATTATTTTCCAGATGATTATCTGCTGTTTGTGGACGAATCGCACGTCATGCTTCCGCAGGTGCGGGGTATGTTTAACGGCGATCGGGCAAGAAAGCAAATGTTGGTGGATTATGGATTTCGGCTGCCATCGGCATATGATAACAGGCCGCTTCAATTTGACGAGTTTCGTGCAAAAATCGGACAGGCGATTTATGTTTCGGCAACACCGAATGTGTACGAAAAAGAACTTGCAGGAAATGTTATGGTGGAGCAGATTGTGCGTCCAACAGGGCTTTTAGAGCCGAGTATCGAAATCCGAAAAACAGATGGACAACTGGACGATTTGCTTGGAGAAATCAACGAAACGGCTGCCCGAAAAAAACGTGTGCTGGTTACAACGCTAACAAAGCGGTTAGCAGAGCGGCTGACGGAATATTATACAGAAATGGGTGTGCGTGTGAAGTATATGCACTCTGATATTGATACGTTGGAGCGCATAGACATCATCAGAGGGCTACGGCTGGGCGAGTTTGATGTACTGGTGGGTATCAATCTTTTGCGTGAGGGGTTAGATATTCCTGAGGTTGAGCTGGTGGCGATATTAGATGCCGATAAAGAGGGCTTTTTGCGCAACGAAACCTCGCTGATTCAGACAATCGGCAGAGCAGCCAGAAACGCACAGGGCAGAGTGATTTTGTATGCGGATAAGATGACAAAATCCATTTGTGCGGCGGTTTGCGAAACAGATAGAAGACGTGCGGTGCAAGAGGCATATAACCTCAAAAACAACATTACGCCTACCACGATTTCAAAAGATGTGGGCGAGTCTTTCTCTATGACGCAAAAAATTGAGGAGCAGACCATCACTATGCCAAAAGGCGAGAAAAATATGCGTATAGATGTTTTGACACAGCAGATGAAACAGGCGGCGGCAGAGCTGGAGTTTGAGGTTGCGGCAAAGTTAAGAGATATGATTGAAGAACTGAAAAAATAAATAAAGGCACGAAAAGGTGCTTTGCAGGGGCGAGTGCTGTTCGTCTAAAAAAAAAGAGTACAGGAGAAAAGAATGGACTATTTACACATCAAAGGTGCAAGGGAGCATAACTTAAAAAATATTGATATTACATTGCCTCGTGATAAGTTTATTGTGATCACAGGGCTTTCAGGAAGCGGAAAAAGCTCGCTTGCGTTCGACACGATTTATGCCGAGGGGCAGCGCAGATATGTGGAATCGCTGTCCTCTTATGCACGGCAATTTTTGGGACAAATGGAAAAACCAGATGTGGATTTGATTGAGGGACTTTCTCCTGCGATTTCGATTGACCAAAAAACAACGGCACGCAATCCACGCTCTACTGTTGGGACAGTAACAGAGATTCATGATTATTTGAGATTGCTTTATGCTCGTGCGGGCGAGGTATATTGTACAAAGTGCGGCAAAAAAATCACACGTCAAACAGTGGATCAGATGGTGGATATTGTAATGAAAAATCCACAGGGCACAAAGCTTATGATTTTAGCACCTGTGATTCGTGCTAAAAAAGGCGAACATAAAAAAGTATTAGAGCATCTTATAAAAGACGGTTTTTCCCGTGCAAGGATAGATGGAGAACTCGTCGAGCTGGATGAAGAAATCAACCTTGAAAAACAGCAGAAGCATTCCATTGCGGCGGTGATTGACAGAATTATCGTAAAACCCGAAAGCACAAAGCGTGCGGCGGATTCCATAGAAACCGCATTGCGCATGGCGGAGGGCTTGGTTATCATTCAAAATATGGATACGCAGGAAGAAAAGCTGATGAATGAGAGCTTTGCGTGCGTAGATTGCGGGGTAAGTATAGAAGAGCTTTCTCCACGTATGTTTTCGTTTAACAGTCCATTTGGAGCGTGTCCAGCGTGTACTGGGCTTGGTATGATTATGAAAATCGACAAGGATTTAATCGTACCAGACCAAAATAAAACATTGCAGGAGGGTGCAATCAAGGCATCTGGCTGGAATTTTGGTGCGGTGGGGACGATTGCAAAAAATTATCTTGATGCCATGATGAAGCGGTATCATTTTAATCAAGATACGCCGTTTAAAAAGTTAAAGAAAGAAGTGCAACACGTACTGCTTTATGGTACAGATGGTGAAAAGCTGAAAGTTTATTATGATGGAAATTCAGGAACGGGTTTTTATAATGCCGCATTTGAGGGCATTATTCCAAATCTTGAGCGCAGATATGTTGAAACGACATCAGAATATATGAAAAGAGAAATTGAAAGCTATATGGTACAGACACCGTGCGAGGTGTGCGGCGGAAAAAGATACAAGCCCGAAACATTAGCGGTAAAAATTGGCGGACTAAACATTGCAGAGCTTTCGGATATGTCTATTTCGGCGGCACGAGAGTTTATCAATACGGTGAAGCTGGACAAAAAACAAGCAATGATTGCACAACGCATCACAAAGGAACTGAATGCGAGATTCGATTTTTTGGTGAATGTGGGGCTGGATTATTTGACGCTTTCTCGTGCGGCAGGCACACTTTCGGGTGGAGAGGCGCAAAGAATCCGTCTTGCCACACAAATCGGCAGTGGCCTTATGGGCGTGCTGTATATTTTGGACGAGCCAAGCATTGGTCTGCACCAAAAAGATAACTGCAAGCTGCTAAAAACGCTCAAAGGATTGAGAGATTTGGGAAATACGCTGATTGTAGTGGAGCATGACGAAGAAACCATGCTCGAAGCCGATCAGATTGTGGATATTGGGCCAGGTGCGGGTGCGCATGGCGGAAACGTGATTGCACAAGGAACACCGCAGGAAATCATGGACAACGAAAAAAGCATCACTGGGCTGTATTTGTCGGGTAAAAAGTGTATTAAGATTCCATCGAAACTGCGCAAACCGCAAAAGTGGGTGACGGTGCGTGGTGCAAAAGAAAATAATCTTAAAAACATTGATGTGGCATTTCCAACGGGTGTGATAACGGCGGTAACGGGTGTTTCGGGTAGCGGAAAAAGCACGCTTGTCAATCATATCCTCAAAAAAGCAGCGATGCAGCGGTTTTACAACTCCAAAGACCGCCCTGGCGCACATAAAAAGATTGACGGGCTTGAATATATCGACAAAATTGTGGATATTGACCAGTCACCAATCGGCAGGACACCACGCTCTAATCCTGCAACCTATACGGGAATTTTTGACCTGATACGTGATATTTTTGCGTTGACGCAAGATGCAAAAATGCGTGGATACCAAAAGGGCAGGTTTTCGTTTAATGTCAAGGGCGGAAGATGTGAGGCATGCAAGGGCGATGGAATTATAAAAATAGAAATGCACTTTTTGCCAGATGTATATGTGCCGTGCGAGGTGTGCAGGGGGCAGCGGTATAACCGTGAAACGTTAGAGGTGCGCTATAAAGGCAAGAATATTTTTGAAGTGCTGGATATGACGGTGGAAGAAGCCTATCAGTTTTTTGAAAATATTCCACGTATCGAAAGCAAATTAAAAGTACTGCTTGATGTGGGGCTTTCGTATATCAAGCTGGGGCAGCCCTCAACAACGCTCTCAGGCGGCGAGGCACAGCGTGTAAAGCTTGCAACGCACTTGTCTAAGCGACAGACTGGAAATACACTGTTCGTGCTTGATGAGCCTACTACAGGCTTGCATATGGCAGATGTCAAAAGGCTGGTTAAGGTGCTGAATCGTCTTGCGGATAAGGGGAATACCGTAATAGTGATAGAGCATAACCTTGATGTTATCAAAAGTGCGGATTATGTTATTGATATGGGGCCAGATGGCGGAGAGCGTGGCGGTACGGTGATCGCCAAAGGCACGCCCAAAGAAGTTGCAGATGTCAAAAAAAGCTATACGGGGCAATATTTAAAGAAGATATTTGAAAATGCAACACCAGAACAATACTTATAAAAAAATGAAAAGCGATAACGGTCTATGATGTCTATAAAACGTTGAAATCCTTTTATACAGCCATGAAACAATGTGTACTATCAATAGCAGTACACATTGTTTTTGATAAGTAACCACCATTTTTTCACCAGCAATTTTAGCAATATAAAAAATAAACTGACCAAATATTTAAAAAAAAAAGACTTTGTTTCAGGCGTATTGTTCGACTCTCGTCACCTTAAAAACATGATAGCATACCTCTAAATTTTACTTGTTTGCAGGATAGCATAAAACAAAAATGAGAAGAAGAAAGGCATATAATTAATTGTAACCTATAATTATTTAACGGTTTACAATAGAAATAAATTATGGTATGATAACGATAGAAATTTAGAAAAAAGCATAGAGAAGGAGTTCTATTCATGTCACAAACAATTAACAAAAAAATGACAACAAGAAACATGATATTGTGTGCGCTTTTTGCAGTCTTAATCGGCATCGGAGCAAGAATCAGCATACCAACAGCACCGCCTATTACATTACAAACGCTTTTTGTCGTATTGGCAGGTGTTCTATTGGGTGCAAAATATGGTACAATTTCTGCGGTTCTTTATCTCGTATTGTGCCTGATATTTCCTGCATTTACAGTTTCGGGAACGATTGCAACCCCAACATTTGGCTATATCATTGGATTTTGTGTTGGTGCATTTGTGATAGGTTTGCTTGTTTCAAGGCTTTCTGAATACAAGTTCTGGAAATTATTTTTAATTGCACTTATCGGAATTGCAGTCATTTACGTCATTGGAATTATTTATTTCTATTTTTATACGAATTTTGCAACGAGCAACTCGATTACTGTTTCAGCATTGATGATTTCATGCGTGGTAATGCCGTTTCCAGGTGATGTGCTAAAGTGCCTGCTTGCGGCATGGCTGGGTAGCCGACTGATACCAGTTTTAAAGAAGGTGTAATGAGCAATGGTCATGCCGCTCGTCGCTTTCCCGCCCTCTTTGCTCGTTTCGCCCTAAAGGGCAAAAGCTTCGCCTTTT
>JAVXBD010000070.1:0-7047 GCA_036660175.1 Christensenellaceae bacterium | reverse complement strand
CACCAACAATTCAGCAGACAAAAAGACTTTGTTTCAGGCGCATTGGTTCAAGTCCCGTGTGCTTTAAGCAACCACAATAAAATCAAAAATGAGCAACTGCCCTATGCAGTTGCTCATTTTTTTGGAAAAAGCTACAGAAGCAGCTTCCTTTGATTGTAATGGTTCTTAGAATACTGGAGAAAAGAACTCGGTTTCTCCGCTCGGCATCATAAGACTCATTTCAAAGCCAGCAATTGTTCCGCTAATCGGCTCACTGCCCTCAAGGTTAATGAGAATGCTGTCAGCGTTTTGCTCATAGGTTCCTTTGATGGTTTCGCCGCCTGTCAAATTCTCGACACTACCATCTGTGCCAAATATCAGTGCAGAATCATACAGCGCAATTTGTACATCGCCATCCTTGCCACCCCTATACAGTTCCCATCTCATACCTGCGACATCTGGAATTTGCGGTTGGAATGCCAAAGTGCTTTCTTCGCCAAACAGCAGCGCTTGCTGAAGGGTAACGACGCCTTTTGTTGTCAAATCCTCTATTACGATGGTGAAGTTCTTGCCGTCTTGCGTATAAGTACCACTCTGTGTTTTACCGTCTTTTATGTACGCAATGGTACCGTCTGTTTTAAAATCAAGTTTGATGTCCAGTGCCTGATTGATTGCTTGGCCGCCGTCTGCTGTCTCTACAACAAAATCCCATGCTGTGCCAGCAAGGGTCGGTGCAGTGTCGGCTTTGTAAACATAGGCGCCTTTGCCCTCGTAAATTTCCAGTTCACCGTTTTGGAAAGTGCCAGACAACTTTCTTTCATCGAAAGTCATCATCACCTGATTGCCATCAAGCTCATATTTCCCAGTGCTAAAGCTGTCGTGGCCCGTATACTCGGTTACTTCGTTGTTTACACTAAATTCGTAAGATTTGTATGGCACATTTGCGACGTTAGAACCGTCAGCGTCAATGGCATTATACACTTCCCACTCTGTGCCAACAATATCCAAAGCGGATGCAGAAGCTTCGGCACTCGGACTGGATGTGGGAGCTTCGGTAGGAGCTTCTGTAGGAGCTTTTGTCGCTTGCTCTTCAGAAGGCTCTGGCACAGCGGAAGCTGCGGGTGCAGCAGGCGCACAGCCTGCTACAAAAACAGATAGGGCGATTGCTATCGTAAGAACAATTAGTACAAATTTTTTCATTTTTATATCCTCCAAATGATTTGTGATTGGCTTTCAAAAAAAGCCTTGATTGCAAAGAGAAACGCTATATTCAAATCCACCAAACGCATAAAAGTACATCTTATGATAAACATAGCATGGAGTTGTCAAAAAAAGTGCAGTCTATAAACGCATAAAACTTGAGAACTCCATTCATGAATCTCGGCAAAAGACAACTTGGATATATGCTTATCTTTGCTCTAAATATGGCTTCAAAGAATTCCGCCTTTTGCGGATTCAGCATCAATCTTGCGGGTGTTTTTTGTTAATAATTGCATAGATGGCAAGAAGAAGCGCAGTTGCGGTCACAGCTACCATCGGGATTAAATTCGCAAGAATCAGTTTCAAATCTGCTGTCATCGACAGGGTTATCGTGTTTGTGATTAGCGAATAAAGACTTATTATAAACGCAATAATGGAAAGCACGATAGTGACTTTTAGCTTATTCATGTACCCGAAAATCCCCGCCAAAATCAACATCGCAGGAACCAAAAGTGCAATGATTAAGATAAGCACGCCAATGCCACCAATGTTCAATCCGCCGCTCATCATCATCTGTACTACAGAGGAAGAAGATGTAAATGCCCTGATGACCAAATAAACACCAGCGATAGCGCTAATGACACACAGCATTTTAAATGCGTTCGGATGACTTTTTGAGTTGTTGTTCAAGTTGTTATTCAATTCCATAATTTCTCCTTTTTTTATCTATATTTTTAAAATATTATCTTTGTTTTATGGGCGACCTTACCAGACGGCAAGCCGTTCCTCTGGTGCAAGATACATGCCATCTCCTTCTTTTACACCAACGGTATCATAAAATTCAGGAAATTGCTGCACCGTGATATTGGCACGCAAATATTCCGGCGGATGTGGATCCATTGTCATTGCTCGCTCGGCAGCCATGGGCAGTATTTGCTTTTTTTCTACATTTGCGTAACTTTTGAAAAAGGTATCATAGTCAAACCCTTTTATATCTTTTGCAATTTCAAGCATGCAGGACATGGCTCCAAGATCGGCAACAGATTCGCCCAGAGTCATCTCACCATTTACAAAAACACCTGGTACAACTTCAAACTGGCTAAAATAGTTCGATACTTTTGCAGTGCGTTTATCAAACACTGCTTGATCCTCTTGCGTCCACCAGTTGTTCAGGTTGCCATCCTTGTCATATTTACCGCCTCTTGGATCAAATGCGTGAGTAATTTCATGTGAAATCACCATGCCAATCCCCCCCATATTTGCTGCGGTGGGATTATCTTTATTGTAATAACCGCCCGCTAATATTCCGGCATAAATCTCAATTGTATTTTCAGCGGGCGCATAGGAAGCATTTGCAGTCTGTGGCGCACTCGTCCATAAATCCTTATTCCGTACGGAAGCTGCGTTTTTGATCGTTTTTTCTCTTTCGTATGCGTCTATCGCAATGACATCATCTAAAATACTGTTTTCCTCGTCAAAGTTTAGTTCGGTATATGCATATGGAGTCCAATCATCGGGATATGCGATTTTGAGCTTTAGCGAATCTAATTTTTCAATCGCTTTTTCCTTTGTTGCGTCACTCATCCAATCATTGTTGCTCAAACGTTTGCGGTATACCGCCATAATTTCTTGTGTCATTTTGGTGACATCTGTTTTCGTTTCGGGAGATACAAAGTTTTCCACATACATTTTCCCCACAGCCATATCAAGGTAAGCGTCTGTGCGGGCATAGGCGAGATCTTCAATGCTTGACTTTGTTTCGGTGCCGGTTGCTATGCTTTGTTTTTGATCGTTGAGGTCTAATGCCTCTTGGTCAAGATACAAAAGGGAATTATCAATGACACTATACAGCATCATTGCCTTAAACCCTTCCAGATTTTCTTCGGTATACAGCTCATTCATGCTGGCAAGCCATTCGGGTTCTGTATTGATAAAGCGATCAACGCCCAAATCCGTATAGGGTTTTAAGAATGTTACGACCGGAAAGACCTTGTTTTGTTCTTTCAGTTCGGCTAAGGACACTGGATGGTATGTGGTCGGCACAAAGTCCATTGCATATTGCTCTGAGATGCTGGCTGATTTCGCCTGAACTTTTCCTTCTATTGCAAATAGTTGATCTTTTATGGTTGCGGCTTCCTCCTTAGAATAACCCACACGCTCGAGCATTGTGGTAAAGACTAAGGTGATCGCTTTTTTATTCGCTTCTCCGCTCTGAGTCAGCGTTCTATATTCACCTGCATCCCCTAAGGAACTGTCGGGTGCCTGAATTTGAATAGCATAATGTTCGCTATCCTTCATATCCGGTGCCACAGCAAAAAATACCGGAGGAGTTGACATTTTATGTTTCGAATCGGTTGTATAATAGGCTGTAAGCTCCTCTATGCTTGAAATTTCCCTAATTCCTTTGATTTGAGACATAATGGGCTCAACGCCTCGTTTGTTGCGTGTTTCCATATCCATATAATCATGATAGAATTTTTGCACCAGCTTTGCCTCATGACTGGTTTGCGATGTATCTGCTATCAAAGATAATATTTGCGATTTCATTTCATCCTCGATTTGCGAAACGGAGTTTATTTTCATTTGCCCATCGGGAATTTTGGTAGTGGAAAACCACTCTTGATTGATCGCTACCGTATAATCATCCTTAGGCGACACAGACATATCGGCAGTGACGCTGCCTGCAAGGTCCGCATTGATCCATTTTTTATCAACTTCCTGCGTAGAAGTCGCACTGGGTTGCTTAGGTGTTGCATCGGATTGCTTAGGTGTTGCATCGGATTGCGGTACAGTTGTGGGCAATGCAGCGCTTGGTGACACGCCACATGCCGAAAAAAGCATGCATGCTACCAAGATGATTGATATGGTTATAATTCCTATTTTTTTCATTTTTTTCTTGCCTCCATTGCAAAATTGCAAAAATATCGCAATTCATTGTGTTTTATTTTATCATGCGAAGCGTCGGGAATGTGTCGCAAAAACAGCCTTTCATCGAAATCAAAGGCTGTTTTTGCAAATTACTATCCGTTAAAAATTCCATGATCCGTTTTTAATCAACTCCATTTGACTGCCATCTTTCAGGGTTGCCGTAACAGTGAGATCCTCGCTGCCGATGGTAATATCCATGTGGTATTCCGCTTGGTTTATATCCTTGTCAATTTCTGCACCCGATTTTAGATTATAATCCACCAAAGCATTGCCAAGCGCAATATGTGCCCCGGCATTTTCGTCTATCAGCATGTGATAATATACTTTACCGGACTTGAAAATTGGAGAATCCTTTGGTACAAGGGCTGCCTCGCCTAAATAGACCTCTTCTGCCGATAAATCAAACAGCGTATTAAATGCATCGATTCCTGCACTGGCTGAAGCATCAACAAGCCTCCCGTCTTTAAATGTCATCTTTAAGCCTTCCACCATTTCTCCCTGCATTTGAACTGGACGTGTTGCGGTTACAGTACCGTTCACTCCATATTTTGAAGGCATGGAGAATATTTCTTCGGTAGGAATATTAGGCTCGAAAAGAGTTCCTTGACTGCTTTTTACTGGTCCGCCAGCAAACACACTGTTCGGATGCAGCGGCACGTGAAGATCCGCCGTTTTCGACTTGTAATGAAGCTCTACAATATCAAGTTTATTTGCTTTGATTGCTAAATCCATCAGTTCTTGCTCATGTGCAGCAAAGCCGCCTTCTTTGCCGATTCGTGCAAAATCCAAAAAGTCGTCCAGCATTTTGTTGTAGGCTGCTTCCGCATTTAATTCAGGGTAAACTTTTTGTGCCCAGCTTTTTGTTGGATATGCTGCCGCGACCCATGGAACGTTGGGTAAAAGCGCCGCACTTTGACCATTGTCAGCGTTTTCCGGCAGCATATTATGCTCCTGCATAAAGGTCTGCTTTTCCGCTTCGCTTTTCGAGTGATAAGCCATGTATTTTTCATTAGTTGGCTCGTCAATGCCGAAAGATAGGCTCATAATGCGGATAAGTTTATAATTTTCTGGCATTGTATTTTGCATATACGCTTCCAAAGCAGAATCGTAATAATATCCCTTATATTCCGGATCGTTTAGATATGTTGCCTGCAGCTTATCCATATTACCGTCAGAATATCTGATATTTACGCCTATTGCACCAAGCTCATAGCACTTTTTTGCTACTAAATTCGCAAAATCGGCGACAAGAGGGCTCGAATTAATCAGTATCCTGTCGCCCGTTTGCGTATCCACCGCTTCAGCGACGACCTCGGCATATTCATCCACCCTTGCAGTGCGGGTTTCAACGTCTTTTGTCAATGTCAGCTTATCATAGTTTACATAACATACAGAACCGATGACAACAGCGATCATTGCCACAATAAGAATAATAACAGTTAATTTTTTTTTCATGTTTTTTTCCTCTCAATCTTCTTTTTCTTCAGTAAATAGCGAAACTTACTATCTTTCAAAGCGTTCTATCTTACCAGACAGCAAGCCGTTGCTCCGGCGCAAGATACATGCCGTCGCCTTCTTTTATGCCAATGGCATCATAAAATTCCGGGAATTGCTGCAAAATTGCGTTGGTACGCAAATATTCCGGAGGATGTTCGTCAAACTTAGTTTCTTGCCCTTGCTTAGCAACCGCAGGCAATATCAATCTTTTGTGCATCTTTGCATTACTTTCAAAGAATGCGTTGTAGTCGAAGCCCTCGATTCCCTTTGCAAGTTCGAGGATGCAGGACATGCCTCCAAGATCGGCGACGGACTCCCCAATGGTAAGTTCGCCGTCTACCTTAACGTCAGGCACTAATTCAAATTGGCTGAAATAGTCAGAAACTTTTGCGGTACGTTTATCGAATGCAGCTTGATCCTCTTGCGTCCACCAGTTGTTCCTGTTGCCATCTTTATCATATTTGCCGCCTTTTGGATCAAAGGCGTGGGTAATTTCATGTGCGATCGTCACGCCGATGCTTCCCATGTTTTCTTCCCGTGAGTTATCTTTGTTGTAAAAAACACCCGTTAATATTCCTGAATAAACATCGATTGAATTACTGGAGGGCGAATAGGACGCATTTACAGTCTGTGGGGCGCTCGTCCATAGTTCTTTATCAACATTGCCAGCTACTCTTTTTGCCTTTGTAAGATTTCGATACGCATTGATCGCCACAAAATCTTCCCAAACGCCGTTTTTCTCGTCGAGGGTTAGTTCGGTATACGCATAAGGAGCCCAATCATCGGGGTATGCAATCTTGAATTTCAGCGTATCCAGTTTTTCCAGCGCTTTGGCTTTTGTTTCGTCCGTCATCCAGTCGGCATTGTTTAATCGGCCACGAAACACTTTTACAATTTCCCGTACCATTTCTGTAATGTCGGCTTTTGTTTCGGGAGATACATAATTTTCTACATACATTTTCCCAACAGCCATATTAAGATAGGTATTTGTGTTTTTATAGGCAACATCTTCAACATTTAACTTAATTTGGCTTCCGGTCAGCATGCTTTGTTTTTCAGCCTCAAGGTCAAGGGCTTGCTGATCCAGATACACGAGGGATGAATTGAATACCTGATACAGCAAAAGCGCTTTAAACCCTTCCAGATTTTCCTCGATATACAGGTCATTCATGTGAGCAAGCCCTTGAGTATCATAAAGTCTAACACTCTTAACACCCGCATCTGTATAGAGCTTTAACATGCCTGCGAGTGGGAATTTCGGGCTTGTTTTTTCCAGTTCGTCTGAGGGTATAATTAGAGAGTCGGACGCTGAATCGTCTGATTTGCTTTCCGGTGTTACCAGTATTTTCTTCTCCATTTCAAACATTTGATCTGTCATTTTTACGGCATCCTCTTTGGAATAGCCCACTCTCTCAAGCATAGCTGTAAAAACTAAAGTTGCCG
>JAVXBD010000069.1:0-7064 GCA_036660175.1 Christensenellaceae bacterium | reverse complement strand
TTTTTGTTTAAACATATCAGATTCGAACGATATGGTTTTCAAACAGAATTTTTCCGCATGCCGGCTTCCCCTTATGCCTTTACACCAGTGCTTCTTCCAGCATTTTCATACTTTGTTCCATTCTTGTAAGTGTTTCGTGCTTACCCAGCAGTACTGCAATCTCAATTGCACCTCCTGGCGTCACAGCCGTACCCGATATTGCAATGCGTAGCGGATACAACAACTGTCCATTTTTTACGCCCAAGCGTTCCACCAGCTCCATTAGCGCATCATGAATGGCATCTTTTGAAAAATCTGCACTGTCACGCAGTACAGGGTATGCCTCTTTTAGATAGACAAGCGCAGACTCTGGAGATGATTTTGCTTTTTTATTGGTATAAAGCTCTAATTCGTATTTCGGCATTTGCGCCAAAAACGTCAGCTTTTGCGGAATATCTGTCAAAACTTCCAATCGTGGCTGAATCAGACTTGTGATAAACGCCAAATCAAATTTTTCAACATCAATTGCCTGCTTAAAATACGGCATTGCCATTTCTATAAACGCTTGCTCTGATAGCGCACGAATATACTCCGCATTCATCCATTTCAATTTTTCCACATCAAAAATCGCAGGGCTTTTGCTAATACCGCTCACATCAAAGGCATCTTCTAACTCTGACAATGTAAAAATCTCTTTGTTCTCGGCTGGACTCCACCCTAAAAGTGCAATATAGTTCAAAATCGCTTGGGAAAGATACCCTTTTTCGATAAAATCTTCATAGGACGCATCTCCATGACGCTTTGAAAGCTTTGCCTGCTTATCACGCATAACAGGCGGCAAATGGATATACTGCGGCACATCCCACTCCAGCGCCTCATATAATAAATTGTATTTTGGTGTAGATGACAAATATTCAATTCCCCGAATCACGTGCGATATTTTCATCAGATGATCGTCCACCACATTTGCCAAATTATACGTCGGGTATCCATCTGATTTTAGCAGTATATTGTCCTCCATATCGCTGTTTGGTATGGTAATATCACCATAAACCATATCATGATAGGTTGTACTGCCCACAAGCGGAATATTTTGACGAATCACATACGGCTCTCCTGCCTCCAATTTTTTTTGCACTTCTTCTTTGGATAGGCTCATGCAATGCTTGTCATATTTAAAATTCACTTTGTTTTGCTCACACTGGGCGTGTAGCTCCCCTAAGCGGTCTTTGGTGCAAAAGCAATAATAGGCAGCACCACACTTTACCAGTTCTTGTGCATATTTCGTATAAATCTCGTTGCGTTCAGACTGGATATACGGGCCATATGCCCCGCCTACATCAGGACCTTCGTCATAGACAAGCCCCGTATCTTTAAGCGTACGATAAATAATCTCGCTTGCTTGGTCTACCAGCCGTTCCCTGTCTGTATCTTCTATTCTTAGAATAAACTTACCGCCGTTTTTCTTTGCAAACAGATACGCATACAATGCGGTTCGCAAACCGCCAATATGCAAATATCCCGTCGGACTCGGTGCAAATCTTGTTCTTACTTCCATTCTTATGTTCCCTTTCTTTTGACTGATAAAGCCGTCTATGTTCTTTCCTATTTTACTAACTTTTTGATTTCTACCCCAATGTTTTTGTAAAGCTGTCCTTTAATCCTACAATCTTATTAAACACGAAATGCTCTTGCGTGCTGTCTACCTCGTCTATACAAAAATATCCCTGACGCATAAACTGGAATTTATCGCCTTTTTTTGCAGTGCTGACCACTGGCTCTATCCTCACAGAATCCAAAATTTCTACCGAGTTTTCGTTATTGGAATATGCGCCCGTTTCCTCGTCCTTTAAAAACAGATAATCATACACTCTTGCAGTCGCTTTTACGGCGGTTTGCTGTTCTACCCAATGCAGTGTTCCCTTGACCTTTTTGCCGCTGTTTTCGCTGCCAGATTTTGTGGTTGGATCATAGGTGCAAATCACTTCTGTAATATTGCCTTCTTCGTCTTTTATCACACGCTCGCATTTGATGATGTAAGCGTGCTTTAAACGCACCTCACCGCCCAAAAACAGTCTAAAATACTTCTTGTTTGGTTTGATTTCCATAAAGTCATCTTGTTCGATATAAAGATGCTTAGAAAACGGTACTTCGTGCGTGGTGCTGTCCTCTGTCGGCATATCCTGCGCACATAACATTTCCGTTTGTCCCTCTGGATAATTTTCGATTGTCAATTTTAACGGGTGCAATACACCCATTATTCTTGGAGCTTTGGTGTTTAAATCCTCACGCACACAATGCTCTAAAAACCGCACGTCTACTTCCGAAACAGCTTTTGCAACACCGATACGCTCACAAAAATCTCTAATCGCCTCTGGTGTATATCCACGGCGGCGCACACCGCTTATGGTTGGCATACGTGGATCGTCCCAGCCGTCCACAATCCCATCGTCTACAAGCTTTTTCAGATACCGCTTGCTCATCACCATATTAGATACATTTAATCGTGCAAATTCATATTGATGCGGTGTGTTTTTACAGCCGCAATTTTCAATAAACCAGTCATACAGCGGTCTGTGATCCTCAAACTCCATTGTGCATACCGAATGCGTAATGCCCTCAATCGCATCTTCTAAAGGGTGTGCAAAATCATACATTGGATAAATCACCCAAGCATTTTTTGTTCTGTGATGCTCCGCTTTTACAATCCTAAAAATCGCTGGGTCACGCATCGTCATGTTTGGCGAACTCATATCAATTTTAGCACGTAAAATCTTTTCACCATCTTCAAAATCGCCCTTTTTCATCTTTTCAAAAAGCGTTAAATTTTCTTCAATGCTGCGTGTTCTATATGGGCTTTCTTTTCCAGCCTGTGTAAGCGTCCCACGATATTCACGCATTTGCTCTGCGGATAAATCGTCCACATATGCCAGCCCTTTTTTAATCAGCACCACTGCATATTCCGCCATTTGTTCAAAATAATCAGAACCGTATCGCTCCTCGTCCCACACAAACCCCAGCCATTCAATGTCTTTTTTGATGGCTTCGATATATTCCACGTCTTCTTTCGCTGGGTTGGTGTCATCAAACCGCAGATTGCATCTCCCACCATATTTTTTTGCAAGCCCAAAATTTAAGCAAATGGACTTTGCATGACCAATGTGCAAATATCCATTCGGCTCAGGCGGAAAGCGTGTTGTAATTTCTTTTACTGTTCCGTCCCTTAAATCCTTCTCAATAATTTCTTCGATAAAATTCTTTGAATCCTCATTTGTCATTACTTCTGGCATAAAACACCTCTACCTTTTATACTAAAACTTGTTTTCATTATATCATAATCGCATCGCTGATATAATTGGCAATCGGCGGCTTTGGCAGAGCCAAACTTCGCAGTGCCATTTTTCATGATAATAAAACTTGTTTTCATTATATCATATTTTTGTATGAAATAAAGAGCTACCTGATTTATCCCTTGATTTTCACATGATTTATGAATAAAAAGTGAATTAATCCGCCCTATTCTTTTATTTTCAGGTGAAAGTTGCTATAATTTAATAAAACACAGAAATGTTGATTTTTTATGCACATGAAATGAAAGAAGGTATCCAATGAAAAAAATTCTATTGATTATAGTGGCTGCCGTTATTTGCGCAGTAGGATTTGTTGCGTGTAGCACACCCGCTTCAGTTCCAAGCGATGCTCCCACAGCAGCAGCAAGTGAAGTTCCAGCAGAAACCAAAGCTCCTGCAACGATAGCTCCCACAGAGCAAGCTCCTGCAACACAAGCAGCATCAGCAGAAGCAAGCCAAAATCCTGATGTGAAAACCGCCACAATTTCTGGCGAAGTAACAGACGGTACAAACAGCAGCATCAGAATCAAAGCAGAAGACGGAAAAGAATACACCTTTACAAAGGACGGTGCCAAGACAGACCTAAAAGACGGTATTGTAATTGGCAACCAAGTAACAATTGAATATTCTGGAGATTTAGAATGTCCAAAAGCAATTCATATTTCCGATAAATAATTCTATATACCAATAAGAAAAGTGCAGCATTTGAGAGATTTTTTCATGCCGCACTTTTTCTTTGTCTTTTTTCGATTTTTTATTTATGATAGGTTTCATTGTTTAGAATCTTGAATGCCCGAAAAACCTGTTCTAACAGCACAATGCGAAAAAGTCTGTGCGGCAGTATCATATCCGAAAATGACAGCTTCAAATCTGCTCTTTTAAGCACTGCCTGAGATAGCCCCACCGAGCCGCCAACCACAAAGCAAATTGTACTATCGCCACGTATCATCACATCGCTTATTTTTTGCGAAAATGCCTCCGATGTGAATTTTTTACCTTGTGCGTCACACGCAATCACATATCCGCTGCACTTTGAAAGAATACGCAGTCCCTCTGTATCCCGTACTGCTGCCTCTGCTTTGTCGCCTTTGACATTGCAGAGCGGCTCGTCCTGTAATTCTTCAATAAGCACCTCGCAAAACCGCCCCAACATTTTGCTGTATTCCGCCTGCGCTTTTTTATAAAAATCTTCTTTTAATTTTCCTACACATACAATTTTGATAATCACTTATCGTGCCTCATATTTCCCCGTCACACCCTCACGCTTCGCCATGCCCAATGCCACATTTTTCCCAATGATAAATCCATTTTGCTGCAAAGCACAGCTCACTGTTTCATATGCCAGTTCATAGAAATTATTTTTTTCTGAAAGATGCCCAAGCAAAATACCCTTAACGCCAGCTTGTGCAAGCTTAAGCGCCGTAACTGCCGCATCAGCGTTTGATAAGTGTCCATGCGTTGAAAGAATCCTACGCTTTAAATAATATGGATATGGGCCACATTTAAGCATCTCAACATCGTGATTAGACTCTAACAGTACAATCGACGAATCCGCCACCTGCTGCATAATCTTATCCGTTACCTTGCCTAAATCCGTCATCACACTGATCTTTTTCCCTTGCGAAAAAATGCTGTATCCAAACGGACACACCGCATCATGCGAAATCGCATAAGGCTGTATGCACAGATCTTTGATATAAAAATCCTGTTCTTCTATCAACCGTAAATTTTTCGGTTCAATCTTACCTACACGGTGTTCAATCTGCTGCCATGTTGGCTCGTTTACATAAATCGGCACATCATATTTACGGGAAATCACGCCAATTCCTGCTGTATGATCACTATGCTCGTGCGTGATGAGTATCCCGTCAATCTCCGATAAATCAATTTCAACTTTTTGAAGCTCCTGCGCAATCTTGGTACAAGAAAACCCCGCATCAATCAGCACTTTGCTGGTCTGCGTACCGATATAAATGCAGTTCCCTTTTGAACCGCTAAAAAGCGGTGCGATTTCAAGTCCCATATCTTGTGCCTTTCGATTTTTAAACTACCTTTTATTGTATACCTTTCTTACTTCAAAGTAAATAATATGAACAAACAATCTTTGCATACTTTAAAAATGTATCGTATAATAAAAGCAGAACAAATTCGGAGGAATCGTATGAGAGAAATTCATGCACAAACCATCACACAAACCGTCAAAGAGCTATTTTTAGAGGCTTGTCTTGCGCCTACAAGCGACATCAATATCGCCTTGCAAAAAGCATATCAAACCGAACGCACACCGCATGCCAAAGAGATTTTGAGCCAGCTAATAGAAAACAACAAAATTGCGGTTGCCGAAAATATTCCTGCCTGTCAGGATACAGGTATGGCAGTTATTTTTGCAGATGTTGGGCAAGACGTGCATATCATAGATGATTTGCTGGAAAATGCAGTCAACGAAGGTGTACGGCAGGCTTATGCAGATGGATATTATCGGAAATCGGTACTATCTCCGCTTTCTCGTAAAAACACCTTAGACAATACACCTGCAATCATTCACATACGCATTGTTGCAGGCAGCAGCCTTACACTTACCGCTGCACCCAAGGGGTTTGGAAGCGAAAACATGAGCAAGATTGCCATGCTAAAACCCTCCGACGGCGTCAGCGGCATTGTGGATTTTGTGGTGGATACTGCAAAATCAGCAGGCGGCAGTCCGTGTCCGCCCGTTGTGTTAGGCATTGGCATAGGCGGTACTTTTGAGTATGCTGCATTGCTTGCAAAACGCCAATTGCTGCGTGAAGTCGGTTCAAAAAACGACGATGCTACGCTAAATGACTTGGAAAATGAAATCAAAACAAAAATCAACGCATTGGGTATGGGGCCTATGGGGCTTTCGGGCGACACATACTGTCTTGCAGTCCACATCGCCACCTTTCCTACGCACATTGCAGGGCTGCCCGTTGCGGTAAATTACTGCTGCCATATGCTGCGCCATGCGCAAAAAACGATATGAGGATATACAGATGAAAAAAATCAATTTGCCATTATTATCTACAGAAAATTTAAAAGCTGGAGATTCCATACTTTTGACGGGTACGATTTATACCGCACGTGATGCCGCACATAAAAGATTATGTGAGCTGATTGCAGATGGCAAGCCGCTACCCATAGAACTTTCTCACGCAGCCATTTATTATGCAGGACCTTGTCCGCAAAAGCCCAATCAAATCATGAATTCTTGCGGACCAACAAGCGCTTTGCGCATGAACAAATATGCGCCCATTCTTTTTGATAGAGGTGTGCAATGCACCATTGCAAAAGGCCCTGTTTCACAGGAAGTAATAGACAGTATCATCAGAAATAAAGCAGTCTATTTTTGTGCAGCAGGCGGTGCAGGGGCACTCATTTCAAAGTGCATAAAGTCCGCCGAAGTAGTAGCGTTTGACGACCTTGGCACAGAATCTATCAAAAAATTACACGTAAAAGATATGCCCGTAATTGTGGGCATTGATGCAATGGGAAATCAGTTATTTGTATCAAAATAAAATTTGCCTATATTTCTTTTTGCATACAGACAATATCAAAAGTTCTGTTTCATTTTTGCCCAACACGAGAAAACCGTCCAGCCTCACGAAAACCGTGTTTTTTATGAAAGTTGATGCTCGCTTCATTTTCAGATGTATCAAAATAAAATTCGCCTATATTTCTTTTTGCATACAGACAATGTCAAAAGTTCTGTCTAATTTT
>JAVXBD010000068.1:0-7159 GCA_036660175.1 Christensenellaceae bacterium | reverse complement strand
GCTTGGACTTGCCGTTGGCTGTGTGCTTGGGCTTGCCGTTGGCTGTGTGCTTGGGCTTGCCGTTGGCTGTGTGCTTGTGTCCATTGCCGACTGCACATTTTGCATACTTGGCTCTGCTTGTGCCAACCCTGCCGTCGGAATAATTCCAAGCAGCATCACCACTGCTATTAACATCGCTACTAATTTTTTTATATTCTTCATTTTCTTCCTCCTACAGTTTTTTAGTATTTTTTAATTCGCTATAAAAAAAGCAACCATAACGGTTGTTTTTACAAAAATTTATTCACAAAATAATTGCATAGTATTCTTCAAACAACCCAAGAATAACGGATACAGTACGTACATGGTAAGTCTACTGGCTTACGCTTCTTCCTAAAAAACACCTTCCCATTCTCTTACAGACAGTGGTTTATCGTTTTCTCGTCAGCGTTTACAGTTGTGATTCGCAGCTCTGGATTTTCACCAGATTCCTTGTTATCGCATAGCGACCAAGAACGCATTTTTCTTTTTTCAGTTTTCTGTTTTTTATTATAACTGATTCTTTTAAAAAATGATACAATAATTCCATTTTTTTTTGGATTATTGTCTTACACTAAAAAATGCAAAAACAGACAGCCTCTTTCATCTGTCTGTTCTTACAACTTATCCGTTTTATTTAGAAGCCCACAAAAATCCTCGTTTCATAATGGTTCTTACAGGTTCTGAGGCAATTGTAGCGGCATCATGCCCTACCGAACAGTAGAACACTTTACCAATTCCCCATCTTTTTGTCCATATTACTGGCAAATTAACAGGTTTGTTTAAATAGGCAGTCCCTTTTTGTAAAGATTCTTCCTCAAAGTTCCACATCCCAAAGCCAGATACATGGTCAAGCCTTGCTTCTGCATCTGTTTCAAGCGTTCCGCTAAGGACAGGAAATCTCGTTGTTGCCAGTACATCAATCGCTGGATCAACGTGCATATAATACTGCTCAGATACCACATCAAAATCACTAATGCCTTGTGTGATTTCACTTGCCCCCTGCGTTACATGAACAGTATATCTCACTTTTTGTCCGCCTGGATGAGCCACCCATTGACCGCCCGTCATCCATTGCCAATCCACACTGTCATGGAATGCATCGCACATTCCCGCATGGCAGCCCGCAAGTCCTACTCCGCCTGCAACAGCGTCCATCACTGGCTCTAATTGCTCTGTTGTAATCGTTCCCATTGTCCAATGAGGAATAATCAAATCCATTTTTTTTAAGTTGTCTTTATCCAAAAATGCGTCCAACGTATCAGAAATCGTAACCTCATAGTTTTCTTCTTCCAATATGCTCTTAAACACCTCTGCTGACTGTACTGGCTCATGGCCTTCCCATCCACCTTGTACAATTAATGCTCTTTTCATTTTTTATTTCTCCCTTCCGCTTTTAACGTATCACACCGTCTAAGGTGACGAGAGTCGAACAATACGCCTGAAACAAAGTCTTTTCGCCTGCTGCGCCCGTGAGTATCGCTCCGCATAGCTCGCTATTCGTCGTTCCACTGCTGTTGCAAATTTCAGATGTGTTATTTTGCGATACTTTCCCCATTTTCTTTGATTGCCAAAGTGATGTTTATAACGCTACATAAACGTTTGATTTTGCAAAAGCATTGCTGATATAGGGCGAAATTTTTGTTTTGAATTTCTTTGTTGAAAATCAAAATTCACCTTATATGAAAAGTGACGATTCACTCACACTGCTTACCTGTCGCTTCACACCAAAAAAATTGGCCGCTGTCACATTGTGCAAGGTCTATCTTTGTCAATTTCTTAGATTTCCCTTTCCTCTTAGACGCACTCCTAACACTTGATTAAATTGCTTCCATATAGCTTGATTTTAGGGTTACTCATTTTTTTCTTTTATTATGCCATAAAGCAAAACCATTCTTTGATCTTTGGTCCAGTTTATATAAAGAGCATTAATCTTTAAGTGTATCTTTTTATCTGTACTAACAATTTCTAAGTTATCCGTATCTCCTCGCTTTATCCGCTCCACCAGGCAGATTTCGCAAGGTGCATTTTGTCCGCCACGCAATGCCGTAAAGCAAAACGCTCCAGCATGCACATTTGGAAGCAGTTCTTTCATTTTATTATTTGTATACTCGATAGAGTGCGTTTCTGGATTAACAACACAAATATAATCGGGCAGTACATCCAAAATCTTCAAGCGTGTTTCCAGATTTTCAAGCAGCTCAACTTCCACCTTTTTCTTGAACAAAAAGACGTTCAAAACTCTTGCAAGGAACGAAAGTTTTTCTATTTCTTCTGATGTCCACACCCGATATTCACTGCACTCATCAAACCCTATCAAACCATAGAGATTTTCTCCATGGGCAATGGTCACCTGCAATGTAGACAGCACTCCTTTAGACTCCAAAATTTTTCTAGAATAAGGCGGCTGTTCTCGAACATCATTGCAGTAAAACAGGCCGTTTTTATCAAAACAATCAAGTATTGATTCCGTTCCAGAAACTATTTTTAGGTTTTGCAAATCGTTAATTTTAGGAGCGATTCCATCGCTGCACCACTCGTAAATATTACTTGTATAACGTCCACTCTCATCATTTTCAAAAATGTATACTCTGCTCACACGATACTGCTGCCCAATTGCTGCAAGTGCTCTATTGATACTGACATCAAAATCATCAGAAGCATACATCAATTCAAAGATATATTCTTCCGTATTATGATATGCCCGTAAATCCTGCAGCTCCTCATCGTCCGTTCTGGTGCTTTCAATCGGATAGTTTTGTGCGTCGCTCTCTTGATAAAGCACAAACCGATCCTTTCCATCTTGTTTTGCCTTATAAAGTGCGGCATCTGCTTTACGATAAAGCGTTTCAAAAGTATCCCCGTTATTTTCAGTCATAATAATACCCATACTACAGGATATTTTATAATTTCCTTTTTCTCCAGCATAAGTCTGCCTAAATATTCCAGATAGTTCAGCCGCTTTTTTTAGCACATGACTTGTATCTGATACATTTTTCATCAAAATCGCAAACTCATCACCGCCCATGCGTCCCACAATATCCGCACCTCTAAATACAGTCTTTAGTTTTGCCGATATTTCTATGAGTACCACATCACCAAACGCATGACCCAAGGTATCATTGATTCCTTTAAAATTATCAATATCTAAAACAATCAGTGCATGACATCCAGATGGACTCTCTCCCAGTATTTTTTTAGCGATAATACTCATTGCGACTTTATTGTATAGCCCTGTCATAGAATCGGTCTGCACTTTGCTTTCCAAAAGCTCTGCATGTTTTTTAACATTATCTATGTCAGACATATAGCCTACCAAGTATAAGGGTACACCCGCCTCATCCATACTGACGCTCAAGTCAATTCTAGCCCAAATATAACTGTTATCTGCTCTACGAAGTCTTGCTTCATAGCTCGTTTTTCCATTTTCAATTAAGACTTTCATTGCGTTTTTAGCGATACTTCTATCATCTGGATGAAAGAAATAATTGGTGATTGCATCTGCAAATTCATCACGTGACAGAGTCGAGAATTTACGAGTATCCTCCAAGAGTTTTTCTGCTTTTATACCAAATATTCGTTCTGCATTTTCAAAATGTGTATACCATTGTTTTCTTAAATCGACCTCAAACAACGTGCCGCTTGACGCATTGATTGCAACAGAAAAACGGTTCTCGCTTCTGCGCAATTTTCCCTCTTGTTGTTTCATCGCCGTAATATCTGTCAGAATGCTATGATTATGCCAGCCATCTGCATCCTTTACAAGATAACCGTTGTCCATCACCCAAATAACAGAGCCATCTTTTTTTCGAATCCGATACGGCATTCTGTAAGCATTTGTTTCTTTCGTTTGTTCCAAATATTTCTCAAAGGCTTCCTTTCGGTCTTCTTCAAGAAGCATATCAAGATACCTACCCTTAAAAATACACTTCATATCTTCCAGCGTATAGCCTGTCATATCAGTAAATCCAACGCTGACATAGTCCACAATGATTTCATCTGCAATTTTTGCATGGCTCGCCACAATCAGACCGCCGTTGATATGGGCAATCAGCGACTGATATTTTTGATTGGCTGCCAATA
Source organism: Christensenellaceae bacterium (assembly GCA_036660175.1). Lineage (GTDB taxonomy): Bacteria > Bacillota > Clostridia > Christensenellales > Christensenellaceae > Christensenella. The sequence goes on along the minus strand of JAVXBD010000068.1, from coordinate 3,058 downwards.
CCTCTTTGTTATGACGCCGATTACGCATAGCAATCATCACCGCTATCAGCACACCCACCAAAATCAGTTGGAACACCAATTGAAACACCACTCGTTTTGTGGCTTTTTCCTGTTGCATAATCATTTCGTCTGAAGCAACACTAAAGGTATACCAATCATTGACCGTCGATGGCATAAAGCTAACATAGCGTACATCTCCGTTATAAGTAAATGCAAAACTATTGCTTTCGCCCTTCTCTATCGCCGCCTTGATTTCCGCAACGGAAAAATCAATTAGCTCTGCTTTTTCAAAAAATGTGAAAAGATTCTTTTCTGTTGCAAGTTTATCATCATGCTCGCTGGAAAGAATAATGCTTCCATCTGGAGAAATAACGAATCCATAGCCATCGCTATAATAGGTTGAATCCAGTAGCTGTGTCCCAGCAGTTGCCAGCGGATATACTCCCAAAAGGACACCCGTAACTTCGTTCTCATAATAAATCGGTACTGCAATAACAATGGTGTCCTCACCGTTTACAAGAGATGCAAACGGATCACTTATATTGATTTCGCCTTTCATTGCTTTTTGAAAGTAGCTGCGCTGTGAAACATCAGCAGACACTCCCCCATTTGAAAAGCTCATGCCAGTTGCATCGCATACAGCCATTTTGGAGAACTCTCCATCGTCCACCGCATCCTGCAAAGCATCAATGATTTCTATTTTTGGCTGATTCCGCATTCTTTCCAAGCCGCTCGCAAGTACATTCATTGTTTTTATATTGTATTTAATACGATCTGAAAACGTCTTATTATAATGCTCTGAAACTTCATTAAGTGTACGATATGTTTCATTTGTCAAAGCACTGTGTAACTGGAATGAAAAATTAACGACTGTTCCAATCGAAAGCACACAAATTGCCACGATAAGAACAATCCTTATGAGATTTTCTTTGAATTTCATGCGGTTTTTTCCTCCTGTTACATCAATAGTTTTATTATATGTTAATTACTGCACAATATCAATCTTTTTGCGTAAGGATTATTGACAAATAATCGCTATTCTGTGCTTTTAATAGCTTTCCTGAAACGTCGTTATCCCGCCATTGTTATTGACATATGCCGAAAACTGCGTTAGAATAAAACCATATCAATTTTAAAGGAGTAACAAAAAATGAAAATAGCAGTAACTTATGAAAACGGGCAAGTATTTCAGCATTTTGGTCATACGGAACAGTTCAAAATTTACGAGATAAATGCAAATACCATTATCGGTTCAGAAATCGTTTCAACAAATGGCAGCGGTCATGGTACGCTTGCACAATTCTTACAAGATCATTCCATTGAAACATTAATTTGCGGCGGCATTGGCGGTGGCGCACAGAGCGCACTTTCAGAGGCAGGCATCAAACTGTTCGGTGGTGTTTGTGGAAATGCCGATGATGCAGTAAAGGCATTGATAGGAAATAATCTTAAATTTAATCCAGATGTAACGTGTGATCATCATGACAGCGAGCATGGTGATGCTTCGCATACATGCGGCGACAACGGCTGTGGAAGCGGAAATTGCGGCAGTCATTAATGCTACCAAAAAATAGCTGTATTATAAAATGAAATAAAGGAGGTTTATCATGAGAAAATTCATATGCAGTATCTGTGGCTATGTCTATGATGAAACTAAAGAAAATTTGAAATGGGATGAATTGCCAGCTAATTGGAAATGCCCACTTTGCGGCGCTTCCAAATCCGATTTCAGAGAAGAAACATCAGCAGTGAAATCAGAGGTGTTTGCAAAAGCAGAGCCTATTGATGATGAAATGAAAGAGTTGAGCAGTGGCGAGCTTTCCATTCTTTGTTCTAATCTTGCAAGAGGCTGTGAAAAGCAATATTTAGCAGAGCAATCTGCATTATTTACGCAACTTGCTGATTATTATCAGGCAAAAACCGCCGATGTTCCAGCGAAAAATTTTGAAGATTTGCTAATTAAAATCAACAAAGATTTTGAAGTTGGATTTGTAAATGCCAATCAAGCAGCAGTTGACAGCTCAGACAGAGGTGCAAAACGTGCGCTTACGTGGAGCGAAAAAGTTACACGAATGCTAAATTCACTAATTACCCGTTATGAGCAATTAGGCGATAAAGTTTTGGAAGATACCAGTATATATGTTTGCGAGATATGCGGATTTATCTACGTTGGCGATAAACTTCCAGAAATATGCCCAGTGTGCAAAGTTCCTAACATGAAAATCCTGAAGATTGAGAGGAGTTTATGATATGTATGCAGTAAGAAATATAAGATTATGCACGAAAGATTGTTTGTGCCTTTATATTTGTCCAACAGGTGCATCAGATACAGAAACAGGTCAAATAGATGCAGCAAAGTGTACTGGCTGTGGTGCATGTATCGCTTCTTGTCCATCTCATGCAATATCTATGGCACCAGAAAAAATGCCTCCTCAACAGAAAAAAACAGATTCTGTAAAAAGCTCACTGTTTTCACTTGTAAAAAGCAAAGCAGTACAGGAAAAAGCTGCACTTCAAATTGCAGAGAGTACAAGCAATCCAGTAATGCGTCAATTTGCAAAAGCTGTTGCAAAATCCAATCGTACCATGGCAGAGGATATTGTTCGAGAGGCAGGCTATATGATTCCGCAGAGTGCCAATACAAGAGCGTTGTTAAATAAGATGCTTGAAAATCCATCAAATGATTTTCCAGTAGAAGTTGTTAAAACATTGCTTGACACAATTAATTTCAATGAATAAAAGCCAATTAAGATGCAGACTTTAAATAAAATACGAGATTGCACCTCATTTCAAATACCATAACTGATACAAATAAGCCTGTCGGTAGAACTGATAGGCTATTTTATTCTGCCCCGCTATCTATAAATAAATTCTTTTTCTGCACTATACACTCATAACATTGCTTCCCAACGCATTTTAATTTTGTATTGTTTTTTAGTATATCAAGTGGAGCGTCGGCAAACAGTCGTACAACGAGAATCAAACAGCGGAATATGCAAAAAAAGAGTGAAAATTTGAAAATCGACCGCTTTTTATGCTCCAATATCCGACGCTTTTC
>JAVXBD010000067.1:0-7348 GCA_036660175.1 Christensenellaceae bacterium | reverse complement strand
ACCTCTGATGGATATTGATAAACTTATACTTTAGAAATAAGATTACATTCGTTGAATGAGTTTTAGACCTCTGATGGATATTGATAAACTTATACTGGTGTTTTTTGTGTAAATCTTTGGTGTTTGTTTTAGACCTCTGATGGATATTGATAAACTTATACTTTAGGAAAAATGAAAGTTCAAACAGATTTGTTTTAGACCTCTGATGGATATTGATAAACTTATACATTATATGGCAAAAAAATGCAAAAAATTATTACTTGAAATAAAAACTGTTATGAGGTTATAAGAATCAATATTATGCTTAAGGTATGGGAAATTGATAGAGAACACTATAGTTGTTACGAATAACAAAGAAGAAGGGACACAAAAAACCGCATGATGAATGCGGCTTTAAGATAATATTACAATAACAATCGGAAAACAAATCGAGCATAGTGCTTCTGATTTAAATTCCAGTTTTTTATTGGAGCCAATGAGCGGATTCGAACCGCTGACCTGCTCATTACGAATGAGCTGCTCTACCGACTGAGCCACATTGGCAAATGTATTACTGCCTATCATATTTTATCAGATTTAAAAGAAAAATCAACCATTATTTTATGCAATTTCATAAACAGGGGTATAATTCTTAAGAAAAACGAAATATTTTGCCAAAGGTTTGATATTTGATTTTTTTGATGATATAATAAATTAAAATAAAAGTGCTTTGGAAGGTAAGAATAATGTTTAAAAAAATAGTTTTGATAGTTTTAACGTTGATGATGGTGATTGCTTTTATGGTTTCTCCAGCAATGGCGGCAACAAAAGATTCTCGTGTTGCAATTGGTGCAGATAATACAGAAGACCAACTTAATTCGATTTATGGATTTTTTAATGTTCAAAGAGGTACTGTAGAAGAGCTTGTTGTAACGAATGCAGAGGAAAAATCTTATCTTGCAGGTTTGGTGCCTGATGAGAAAATCGGGAATGTCGCATTGTCATGCGTTTATATTGAAGCAAAAGACAATGGCGGTATAGAGCTTAAGACGAATAATATTAATTGGGTAACCGATGAAATGTATCGCTCGGCACTTGCAACGGCTGGTATTACCGATGCAAAAGTAATTGTTGCTGCATATAAACCAGTTTCTGGAACGGGTGCGCTTGCGGGTATTTATAAAGCTTACGAGAGCATCACAGGAAAAACATTAGATGAGTCGGCCAAGATTACAGCTACTGAGGAGTTGGTTGTGACAGGTCAATTACAAGAGCTTTTGGGTGATGACGCTTCAAAAATTATTAATGATATAAAAGGTAAATTGCCGCAGACAAAAACAATGACTGATGATGAAATTCGTCAGCTAATCAGGGATACGGCATCTTCCTATAATGCTGTTTTGGATGATGCGCAGATTGAACAGGTGTTGCAGCTTGTACATAAATTTAACGAGCTGAACATTGATCCTGATACTTTTCTAAAGCTTGCACAAGCAGGAGAAGGCGTGCAGGGATTTTTCACAAGTGTTGGAAATTTCTTTGCAGGAATTGGTGATTTCTTCTCGAATTTGTTCGGTGGAAAAAAATAAACTGAATTTTAGTAGAATTAGTACGTAAATAGTCCCTTGACACAGTGTTCATTGTGCCAAAGGACTATTTCTATATTTTCAAAAATATGTATGTTAAATTTTAAGCAGTTGCGTTATAATGGAAATAATATTTAAAAGCGATTTTGTTTTTTGGGCAGTTCAAGAGTTTATTATATCATGTAAGGAGTGGCGTTTTGGATAATAGATTTGCAGCAGGCAAAAAAGTTGCAATGGTTGGAATTGCAGTGAATGTAGTTTTGCTGATTTGTAAACTTTTTACTGGATATGCAAGCCAGAGCCAAGCAATGATTGCCGATGGGTTTAACAGCATGGGTGATGTTTTTGCATCTTTAGTGACGCTCTTTGGAAGTATTTATGCAGCTAAACCAAAAGATGCAGATCATGCATTTGGGCATGGAAAAGCAGAGTATATCGCTTCATTAATTATAGGATTCTCGATGATTGTGATGTCGATATATACAATTTCAGGATCTGTGACTTCTCTTGCAGAAAACAAAACGCTGGAATTTTCGTGGAGTCTTACAATCGTTGCGGTGATTACAATTATTGCGAAAGCATTATTATTTCGCTTTTGTATCAAAATGAGCAAAAAGCATAACAGTGTTTTAATCAAAGCAAATGCGTTTGACCATAGAAACGATGTATTTGTCACGACGGGAACACTAATTGCGATTTTTCTAAGTGTTGCAGGTTTTGCATGGGTAGATGGTGCAATTGGTATTATTATTTCTGTATGGATTGCTTATACTGGACTGATGATTATTATAGAATCTGTAAAAGTGCTGATGGATACAGGAATCGAACCGAAACTGCTTGATGAATGCAAGAATGAAATACTGAATATTGATGGGGTTGATCATATTGATAGTATTCTTGCAAAGCCAGTGGGTGTCAAATACATTTTGATTGTAAAAATCTCGGTCGATAAAAACATGACCGTTATCGACAGCCATAAAATTGCAAAAGATATAGAAACAGAAATTCTTAATAAACAGGAAGAAATTGATGATATATTTGTTCATATTAATCCGGATTTGCCGCATATTTGAGGAGAATAGTTATGCAAAAAGAGATTTCGTTTAGTATTAAAGGAATGAGCTGTGCCTCGTGCGCTGCTGCGGTTGAGCAAGTGCTTTCAAATTCAGCAGGTGTGATATATGCAAGTGTTAATTTGGCGGCAGGTAGTGCTTTTGTTGTGGCAGAAGATAAGGTTGATGAAAACACGCTGGTTGATGCAGTGAATCATCTGGGATATACAGCGGCGATTGCAAGAGATGCACAGATGATAACACAAGATGAGCATCGGTTTAAAAAATGGGAGATTATCTTAGCGTTTGTTTGTGGAATGATTGTTATGTATATCGGTATGAGTGCGCATTTTAACTGGGCATTGCCAGAAATTATTGCTGTGAACAGCCATCCTATGAATTTTGCATGGATACAACTGATTTTGACAATTCCTGTGATGATTGCGGGACGAAGCTTTTTTGTAAACGGCATGAAGTCGCTTATAAAGCTTCATCCAAACATGGATACTCTTGTTATGCTTGGTACAGGCAGTGCGCTCATTTACAGCATTGTTATGACCGTGCTGATTCCGCAATATCCGCATGCTGTGCATAGTTTGTATTTTGAATCAGCGGCGGTTGTAATAGCACTGGTGCTTCTTGGAAAGTATCTTGAAGAAAGCAGTAAAAATAGGGCGAAGAGTGCAATTTCAAACCTTGCGGAGCTTGTACCAAAAGATGCAACAATCTTGGTTGATGGAAAAGAAACAATTGTAAAAGCATCGGAAGTGGCTGTTGGAGATATTGTATTGGTTGGTGTCGGACAAAGAATTGCGGTGGATGGCATTGTTTATGCTGGTCAGGCAAGCGTGGACGAGTCTACTCTTACGGGAGAGAGTTTACCTGTTTTTAAACAAGAAGGAATGGCGGTTTCGGGCGGAACATTGGTGACGGATGGTGTGCTGCAAATTCAAGCAACGAACGTTGGAAAAGACACTGCGATTTCGCAGGTTGTAAAATTGGTGGTGCAGGCGCAGCAAAAAAAGGCGAAAATATCACGACTGGCAGATAAAATATCTGCTGTTTTTGTTCCAAGTGTAGCTACTATTGCTATTATTTCGGCGGTTATTTGGGCAATTGTTGGAAAAGATGCGAATTTTGTAATCAATATTTTTGTATCGGTATTGGTAGTCGCTTGTCCATGCGCATTGGGGTTAGCAACACCGATTGCTGTTATGGTTGGTACGGGCAGGGCGGCACAGCTTGGGATCTTATTTAGAGGCGGAGATGTGGTTGAAATCGCAAGCAAAGTTGATACTATCTTATTTGATAAAACAGGAACTATCACCAAAGGGAAACTCTATATCGTCAACATATCGCCGCTGACTGGTACAGAAGAAACGGTGCTGAAGCTTGCGGCGACAGCGGAATACGGAGCAACGCATCCAATTGCAAAAGCAATTAACGAATATGCGGCATTTATGGAAATCGAGTCTGCTGAGCCAAATCAGATTCGCAATGTTGCAGGAAGAGGCGTTGTTGCAAGTACAAATAATGGAGAAATTACCATTGGTACAAAAGAGTTTATGGAGATTGAAAATATTCGGACGAGCGAATTGAAACAGGACAGTTCGACGCTTGTTTATGTGGCGGAAAATAAGACTTTGGTTGGAATTATTTCTTTAGCAGATGAAATCAAAGATGATGCTGACGAAACGATTTCCTTATTACATGAAAATCATCTGAAAACAGTTATGATAACGGGAGATAATACACGAGTTGCTGAAAAAATTGCACGGCAGGCAGGGATTGTGGATTTTGTTGCAAACGTTCTGCCAGAGCAAAAAGCACAGCAAGTTGAAAAATGGAGAAAAAAAGGCAAAATAGTGGCTTTTGTTGGTGACGGTGTTAATGATGCACCTGCACTTGCGACGGCAGATGTTGGGATTTCTGCTTTTGGCGGAACGGATGTGGCTGCGGATTCTTCAGGAATTATTTTAATGAGGGACGATACACAAAGCATCGCACAGAGCATTCTTTTATCAAAAAAAATCATGCGTATTATTAAGCAAAATTTGTTTTGGGCATTTATATACAACATCATTGGAATACCGATTGCAGCAGGGGTGTGGTTTGCTTTTGGAGGGCCAACGCTAACGCCAATGTTTGCAGGGCTTGCAATGGCATTTTCTTCTGTTTGTGTGGTGCTAAACTCACTAAGGCTTTCTGCATATAATCGTAAAAAATCCGTCTGATCAAAGACGGACTTTTTAGAATCGGAAGTATATGATATATGTAAAAACGTTGTATCACGTTTTGATTTTTCATCACATAAACTCTTTTATTTGTTATATTTAGTATAATTGACTTTTATAGACTGAACATGAATGAAATGTTAATAGTCTATGAACACGTTTCATTGTAAATATGTGAGATAAGAATGCAAAAAATAATAAGATAGTATAATAACAAAACTGCAAATCGTTATAGAATAATATCATAGAAACAGTGTTATGTATCTTTTGAGTCAAAAAAACAAATATTTAGATTTTTTTATCACGGGGAGGATTTTTTAAGATGAGCGTTTATGAAGAATTGAGTACATTGGTACAACAGGGAAGAGCAAATAATGTCAAAGAGCTGATTGCTGCAGAACTTGAAAAAGGAACAGGGCCTAAAGAATTACTAAATGATGGGCTTTTAACCGGTATGTCTATTATTGGAGAAAAGTTTAAAAACAATGAAGTGTACGTACCTGAAGTTTTGATTGCTGCAAGAGCTATGCAGGCTGGAATTGATGCGTTAGCGATAGCAATGTCAAAAGAAGAAGTAGAGCAAAAGGGCAAAGTGGTCTTGGGTACTGTTAAAGGTGATTTGCATGATATTGGCAAGAATCTTGTGAAGATTATGCTTGAGAGCAAAGGCCTTGAAGTAATTGATTTAGGCGTTGATGTTCCTGCTGAAAAATTTGTTCAGACTGCAATTGATGAGGGAGCGCAGGTCATCTGCTGTTCTGCACTTTTGACAACGACAATGTCAGTTATGAAGGAAGTTGTTGAAGTTCTTGATGCAAAAGGCGTCAAAGGTTCAATCAAAGTAATGGTTGGCGGCGCACCTGTAACAGAAGAATTTAAAAACAAAATTGGTGCGGATTTTTATACAGCAGACGCTTCGAGCGCAAGCGATGTAGCACTGGATATTTGTCAATAATTTTATAATTGGTACTTAAGCGGAGGCTGCCTGTTTGGGCGGCCTTGCTTTTTATCATAGGAGAGTAGGGGAATAATCATGGAAAATATACCAATCTGTAAAGGCGAGTGTTTGTTTGGTAAATGTCCGCACAAGGTCTGCGTAAAGGCAATGGCACAAAGCCAAGATGCTGTAGATTTTCATGCTGATATGAAAATATTGACACAAGGAAATATGCCAATCATGAATAGTAGCAAGACGGGTTATGGTGTTGCAATTGATATTGGAACAACTACGGTTGTGGTATATTTGTATGATTTGGAGAAAATGAAATGCGTAAGCGTTGTAAGCAGAATCAATAAACAAGCGTCTTTGGGACTTGATGTTATTTCAAGAATTAAGTTTTGCGGAGATCATAAAGATGGATTGTTTAAAATGCACAGAGCAATCACAGACGAGTTAAACGATCTTATTGAGCAAACACTCAAGGAGGCTCGGATTTCTGCCGAATCAATCTCGTATGCTGTGATAACGGGCAATACAACAATGCTTCACCTTTTGGCAAGTATTTCTCCTGTTTCTATGGGGGTTTTACCATTTATACCGTTGTCCTATTTTGGAAATACGATAAAGGCGAACGAAATTGATTTGAATTTGGGCAATGCACAGTGCTATTTGACTCCGTGTATGTCGGCTTTTGTGGGCGGAGATATTTCTACAGCATTGATTGCTACGGGATTTGATAAGACACAGGATATTTGCTTGCTGATGGATATTGGGACAAATGGGGAAGTGGCAATCGGAAATAAAGATTTTATATGGAGTACCTCTACAGCGGCTGGTCCAGCGTTTGAGGGGGCACATATCAAATGTGGTATGGCAGGCGTAAAAGGTGCTATTAACAGTGTTTTTGCAAAGCAAGGTAAAATCGAACATACAACAATTGGAAATGAAAAAGCACAGGGAATCTGTGGATCTGGATTGCTGGACGCAGTTGCACTGATGTGTGAGATTGAAGTGATAGACGAAACAGGGCGCATAGATACTGAAAAGAACTGCAAATTTGTTGGCGAAAAAGATGGCGAAGTTGTTATTTTTCTGACGGATGATGTTTATATTACGCAAAAAGACATCAGAGAGTTGCAGACGGCAAAAGCGGCAGTTGCGGCGGGGGTATTATCGCTTGCACATTGTGCGGAAATAAAAATTGAAGATGTGAAACGTGTATATATTGCTGGTGGATTTGGGAATTATATGGACATTCACAGTGCAATGGCAATTGGATTATTATCAAAGGATTTCAAAGAAATAATAAGTGTCGGAAATGCCGCAGGAACAGGTGCAATCATGACGCTGATAGACGACTCTTATAAGGAAAACATGAGCGAACTTTGCAAGCATTCCAAGCATGTGGAGTTAGGAAGCAATCCATATTTTATGGATAGAGGTATTGCTGAGAAGATTGCATTACTTAAAAACTTTAATGTCATTTCCTTTGAAGAAAGACCTGTAAAAAGTTCTCCACCTGCACCCTTTACTACGCCAACTTATCTACGGGCTGCG
>JAVXBD010000066.1:0-7438 GCA_036660175.1 Christensenellaceae bacterium | reverse complement strand
CCTTACTACCGTTCATACAAAATTAGAGCCGATTAGTTTACACGAATCGGCCCCAGTTCTTTACTTTCGCTTACTTCTCTGCACCAATATTTGACGTAGAGCCTTTTTTGCACCAAACAACCAGAAAAGAGCCGCCTACCATAATGATAGACGGCCCTTCTAGTTTATCAGTTGTTTGACGCTGTACAATACAGCACTTTTTCTTATCCCTAATAAAATAACAAACTGAACTAATGAACTTTCAATGATACTTTTACTCTCTATTGAGCGTTTTCGTATCCTTTGATGTCTTTGAATGCAGGATCATTAATGTCATACATAAAGTCCCCTGCTGTTCTCTTCTCAATGTATTTAGCTACATCTGTGAAAGGAACAAGTGATTTCTCAACATCTTTGATATTCAAATCTGTGTAAAGGTTAAAGTTCGTGTGAACGAATTTTCTGTATGGCTCGCCAGCGAAGTAAGCTTTAATTTGTTGATACAGGAAATCGCCTTCAAGTGCTGCAGAGTGGTTAATATCAAGTTTGATAATACCATCTTTAGCCCATTGCCATGAGATTTCTCTGCCGTTGCTTGAGAAGATGTAATAATCTTTAGGATTCAAGCCAGCTTCTTCGAATGCTGCGAAAACGCCTTCAGCCATTGGGTTGTTTTGTGCATAAACTGCATCAAATCCATCAGCGCCCAATGATGTAATAGCATCTGTCATAGCTTTTTTAGCAGGATCAGCATTCCAGCCGCCTGATGTCCAAAGAACTACTTCAACGCCTTGTGTTCCGTCTAATTTAGCATTAGATTGTTGGTCCATAAGCTCTTCAGCTGTAACGCCGCCAAGACTTACGCCCTGATCTTCGTATGCTTTTAACATTCCATAAGATTGTGCCTGAGCTGTTCCTTGACCAAGAACACCCTGAATGTTAACGATCTTTTTGATTCCTCTTTTTACCATGTCAAGACCTGATTGGTACCCAACATCAAAGAAATCATATCCTTCTGATCCAGCAGCATCGCCTGCGTTTGGAGCGTCAACAAAGTTGTGACCTGCGCCAAAGTAAGGAACGCCAGCTTCAACACATTTAGCGATACATTCGCCAGTTGTCTGTGTGTTGTTTTGGATTACGCAGATAGCATCATAACCAGCTGTGATAAAGTCTTCAACTGCTTGAAGTTGCTCTTGAGCTGTGTTGTTACCTGTTTTATAGTCTACTGTCCAATCAAGTTCTGGATCAGCAGCGGAAAGAGCTGTCAATGATTCTGCAACTGTTGCATAGTAAGAGTCAGCGCCATCAGCATAAAAACCGATTTTTTTAGGCTCACCCTTAGTAGCAGGAGCTTCTGTAGCAGCATCAGCAGCTGGAGCTTCTGTAGCAGCAGGTGCTTCTGTAGCAGCAGGTGCTTCTGTAGCAGCAGGAGCTGCAGGTGCAGCACAAGATGCAAACACGCCAACGCATAGCACTACGCATACTAGAATAGCAATAATTTTCTTCATAATTTTCCTCCTAATAATTTTAGTTTAAAAAGATTCGGGATAAGTTTTTCTTTATATATGAGCGGCAACAGTCGAACCATTACCGCTATATAACATTTTACATCTGCACAAAGTTTATTTTGCGCTTTCTTTTCCGAGTTTTTCTTGGCTTTCAAATTCTTCTCTTTGTTGTTTGAGGATACGTTTTTCCTGCACGGTTGTTGCAAATGCACCAGCCGATACAACAATGATTAGAATCAAACCTTTTACAATATACTGCATATCCGCTTGGATTTTTAGGATGTTCATGCCGTTTGCAATCGCACCCATCAATATTACACCAATGAATACACCCCACATATTACCTTTACCACCGGACATCGCAACCCCGCCGATAACTACCGCCGCGATAACGTCAATCTCCAAACTCTGCCCGATTGTGATAACCGCCGTATTTGAACGAGCCATTAGGCAAATACCACCAATTGCAACAAGCAAACCGTTTAATAAGTAAGTGGACATAACCACATTCTTTACATTGATACCTGCAAGGTATGCAGCTTGTTTGTTTGCACCAACAGCATAAACTCTTCTGCCGTATTTTGTATATTTCATAACCAACCATATAATAATAGTTGCGGCTATAAATACCAGTACATAGGTCTGCACTACCAGTGGAAGTCCGCTGATAGGATCCTTGATGCCATCACCAACCATGTTTCCTTTTAACCAATCAAGTGCGCCTGTCATGGTAACTTCTTTAGAGTTGCTGACTACAAGGGCAATACCCTTGATACAAATCATACCACCCAAGGTAATGATGAATGGTTCAACCTTCAGCCTTGAAATAATAAAGCCCATTGCGCCTTCCATCAACACTGCAAAGATAATCACAGTAATGATTGCCAGTGGAAGCGGCATATGCCAGTCTGTATACGCTTTTGCAACATACAGAGCAACGAACGAAACAACCATACCAACCGAAAGGTCGATACCGCCACCAATCATAACAACGCCCATGCCCATTGCCATAATACCAACAACAGAAACCTGCATGATGATGTTGAGCCAGTTTGCGGGAGTAATAAATTTCGGATAAGTAGGTTCTCCTGCAACCACGCTTGTAATTAACTCAAATGCTATGATACCGATTACAAATAAAATAAAAATTAATATAACACTGCCGTTTTCACCTTTGAAAAGTGAACGTTTTTTATTTACTAACGGCTTGTTTGGAGCTGTCTCCTTCATATTTTCTTTCCTCCTATTGAATACTCAAGAATATTTTCTTCGGATACTTCTTCTTTAGAAAGCTGTCCAACAATTTTGCCATCTTTCATAACAAAGATTCGGTCGCTCATAGAAACAACCTCAGGCATATCGGACGAAACCATGATAATGGCCTTTCCCGCTCTTAAAAGATCCGTCATGATTTTATAAATTTCTTGTTTTGCCCCGACGTCAATACCACGAGTAGGTTCATCAAAAATATAAATCTCGCCTTCGGTATTAAACCACTTTGCAAGCACCACTTTTTGCTGATTGCCACCTGATAAACTAAGTGCGAGTGCTGAAGAATCCTTTGCTTTCGTTCTAAGTTCTTTTACAAACTTATCTCCGACTTCCCGTTCTTCTTTTGGTGTGATAACCATGCTTTTTGTCTTTACCATATTTGCAAGAATCGTGTTTCTCGCAATGGTGTGTATCAGACATAAGCCTGTTGCCTGTCTATCCTCTGTGATATAACACATTTTATGTTTAATCGCATCAATAGGACTTCTAAATCTTACTTCTTTTCCAAAGAGCTTCATGCTACCGCTCAGCCTTTGTGCGCCGCCAAACAAAAGTGTCATAAGCTCGCTTCGACCTGAACCAACCATGCCTGCAAAACCGATAATTTCGCCACGTTTTAGATTAAACGAAATATCACGCACACCGTTGCCCTTTAGGTTTTCAACTTCCATCACAACTTCGCCTGGCGTGAAATGCTCTCTGTTATAAAAAGCAGAAACATCACGTCCAACCATCTCGTGAATCAGCTCTGGCTCGGTAATCTCGCCCACATTTGCAGTTTTGATTAATTGGCCATCACGCAAAACAGAGATTCTGTCTGCAACCCGAAACACTTCGTCTAAGTGATGGGAGATGTAAATAATTCCAATACCACGTTGCTTGATTTTTTTAACAATTTCAAGCAAATTGTCGATTTCTGTAACTGAGAAAGACGCAGTAGGCTCATCCATAATAATTACTTTTTTTTCAAAAATCAAAGCCTTTGCAACTTCCACAATCTTTTGCTCGCCAGAAGATAAACTTTCGACTTTTGCATCAGGATCAAGATCACTGTTCAAAAACTCAAGTCCTTCTTTTGTCATTTTGCGCATTTCATCTTTCTGAAGAACGCCTCTTTTTGTAATTTCCATTCCTGCAAAAATGTTCTCAGTAATACTCAACGGGCCAAAAATCATATGTTCTTGATAGATGGTTTGAATACCCATTTTCATAGCCGAGTGCGGATCCAGTTTTATAGGCTTTCCCTCAAAACTAATTGTTCCGCCAATGTCTGGCTGATAGGCTCCAGAAATTGTTTTAATCAATGTCGATTTACCTGCACCGTTTTCACCGCACAAACAATGAACTTCGCCTTTGTGCAAATCAAAAGTTACACCGCTTAAAGCTTTTACACCAGGAAACGTTTTTGATACGTTGCTTAAGCTTAAAATTTCCTCTGCCATTTAGTTCATCACCTCCAAAAGAATTCCTTTTACACAAAAGGCACAATAAAACACAATCATTTTTACTTTCGTATTTTATGATGACTTTCACGCAATTTTAGTATTATATAAATCATACAATGCCAGTAAACCCCACTGGCTGCAATTAATATAAAACATTTGCACAATAACACTCTTTCATTAAATTGTTTTTTTGCTTGTCTACCTATAAAGTCCAAATGAAAATCATTTACATAAATATTTTACAAGTTTACCATTCTTTATATTTTTATACGTATACACCCATTATATAAAACTCATGTATTCGTTTTTAATTACTTATTGCATATTACTATAAACAGAAATAAAACGCAATAGGTTTTTTATTAATTTCATCAATTTCTGCATTTTTTATTGAAATATTACGAGTATGTTTCAATATTGCCACGTTTGTTTTGCAATATCATAATATTTCAATAATACTTAAACGCTTGGACAAAATCTATCAATTGCAATGAACATATGCATTTATTTCTTCCAATATTATATTTAAAGTATACCCTTAAACTTTTTAAAATGCAAGCATAAATTTAAAAAATTAAAGTTTCTTTACAATTGTAAATAAACGCATACTTTTCTCGAAATTTAGTATTGATTTCCTTTTTTTTTTGAAGTATACTAAGGTTAAATAAATATAATTAATAGAAGGAGATTTTTTATGGGTATTCTTGATAAATTTAAACTGGATGGCAGAGTTGCAATTGTAACAGGTGCCGCTGCTGGTATTGGTAATGCGGTTTCACAAGGCTTATTGGAGGCTGGTGCCATAGTCGTTTATTCTGACATGAACCTTGAATCTGCACAAGCAGCAGCAAAAGCAGGCGCTGCAAAAACAGGTGGTACAGCATTGGGACTGAAATGTGATGTTTCAAATCCAGCAGAAGTAGAAGCAATGTTCAAAACTGTAAACGATACTTACGGACATATCGACATTCTTTACAACAACGCTGGTATTGCAAACGGTGCAGATTACTTAGTAAATCTTTCACCAGAGTTTATTGCAAAGCATGTTGACGTAAACGTAAACGGAACAATTTACTGCTCACGTGAAGCAGCAAAATACATGGTAAAACAGCACAGTGGTTCTATCATCAATGTAGCTTCCATGTCTGCTCATATCTATAACGTTCCACAAAGAGCAACCTACTATGCTGCTACAAAAGGCGCAATCATTTCCTTTACCCGTTCACTTGGCTGTGAGCTTGCTCCAGACGGCGTACGTGTCAACTGTGTAAGCCCAGGCTATCACATGACAGAGCTAAATCTAAAATGGGAAGAAATGCACCCAATCTGGTTAGAGCGTGTCCCAATGGGACGTTTTGCAGATCCTTATGAAATGTCGGGCGCAGTTGTCTATTTGGCAAGTGACGCATCGTCTTATGTAACGGGCGCAGAGCTTATCTGTGACGGCGGTTACACACTTTATTAAAAGTAAACTGTCCTTTCAAAAAGCAGTGGGTGTAAAAGCTCATTGCTTTTTTGTTATTTTTTTTAATTGCTTATCTATCACATTTATGCACATCTGTTCCAGTTTTTAAAATATAGCTGCACATCTGTATATCTTTGCTGTTTACAAGTCCTCTGCGAACTGCTATACTGAGGCTATCAAAGTATGATTATCAAGTTTTATGATCACAATTTAAAAACAAGTAAAAGGAGATTTTTTTATGGGTATTCTTGACAAATTTAAGTTGGACGGGAAAGTTGCTGTTGTAACAGGCGCAGCGGCAGGAATCGGCAAAGCCGTATCCCAAGGTCTATTAGAAGCAGGCGCAATCGTAGTTTATACGGACATTACGCTTGAAAGAGCGCAAGGCGCAGCAAAAGAAGGCGCAGAAAAAACAGGCGGTACAGCAATCGGTTTAAAATGCTGCGTTAATGAGTATGCTGACGTTGAAGCTATGTTTAAAGAAGTAGTCGATACTTTCGGCCACATTGATGTTTTATACAACAATGCTGGAATTGCAACCATTGAAGGCAAATTGGTTGACCTTGATCCAAAAGACATCGCTTTTCAAATCGAAGTCAACACAAACGGAACAATTTACTGCTGTCGTGAGGCTGCAAAATATATGGTGAAACAGCACAGTGGTTCTATCATCAATGTTGCATCTATGTCTGCACATATTTACAACGTTCCGCAAAGAGCGACTTATTATGCAGCAAGCAAAGGCGCAATCATTTCCTTTACACGTTCACTCGGTTGTGAGCTTGCTCCTGACGGCGTACGTGTCAACTGTGTAAGCCCAGGCTATCACATGACAGAAATGGCAAAACAGTGGACAGACATGCACAAAGTATGGCTTCCACGTGTTCCAATGGGACGTTTTGCAGAGCCTTATGAAATGTCTGGCACAATTGTTTATTTGGCAAGTGATGCTTCGTCTTATGTAACAGGCGCAGAGCTTGTGTGCGATGGCGGTTATACACTTTATTAAAAGGCAGATATTTTCTGCATTATATATAGTCTTATTATCAATTATAAAGGTGATGCTTCTTTTGGATACATCACCTTTTTATTTTTGAGTTGTGCAGTTGACAGAATTGCTACTAAGTGTTACTATATAGATGTGCTAAGTCATACTTAGTAGATATGGAGGTTTACATTTGGAAAACTTGACAGAAATGCTTAAAGGCGTGTTGGAGGGTTTTATACTTGAACTCATTAGCAGAGAGCAAACTTATGGATATGAAATAACAAGAAAATTAAACGCATTAGGTTTTAATGATGTAGTTGAAGGTACAGTTTATACGATACTTGTTCGTTTGGAAAAGAATCAACTTGTAACCGTCCAAAAAAAGCCGTCCGAACTTGGACCGCCACGTAAGTTTTATGAACTTAACAATCAAGGCAAAGAACAACTAACCCTATTTTGGGAAAAATGGAACTTTATTTCATCAAAAATTAATTCCTTAAAGGAGGAAAATTAATGTCGGATTTTTTTAATGATTACTTTAATTTCAAACGAATGATTGAAGAAAAAAGAGAGTATAAGCAGCAAATGGCAAGGGTTGAGGCGATGCCAGAGGATTATAGATTTGTGTTCAAGAAAATTCAAAGTTATATGTGGATGTTTACCGCAGGTGCAGGATACGATATGATGGAAGCGCATAATGATTTAGTTGAATTATTTGAATCAGGCATTGCAAACAATAAAAAAGTTTTAGAAATCACGGGTGATGATGTTGCAGCTT
>JAVXBD010000065.1:0-7547 GCA_036660175.1 Christensenellaceae bacterium | reverse complement strand
TATCGTTCGAGTCTGGAGAGCTTAAGCGATTTTCACCTTCATCCAAGTGTCCTCGTACATACGCAGCACTTTCTTATCAAGATGTGTGTAATACTGGCATTTTTTAAGGTCTGCCTGCGGCGGATTAAATGCGTAATTTTCAAGCATTTCTGGGTCAACAAGTTTTAAGGCTTCTGGATTTGGTGAGGAATATCCTGTATATTCCGCATTGAGTGCCGCAATATCAGGACGCATGAGAAAATCAATAAACCGTAAAGATTCATCATAAGCATCAGTTGTCTTTAAAATGCTGATTCCGTCCACAAAAATATTGGCACCCTCCTTGGGAATCACGTATCGCAAGTCCTCATTATCCGCCATCGAGAATGCCGCATCTCCTGCATACATTACAGATAGTGCCGCACTTCCGTTTACCATAGACATACGCAAATCGTCCGTCCCATATGCCATAACCAGCGGTTTTTGCTTGATGAGCAAGTCTGCAGCCTCGTCAAGCTCTGCTTGATTTTTGGTATTGATGTCATATCCAAGTTTGATGAGTGCAACACCCACGCTGTCACGGATACTGTCATACATCAAGATTTGTTTTGCATATTTTGGGTCAAAAAGCGAGTCCCAGCTCGTAATTTCTTCGCCTGTGAGTGCAATGTTATACATGATGCCAAATGTACCCCATGTGTAGGGAACAGAATATTTTGCGGTGGGATCATAAGTGCAGGTTTGCGTAAAATCCGAAACATATTTAAAATTTTCCATTTTAGAGGTATCAATTTCTGCCAGTCGTTCTTCTATCATTAACCGCTGAATCATGTATTCTGAGGGTACGACAATATCAATCTGCGTGCCTTGCGTGGTCGCAATAACGTACATTTCCTCGTTTGATGGAACGGTGGTCATGTTGATTTTAATGTTTGGGTTTTCTGCCTCAAACATTGGAATAACGTCGGGGTCAATATAATCTCCCCAGTTTAAAAAATGCACCACCGTTTTTCCGCTTGTATTGCCCTCGTTTGCGCTACAGCCTACAAACCCTGTCACAATCATCAAGATGGATAATACTGCTAAAATAATTTTTTTCATTTCTGCTCCTACTTATGCCTTATCGAAACTTTTCGATACTGGGTGTCTTTTTTGTTTTTCTTAAGGATCGTAAATTTACCACCAACAGCAGTATGATGACTACCACAAACATAATTGCTGAAAGGGCGTTAATCATGGGGTTGATGCCTACACGAGCCATGCTGTATATATAGGTGGAAAGATTTTGAATCGTTCCCTGTGTTGTAAAGAAGCTAATCATAAAATCGTCAAACGACATGGTAAATGCCAAAATAAATCCTGTGACAATCCCCGGCATGATTTGCGGCATAATGACCTTTCGAACTGCATAGGCGGGTTTTGCGCCCATATCCAGTGCCGCTTCATAGGTTCCCTGATCCATTTGCCGCAGTTTTGGAAGTACAGAAAAAATAACATACGGAATATTAAAAGTGATGTGCGCAAGCAGCATCGTCCAATATCCACGTGGTATTCCCACGAAAATAAACAGCAGTAGCAGCGAGATGCCCGTTACGATGTCCGCATTAATCATTGGGATATAGGTGAGGTTTACCATCAGATTTTTTGTTTTTTTGTGATAGTTGTCCATGCCGACCGCCGCTAAAGTGCCAATCAGCGTTGCTGCAATTGCAGAAATGATTGCTATGGAAATGGTTACCCACAGTGCCTCGGCGATAATGGGATCGTTAAAAAGTGCCTCATACCACTTCATCGAAAAGCCTGTCCATTTTGCCATTGTTTTTGACTCGTTGAACGAAAAGGCAATCAGCGCACCAATGGGTAAATACATAAAACATAAAATAACTGCCAGATAAAACCGTTTAAAAAATTTTGCCATAACTATTTTTTACATAAGGCCGCCGCCTTCTCCTTCCTTGTCATATTTCCTCATAAGCCACATAAATACAAGCGTCAGCAGCATCATTACAACTGCCAGTGCAGAGCCAAAATTCCACTCTGACAGCAGTAAAAACTGCATCTCAATCAAATCTCCATACATCATAAAATGGCTGCCGCCCAAAAGTCTGGTGATGATAAATGTGGTCATTGCAGGCATAAACACCATCGTTACGCCCGAAATAATGCCGCCCTTTGAAAGAGGAAGCGTCACACGCCAAAATGTTTGCCATTTGTTTGCGCCCAAATCCTGTGCCGCCTGTATGCAGGAGGTGTCCATCTTCTGAAAAATCGAGTAAATGGGCAATATCATAAATGGCAGGAAGTTATATACCAAGCCAAAAATGATAGCACCCTCGGTATATAAAAACTGTACGGGTTCAAACCCAAGAGCCATAATCCATTGGTTGATGATGCCTGCGTTATCAAGCAGCGCACGCCACGCATAAGTGCGGAGCAGAAAATTCATCCACATTGGCAAAATAAACAGTACCGATATGAATGCACCCGTCGAGGACTTTAGTTTTGACAAAAAATATGCCGCTGGATAACCAATTGCCAAGCACACCACTGTTGCCACAAGTGCAAGCCACACGCTTCGCCAAAAAACCGTCATATACAACGGCGAAAATGCCCGTGCAATGTTTTCGGTGGTCAGCACAAACACACCGCCAGAGCCAGTTGTGGTAAACGCATAAAGCAAGATTAAAATCAGCGGTGCTAATATAAAAATGGCAAGCCATATCAAATAAGGCAGTGCAAAGACTTTGCGTGAGTTCATCACATTTGAAAGTGCGGTATTTTCCTTTCGTTTTTTCATTCAGGCGCCTCCGCAACATCGTCGATACGCATTTTATCGTATTGGCTTACTTCCATAACGTGTATATCGTTTGGCTCTAAAATAAAAGCGACACGCTCTGCGACCTCGTATAAATCGGTGGTATGTACCAGCCATTCAAAGCCGTTTTCGCCATCGACACGCACCTCATAATGCACACCCATAAACAAGATTGAGGATACACTGCCTGCAATCATATCTTCTTTGATATTGCGTGTGATTTCAATATCCTCTGGGCGTACCACCACCTGCACAGGTTCGTTTTCGTTAAAACCTCTGTCCAGACATTCAAAGTCGCTGCCAGCAAAATGTACGAAATAATCACGTTTCATAATGCCCCGAATGATGTTTGATTCGCCGATAAAATCTGCTACAAAAGAGTTCTTTGGTTCATTATAAATTTGCTCAGGCGTTCCTAACTGCTGAATAATCCCATCATTCATCACTGCAATGGCATCGCTCATGGTGAGCGCTTCTTCCTGATCGTGCGTCACATATACGAAAGTGATGCCAAGCGATTTCTGCATCCGTTTTAATTCTAACTGCATTTCCTGCCGAAATTTTAAATCCAGCGCACCCAAAGGCTCGTCCAAAAGCAGCACTTCAGGCTCGTTTACCAACGCTCGTGCAATCGCCACACGCTGCTGCTGACCGCCTGAGAGTTTGGCAATATCTCTGTCGCCAAAGCCATTTAAGCCGACTAATCTGAGCATATCATTTACTTTGGTGTCAATCGTATGCCTATCAAATTTTTTTAGCTTTAATCCAAAAGCAATATTTTCAAACACGTTCAAATGCGGAAAAAGTGCATATCTTTGAAATACCGTATTGACTCTGCGTTTATAGGGAGGAATGCCCTTGATACTGTCGCCAAACAGATGCACATCGCCGCTGGTGGGTTCTTCAAAACCAGCAATAATACGCAACAGCGTTGTTTTTCCACAGCCTGATGGACCTAAAAGCGTTAAAAATTCATTTTGCTTGATGTACAAATTGATATTTGAAAGCACTTCCACTCCGTCAAACTCTTTGTATACATTGATAAAATCAATAATGTGTTCAGACATTCTTTTTCTCCTTGTTTGTCTTTTGCTCAGTTATATTTTTTAGGATATAAGATATGAGCAATGCTGTTTTAAAATGGAATTTTTCAGTATTTCATCTGTTTTAAGCTGATGCGAGTTAAATAATACGTTTAAAACAGAAATTTTTGACTGCTGTATCGTTAGTACCTGCTATTTGCCTGTTATATTGCTTAACATCAGAACAAAAATCTAAGTGGTTCAGATCTAAGATTTCCGGCTCATATGCAGATAGATGAGGCGGAGTGTGCCTAAAACATAGGCGGAGTACTTACCCACAAAACGACGGCTGGTTTTTTACCGCTGTTCTCTATGTGGTGGGGTACTTTTGTTCTGAAATAAAAACTGCCTCCACGCTTAATTCTGTGCTGCTTAAGTCCCAATACAAGCGTGATGTTTCCTGATAAAACATAGCCAAATTCTTCGCCTTCGTGTGGATTATCTGTATCGGTGCATTGACCTGCATGAAGCGTGAGCAGTATCGGTTCCATTATATTTTTTTGAGCATTTGGCACAAGCCATAAGATGCTTTTGCCATCGTCTGTTTTTTCAAATAAATCAGCAGCACAAAAAGCGACCTTTTCTTCTTCGTATTCGTCAAAAAAACTGCGCAAGTCCGTACCCAAACACTCTAAAATATCTGTAAGCGTCGCAATGGAAGGCGAGCTTAAATCTCTTTCCAATTGGGAAATGAAACCCTTAGAAAGTTCTGCTCTGTCTGCCAGTTCTCCTTGTGTTAGTCCCAACCGCTGCCGCAGTGCTTTGATTTTCTCACCAATATCCATGATTGCTCCAATTCATTTCTTAAGAAAAACAGCATAAACTAAACTTTATGTTTACTCTTATTAAACTTATTCATGCAGATATTATTAAACCATATCCAAAAAAAAATGTCAATCCATATTTCGTGTAGATATGGATTGTAATGGTATATAGTGACGCATAAAAAAATGAAAATCCCGTAAAAAAAGTATTAAAATATAGTATTGGTAAACTTAATCATCAAAAATAGCACTTATAGAATTTGCTGTAATTCTATAAAAAATAAAAAAAGAGTATTTCTACTCTTCCTTTAAATAAATGTCAAATATTTCATCAATTAGGTTTTTTGCATCAAGTAATCGCCTTTTGATTTCTGGTTTTGGTAAGGGCAAAGGATTTTTTGTATTAATATCGTTTGTCATGCGCAAATGTACCCATGCCGATTTATGCCAAATGTCATAAACTTTATCTTTCACTTCTAAAAAATCGTCTTTTGACAAATATTCTTTTGGTTCATAAATCATAACATTAGACAACTCATCTTTTAAATATCCCATGGCTGCCTCACAACTTTGCGCCGCAATGCGCACAAAATCCATCGTCAATTGCGCATTTGTTGCCGCATTCCCCGCATATTTTAATGTTTTGTGCGGTGTTGATGTCGAGTTCAATTTGCTGCAAATCCTCATAGTTTTGCTTGATGCTTTGTGCAATTTCTCCAAGCTCGCCGCTTAGTCCGCCCGCAATGTATGCAAGCTCGCCAAGTTTTCTATAATAATCCTCAATTTCGCTTTCCTTTCGGGATTTTTTTGCATTCAGTTTCGCAATTTCCATCACTTCTTTAGATTTAGTTGCTACTGAATTTCCAAATGCCAAAATACCTTCTTTTGCTTTTGAAGCGGCAGCTTTTGCTGTTTCGCCTACCAATTGTCCTTTTTCGTTGACCATCATAATTCCCCCCAATGTTTTTATTTAGAAATTTTTTCTTTTGTTTTGGTGTTAATGTCTGTTGCGATGCTCTGCATTTTTGCCGTTGCAGCAAGTGCCGCTGCCTCTGCTGCTTCTTTTGCTGCCGCTGCTGCCTTGTGCGCAAGGTCAGACGATTTTTGTGCTGCTTTTACAGCCAGTGCTTTTGTTTTTTCGCTTCCGTCTTTGGCATATTCTTTCATTTTCAAAGATGCCTCATCAGCCGCTTCCTTTGCTTTTACAGATGCTTTGTGTGCAATCTCTGATGTTTTTTGCAGTGCTTTGATATAAAATTCCTTGCTCTTTACTTTTGCACTTTCTAAAATCTCATCTGTTTTCTTTCCAGCCTCTTCAAATTTACCCATCATACTTGCCTCCATCGTATTATTTACACAAAATATTTTTGTGCAAGCTATGATACTTATACACAGATAACAAGAAAATAAACAAATGCAATCTATAAATCTATTATATCACATCAACCCGCCAAATTTTGCATACAATTCATAAAAAACATAAAAAATTTCTATATATAAAAAGGACGCAATCGAATCAATCGACTGCGCCACATTTTGGTTTAAATTACTTATTATTTTACTTCTACGTCTGCGCCAGCTTCTTTTAGACTTGCAGCAACTTTTTCTGCTTCGTCTTTTGAAAGAGCTTCTTTGATTGTGCTAGGAGCAGCGTCAACCAAGTCTTTTGCTTCTTTTAAGCCAAGGCCAGTTGCTTCTCTAACAACTTTAATAACTTTGATTTTCTCTGCGCCGCAAGCTTTTAAAACAACGTCAAATTCTGTTTTTTCTTCAGCAGCTTCAACAGGAGCAGCAGCACCAGCAGCAGCAACAGCAACAGGAGCAGCAGCACTTACGCCGAATACTTCTTCGATTTCAGCTACAAGCTCTGAAAGCTCAAGCACATTCATTTCTTTAATTGCATCTAAAATTTGTTTATTATCCATTTTTATTTTCCTCCAAAATTTTTTATAAAATATTTTTGTTTGTGGTAAAACCACTTTCCGTTATGCCTGTTTTTGTTCACGTACTGCATTCAGCGCACAAGCAAGACCTCTTGGTATTGCCGAAAGCACTCCTGCAAATTTTGTGATTGGTGCGTTTAGGCTGCCCAACATTTTTGCAAGCAGTTCTTCTTTTGATGCAAGCTTTGATAGATTCTCTATCGCAGCAGCATTCATTGCTTTTCCTGCTAAGATACCGCCTTTGATTTCTGTAATTTTTGCATTTTTGATAAACTTTACAAGAATCTTTGCGGGCGAAACAGGATCGCTAAATCCAAATGCCACAGCCGTTGGCCCTTTGAAGTAATCATCGACGCCTTCAATTTTCAGCTCGTCTGCCGCACGTTTTAACATATTGTTTTTGATAACCCGATATTCAACACCTGCCGTACGGAACTCGTTTCTTAGGCTTGAAACCTGCTGTACGCTAAGGCCTCGGTAGTCTAACATGACAATACTTTGCGCACGTTGCATCTTGTCTACAACCTCTGCAAGCACTGCTTGTTTTTCATTAAGCTTTGCTTCTTTCAAGTGTTTCACCTCCGTTTAGCGTTTTATTAAATTAAAAAATGCCCTTTATAAAAGCCTTGAAGACATTTATAAGAGCAACACTTGTACATCTTAAAAATTATCAACCTCGGCAGGATTGTTGTTTAAACGGTATTCCGTTCCTGCTATCTATGGCTTTTGAAACATGATTTATTTCACGCAAGTTTTATTCTATCATGCCAAAAGCAATGTGTCAACTTTTTTGGGCGAAAAAAGCAATTTTAAAAGCTATGGCATCTGTATACCAACCAATATCCAAGCATCTTTGCGATTTTTTACGCAGGGTGTTTAAGCATACCAGACTCGAACCAATGCGCCTGAAACAAAGCCATGCGGAAAAATTCTGTTTGAAAACCGTATCGTTCGAATCTGATAT
>JAVXBD010000064.1:0-7556 GCA_036660175.1 Christensenellaceae bacterium | reverse complement strand
AAGGTGACGAGAGAACCTCATTTTTAAACAATACTTCCGTACACTTTTATGTAACGCCGCTTGTGCATTACGCTTGTCCTTCAAATCATTTTTGATTCTTTAACGCTGCTGCATTTTTCAAAACAGCAAATGTGACGGCATACCATTAAGTAGCATAATATGCACAAAACACCGAATCTATTTTCTCATATTTTCATGAAAAAAATCATATACCACCTGTGCCACATTTTTCGGCACACCTTTGACACTTTGCAAATCTTCCAGCGTCGCTTCTTTTATGCGTTTCATACTGCCGAAATATTTAAGCAATGCACGTTTTCGTGTATCACCAATTCCGTCAATTCTGTCAAGTTCGCTTGTTTGATGACGTTTTTCACGCAATTTCCTGTGATAGGTCACCGCAAACCTGTGCGCCTCATCTCTGATACTTGTAACCAACCGATACTCAGGGCTTCCCACTTTTAAGAGAATACTGCCCTCCTGCTCAGGCACAAAAATCTCTTCCTGTTTTTTAGCAAGACTCACAATCGGAATATCTTCACATCCCAAAGAAAAAAGCGCATCTCGTGCAAAAGAAAGCTGCCCTTTTCCGCCGTCAATAATAATCAAATCGGGCATGGGCAAAAAACCTTTATCGCCTTGCACACCACGCATCAGCCTGCGAGAAAGCGTTTCATTCATGGACGCAAAATCATTTGCACCCTCAAAGGTCTTAATCTTAAAAGTGCGATAACTCTTTTTATCTGGTTTTCCATCTGTAAACACCACCATTGACGATACATTATCCGTTCCTTGCGTGTTTGAAATATCATAGCATTCAATGCGCTGTAACGTATTCGCAAGCCCTAATGCCGCCGCCAAATTTCCTGCCGCTGCATCTCTTTGCTTTTGCATACCCTCTTTTATTTTGACAGCATCGGCTGCATTTTTTTGTGCAAGCTCTGCAAGTTTTTTGTTATCGCCACGCACGCCCTCAATAATCTGCACCTTTGCGCCTCTTTTTTCGCTCAGCCACTGCATCAGCAGCTCTGCCTCATCTGGCTTTGGCAGTGTATATATTTTCTTTGGAATACCGCTTTTATCCGCATAATACTGCTGCAAAAAGCTGCTCATGATTTCTGATTCCGGTTCTTTTTCGTATGGAAAATAGAACTTCTGTGCATAATTCAGCTTGCCATCACGAAACAAAAACGACTGCACCACCGATACACTTTTTCCCACCGATACCGCAAAAATATCTTTATCGTCCAAATTTGGAAATCCTGCACGCTGTTTTTCCTTGATGCGTTCTACCAGTGCAATTTTATCCCGTAGCTGCGCCGCCTGTTCAAAGTTAAGATGCTCTGATGCCGCCAGCATCTTTTGCGTAAGTGCTTTTTTGAGCTTCGATTTATCGCCCGAAATCACACTCATCACTTCTTTTACAAGCACATCATATTCCTTCTGCGAAACTTTGCCCGTACAAGGTCCAATGCACCTGCCCATCTCGTAATTAAGACAGGGACGTTCGCCTCGTTCAATCATTCTTAAAATATCTTTGCTACAACTTCTAAGCGGATACAGCCTATAAACATGGTCAAGCACATCACGAATAACGTGTGCCGCAATAAACGGTCCAAAATATTTTGCACCATCATCTGAAACACTGCGCACCACCGTCACACGTGGAAATGGCTCGTTTAAATCAATTCGTACATATGGGAAATGTTTGTCGTCTTTCAACAGAATATTATAGTAAGGCTTGAACTTCTTGATTAAATTGCACTCGAGAATGAGCGCCTCAAGCTCTGTATCTGTGATAATATATTCAAAATCGGCAATGTTTGAAACCATTGCAGCAACTTTTGCATATTTCTGTGCTTCTTTTCTAAAATATTGGCTGACACGGTTTTTAAGCACACGTGCCTTGCCCACATAAATCACCTTGGTATCTTTATCACGCATGATGTATACACCAGGCTGATTCGGCAAATTCTTGATTTTCTTTTCCAATTCCTGCGTCATATTAATATCCTAAATCAACCGCTTTTGAAAGCACGTCTGCCGCAAGCGGCGTGGCATGTGCCGAACCAAAACCTGCGCCCTCAAGAATGACTGCAATCGCAAGCGGATGCTCTGCGTCCTTTATAAATCCTGTAAACCAAGAATGATTTTTGACTTCTCCGTCCTCTACAAACTCCGCCGTACCTGTTTTTCCGCATACCTCAACTCCGCCAATATCTGCACTTGTCGCTGTGCCGTTTGTGACAGTATCCCGCATAAACTGCGCAATATTTGCCGAAATATCTGCACTCGCCGCCGTCAGAAACGGTGTCGCTTTGTATGTATATCCGCTTCTATCGCCATATTTCACATCATATAACGTGTTTGGCTGCATCATAACACCATTATTTCCAATTGCGGCAGAAATCATCATATCCTGCATGGGTGTCACCAAATCTTTGTATTGTCCAATGCCTGCCCATGCCAAGTCGCCTAAATTTTTAGTAAGCTCGAAATTACTGGTTGCAAGGTTAAAATCTGGAAAACCAAACTTCTTGTTAAACGCAAACTGCTCTGCTGTATTCATCAATTTTTGGTCGCCGATTTCCACCGCAAGCTCTGCGAAATAAACATTACACGACTTTTCAAATGCCGTCTTTAAATCAACGTGTCCATGTCCACCCTCTTTCGGGCAGGTAATTTTTTGTCCCTCAATAATTTTTGAACCGGTACAGTCAATCTCTAAATCCGTCATGCCGTTTTGCATCGCTGATGCCGCTGTCACAATTTTCATAGTAGAGCCTGGCGGATATTTCCCTTGCGTCACACGATTTAGATACTTTGAGCCTGTTTCTTCCTCATCGTTTTTGATGGTATTCGGGTCAAAAGTCGGTACACTTACACTCGCTAAAACCTCTCCCGTTTCATAATTCATCACAACTGCCGCACCATTATACTCCATGTTGTTATAAATATATTCGCTCAAATTCGCATCAATCGTCAAATACACATCGCCGCCTGTTTGTCCACTTTGTGCGCCTGCCACTTTGTCAAACACACTTTGGTCATATCCGTATAAATACTTCGCAAAATACGTTTCCGCACCCAAAGACTTTCCATATACATCGCCCACGATATGGCTTACCGCCCGACGCATCTCCTCGCTGTCGGCATATTTTCGTTCGCCATCCTTTGAATATGCAAGCTTTACACCATTTCTATCATAAATCACACCCGCTTTGCCCACATTCTTCGCCGCCGAAATACGTGGATTGTAAGGTGTTGTAAACCATTGATTCCCATAGACAACAGTAGAATATAACAAATACGTACCCAAAAGCACAAACAGGCCAACGAATACAACAAGCATCACACGCATATTTTTTTTGAGATCTGCCTTTTTTCTCATTGCATACCGCCTCCCATCTCCATGAGTTCTGCCTCATCATGCTCTCCGTTTTTAATCGCTACTCCCTCAATAATTCCCAGCTGCATCATAGAAGAAATCATAGAACTTCCGCCATAACTCACAAACGGCATTGTGATACCTGTCAGCGGAATGAGTTTAATCACGCCGCCAATGATGATGAAACTTTGCAGTGAAAGCATCGCCGTTGCACCAAACACCAGCAACTTATCAAATTTTGTACGTGCATTCATCGCAATCAAAATACCACGAATAATAAATACCAAATACAGCGCAATTACACCGATTCCCACGATAATTCCAAATTCTTCAGAGATTGCCGCAAAAATATAATCGGACTCTACCACTGGAATGGAGGTAGGCATTCCTAACCCCAACCCTGTGCCAATCAGGCCGCCGCTCGCAATGGCAAGCAGTCCCTGTACAATTTGATACCCCTTGCCGTTATAAGTCGCCCACGGATCTTGCCACACCTCTACCCGTACCTGCACATGCGAAAACAACTTATAGCTCAAAAATGCACCGCCCAAAAATGCCGCCGCACTTCCAAGAGTAATGGCTAAATTTCCTGTTGCCACATAAAACACAATCAAAAACGTTCCAGCAAAAAGCAGTGCCGCACCCAAGTCTTTGGACATCACCAAAATCCCTACGCATAAAATAGTAAACAAAAAATATGGCCACATATCTCGCTTTCGCTCCTTTGCAGAAAGAAAATATGCCGTCACAATTAAAAATAATATTTTAACAAATTCGCTGGGCTGAAACTTAAACGCTCCGATTGCCAGCCAGTTTTTTGCGCCGCCTGTAACAGTCGCCAAAAGAAATGTTGCACCCAGCATCCCAATCCCTAAAAACATAAAAATCCAGTTTGCCTTGCCAAAATCTCTGGCTTTTTTGATGACCACCATCGCAATCACCATGATTACATTGCCAATAATAATCCACACAAACTGTTTTTTTGCAATATCTGGGTTGAGCCGATATAAAATCACCATACTGATGATACACAAAAAATCCGCAATCAGCAGCGTAAAACGCTCCATATGCTTAAAAACTGCTTTTAGGATATTGTATTGCAAGATGATTACCACTGCAAAAATGCCGCCCAAAATCATCGCCTGTGCATCAAAGGTCTGCCCAAAAAAAGACAACAAAAACATACCCGAAAGCAAAAATAATATCATAAAAACCAATATGATGCTTGCGCCGTATCTTTTAATGATCATCGCTAATCCTCGTTCTTTTAATGTATATCCGCATATCCACATCGCCAAAAGACAAAGTGTCACCCGTTTTTAGCTTGTGTGCAGTTGTGGCACGTCTGCCGTTAATCATGGTTGCCGCCTTATCAAGAGGACTTAAAAACAGCTCGCCATCCTGCCGATATATCAATGCGTGCGCCTTTAAAATAGTTTCATCTGGTATCATAATATCCGATTTTTTGGAACTGCCTATTGTATTTTCGTCAGTAAGCCCAAAACGATCACCCAAAAACTCCGCTGGTCCGCCGACAATCTCTAAATAGCCGCCATACCGTCCGATTTCTCCCAGCACGAATTGCTTTTCTTTGTATTCTTTATAGGAAATGTAAATAACTGCAATCAGTATCGCAAGAGTAACAAATATAAACCAATACCGCAAAGCATATGCAACTACTTCATAAGCCGTACCCATAAGCTTCTCCTTAATATCTTCCTGTATTAACAAGCCTGTTTCGTGCGTGTGCATAATACGAATTTGCAAGCTTTGAAAAAATGAAATCATAAATCACGAAGATGATTTCAGCAAGTATCACCACAAGCCACCAAGGCATCGCAAATGGCAGCAACTCTGTCATCCACCCATTTGTAAAAAAGAAAATCAGTGCAAATCCAATGTTAAAATAGACAAGTTTCAGCACCATTCCAATCAGCCCACTTTTGCTCTCGTCTATCAAATATTTAAAAATCCCATAATGCCCAAAAAAGAATAAATAAGGAAACATGCCCACCTTATCTGGCACAATCAGAAACCCGATAAACAACACAGCAACAAATGAAATCAGTGCTGCAAGTGTGCTGCGCTCCATCATAATCCCCATCACAAAGAAAGAGGCTATAAAATAAAACGCAACACGCAAAATCGGCAAAGTGTTTGCCAAGCAAAGCGCAAGCAATGTCAATGCCGAAAACATTACCGCAATACTGCCTTTATTTGATTTTGAGGAACTGTATTTTCTCATATTTTTCTGTCCTTTATCGTTGATTAGCAGCAGCACATCCATGGGCGGCAAAAAAAGTTGCTTGCAAGACACCCAAGGCATCCGCAGGTACAGCAAATTTTACATAAAGGGCTTGACATATTGACGCCGCTTCCGCCGCCAAAATCCATATATCCGCCCGCTGTCTGGCTCATAGAGCGCATTGCCTGCTCGTATTCTTGATTTGAGGGTTCCATATTGTATGCCTGTGTAAAATGCTCCGATGCACCATCATACCAGCCTTTTCGCATCATCACAATGCCCATAAGATAGTGCCATTCGGCAGGATGTTCCGTCATTCTTTGGAGCATTTCCTCTGCGCCATTCAAATCCCCTCGCTGTATTGCAGAGCGAATGCTTGCAAACTCAGGCGAATTGCTCCAGTTATAATTCCCCTGACGAATTTTTGTAATCATGTCATAAGCCGCATTAATCTGCTTTAACTTTTCCGAAGCTGCCGCCTGCTGTGCGCTGTCATGTGCATAGCGATCAGGGTGAAATTTTTTCACCAGCTGCCTATATGCTTTTTTTATTTCGTCATCTGTTGCGTTTTCTGAAACGCCCAATATTTCGTATGGATTCATCAAAATTCCCTTCGTCTAATCAAATTTTCGTTTTCATCAGATTTTGTTCACCCTGTTTTTGTCCGCTTAATACTCTTTTGGTTTGTTCTTTCAGACCAAAATAAATAATATTTTCGATAATTTCTTTATTTTTATAGACTTTCAGCCTGCCAAATTCTTTGCCTGCCTGTGCCAATGAAAAGTATAAGCTTTGTTCAATTTCTTTTTTGACCGTTTCACTCACCGCATCTTTAATGTCATATTTATTGACAAATACATTGAAATTCTGTGACTTTTTATCCTTTTCAATATCGTCATACGCATCGACTAAATAAACCCACCGCCCAATGTTATATCCAATTTCGTATAAAACATGTGATTGTAGCACATCGGCCTCTTGAAAAACTTTTCCAAGTAGCTCCGCATATGTTGCGGCAGCCGCATCAGTATTTGACGAATGCTGCTCCTCAAGCTTATGCAGATGCTGTGTCATTTCCTGTGCCGCCTGTATCATCAGCGGTCTGCGTGCCGTCACTTTTTTGTACGCTTTCTTAAAAAAAAGTTCGACCAATCCCATTCCCTTTTTGCCATCTGTACGGTCATCAAGTATCTTTGAATATGCCATGATCATGTTAATATCCGCCGCATATGCCGCACAATCCGTCACAATTTCGTTACGCTTTTGAATTGGATGCAGCGCACATTTACACAATTGTGCCACCATCGGCTCATCTTTTAGGCTATCCGAAAGCATATACAAAAAAGTACAGTCATAATTTAGTACTGCAGTTTTATGATATTCTTTTTTAAGCGTCCTGCATAAACCGCAGTAATACGCCTTAAATACTTCAACCTCACGAACTTTAAGCTCGCACACCTGTGGTATGATATATCCAAACATAAAGGTATTATATCATTTATGCTTTGCCGTTTCCATAAAAACACAAAAAAATACACCTTTTCTATCCTCAAAGGCATATTTTTAAGAATTTGTTCACACTATTCTTATAAAAAACGCACTGTGCCGCTAAATATTCTTTCATCTCTGTCCTGTCTAACAAAAATAGATGTGGCTTGCTGGTTTTAGCTGTCGGAAAAAAGTGCCATAAACGAATTAAAACCTTGTGCCGCTAAATATCCGCATTACTCTTTTTCCAAATCAAAGTCCCTCACTCATTCTTCCGCTGGAAACAATGGTGTCAATAATAGCTGACCATTTTCAATTACCGTATCAAAGACCGCTGTTTCAGGCAAATAGCACCATATCCAATCACGCACATGCCCATCTTCATCCACACCGCAATAAAAACTTTTTTCATCTATCCAAACACTAACATCATAG
>JAVXBD010000063.1:0-7608 GCA_036660175.1 Christensenellaceae bacterium | reverse complement strand
AGCGGGGTTGATTATTTTTATCATCAGTTTGGCGATGCTGATTTATTCGCTGATTGTGAATGCTTTGGGCAACACTGCGTGGGGCTGGACGAGTATTGTCATGTCAATTTGGCTTTTGGGCGGTTTGCAGCTGCTTGCAATTGGAGTTATTGGCGAATATGTTGGAAAATCTTATTTAGAAACAAAAAAACGTCCGAAATATATCATCGAAACGGTTTTGAAAGATTGAAAATGCACAAAATTTTGAATAAAAAGCGCCTGACTGTCCGCATAAAAAAGGCAGAGGTTGCTTGTTTATATTTTATTGGCAAAAAAGAACTTAATTCTTGACAGTGATACAGTTATATGATATTCTTTTATAGTATCTTTGATAAAAGGCAGAGAGTGCCTTTTTTTAGATTGCTTAGAAATTTTGCTTTGAATAGCTAAATAATATCGGAGGTTTTGGATATGCGTACAAAAATAACATTAGCTTGCACAGAATGCAAACAAAGAAACTATGACACAACAAAGAACAAAAAAAACAACCCTGACAGAATTGAAATGTCTAAATATTGCAAATTCTGCAAAAAGCATACGACACATAAAGAAACAAAGTAATTTTGAGGTGGAAAAATAATGGCTAAAACCAAATTGCTCGGCGAGGAAAAAGAGAAACATTTAAAGGAACAGAAAAAACTCGCTAAGAAAAAGAACAAAAAACAAAAACGTAGCCCAATTAGATTCTTAAAGGACGTTTGGGGCGAAGTTAAAAAAGTTACATGGCCAACGAAACAGGATTTATTCAAGACCACGTTTGCTGTAATTGTTTTTATTATCATTTTCACCGTCATTGTTGGACTTATGGACTGGGGATTTGGTTCTTTGTTCAAAAATTTCCTTTTGACTTAGGAGTAATTTATGAATATTGAAATGAATGACGCTACAGAATCAAACGAAGAAAATATTTTAGTGAATGATGAGCTTCAACCAGAAAATAATATAAGCACATCTGAAACGGAAGACAAGCAGAAGTTTATCAAGCAAGAAAAGACAGATAGACCATATTGGTATGTCGTTTATACGTACTCCGGTTATGAGAATAAAGTGATGGATAACTTGCTTAAGACGGTTGAGAATCATAATTTGCAAGAAACGATCATAGACGTAAAAGTACCCATGGAAGAGTCTGTAGAAGTAAAAAATGGCAAGAAACGTCATGTTTCACGCAAGATGTTCCCTGGATATGTCATGGTAAAGATGTTTTTGACAGATGAATCATGGTATGTTGTGAGAAATACACGTGGTGTTACAGGGTTTGTTGGACCAAGCAGTAAACCGATTCCATTATCGGATGCTGAGGTACGTTCAATGGGTATTGAAAATGTTCGGATTTCACTGGACGTAGAGGTTGGAAACAACATCATTGTGACATCAGGACCGTTGGAAAGCTTTGTGGGACTTGTCGAAGAAGTAAATTTGGAACGGCAAAAAGTTCATGTTTTGGTTTCTATGTTTGGACGTGATACAAGTGTGGAGCTTGATTTCGTACAAGTAAAGAGAATATAAAAAATACATACTGTATTTGTTTCTGAGTGGGAGGGTAATTACCGTTTGTACCACATCATATATTTAGGAGGAATTTTAAAATGGCAAAAAAAATAACAGGGTATATCAAATTACAGATACCCGCAGGAAAGGCCACACCAGCACCGCCTGTAGGGCCTGCACTTGGTCAGCATGGTGTAAACATCATGGAGTTTTGTAAAACTTATAACGAAAGAACAGCAGCACAGGCAGGTCTTGTAGTTCCTGTTGTCATCACCGTTTATGCGGATCGTTCATTTAGTTTTATTACCAAAACACCACCAGCGGCTGTGCTTATCAAGAAAGCTTGTAAAATAGAAAAAGCATCGGGTGCTCCTAACAAGAACAAAGTTGCTAAAATTACACAAGCACAATTGGAAGAAATTGCATCTTTGAAAATGCCTGACTTAAATGCGGCAGACTTGCCAGCGGCTGTTAGTATGATTGTTGGTACTGCAAAAAGCATGGGCATAGAAGTGGAGGGCTAAGCGATGAATAGAGGAAAAAAATATGAGGACAGTATAAAGTCCTTTGAAAGAATGAGTTTATTTGATCCTGCTGAAGCACTTAAACTTTGTGTGCAGACTGCAAAAGCGAACTTTGACGAAACAATAGAGCTTTCTGTAAGATTGGGAATTGATCCTCGTCATGCAGATCAACAAGTAAGAGGTGCAGTTGTACTTCCTCACGGTACTGGTAAACTGGTACGTGTTCTTGTTATCACAAAGGGCGATAAAGTGAAAGAAGCGCAAGATGCAGGTGCTGAGTATGTCGGCGCTGAAGAAATGATAGAAAAAATCCAAAAAGAAAACTGGTTTGAGTTTGACGTTGTGGTTGCAACACCAGATATGATGGGTGTTGTAGGACGTATCGGTAAAGTATTAGGGCCAAAAGGCTTGATGCCTAACCCGAAATCTGGTACGGTTACAATGGATGTTGCAAAAGCGGTTGCGGATATTAAAGCTGGTAAAGTTGAATACAGAGTAGATAAAACAG
The DNA here is from genome assembly GCA_036660175.1 of Christensenellaceae bacterium. Classification (GTDB taxonomy): domain Bacteria; phylum Bacillota; class Clostridia; order Christensenellales; family Christensenellaceae; genus Christensenella. The sequence goes on along the minus strand of JAVXBD010000063.1, from coordinate 5,046 downwards.
CGATTATCCACGTTCCGATTGGCAAAAAGAGCTTTGAGCATGAAAAGCTTGTGGATAACTTAAAAGCAATCATGGAAGCAATTGTAAAAGCAAAGCCATCTGCTGCAAAAGGTACTTACCTGCGGAGCGTTGTGATTTCATCAACTATGGGACCTGGCGTAAAAATTAACCCTGTTAGGTTTACAGTATAACAGAATTAATAAAGATTTTTAAAGAAGATTTCTGAAAAGGAGTCTTCTTTTTTATGCACAAATGAGCATGTTTCACGTTGTATTTTGCCAGATTTGATGATAAAATAAGCATAAACAACAAAACTCGGAGGAGTGCTTTTATGAATTATTATGCGAACAGATTTTTAAATAAGGTGATGATTGTAACGGGTGCGGCAAGGGGTATTGGCGCGGCAACTGCACGGCGTGCAGCAAAAGAAGGCGCAAAAGTTGTGCTTGTTGATAAACGTGAAAAGGAAGGGGCGGAGGTTTTAAAGGAAATCTTAGCCGATGGCGCAGATGCTATTTTTTTGCCACTGGACTTATCTATTGAACAAAATGCGCAAAAAATGATTGAAATGACAATAAACAAATATCAGAAAATTGATATTGCGATCAACAATGCGGGCGTGATGGGAGAGCCAAATCCACTGCATTTATTGCCCAAAGAAGATATGGATTTTACAATGCAAAATAATTTTTATTCTGTGTATTATTGCTGTAGATATGAACTTATACAATTTATGGCACAAAACAAAGGCGGCGTGATTGTAAATAATGCGTCAATTGCAGGCATGACAGGTTTGCCTGGAAATCCAGCATATGTTGCATCGAAACATGCGGTCAATGGGCTGACGAAAAATTTGGCGATTGATTATGCGAAATATAATATTCGCATTAATTCTGTAAATCCAGCAGGAACGGCAACGCCAATGGTCAAAGAGGCGATGGAATTTGTGATGAGAAAACAAAAAGAAGCGATTGCAGCAGGAATTGATCCAAAAGCGGCGCAATCAATGGCAGGGCAAAAAACAAAAACCATGCAGGAAAGAGAAGCGACTGCTGACGAGCAAGCGGCATCTATTTTGTTTTTGGCATCAGATGATGCAACGCATATGACGGGTGCAACCCTTCAGACAGACGGTGGCTGGACCTCGTTCTAAATAAAATATTTGCATAAGAAAGGAACAGATTTATGAACTCAAGAGAAAGAATTTTTGCACGTATCAATGGAGAGAAAAGTGATAGAATCCCAAATTTAAACATCCTTATGCAGTTTGCCGCAAGGGAAATTGGTGTAACGTATTCACAATATACGCAGGACTATAAACTGCTTGCAAAGGGAAATATTGTTTGCGCTCAGAAATATGGGATTGATTGTGTAACAACCATGTCTGATCCTATGCGTGAGGCAGGCGATAGAGGAACAGAAGTGGTTTTTCCTCCTGATGATGTGCCGTATCCAAAGGTGGATTTGATACAAGACCCACAAGATTTGCTGAAATTAAAGATTATACAGCCTTGTGACAGCAAGCGCATGGGGGATTCTGTACGGACGATTGAACAATATAAAAAAGAAGTGGGCGGTGAGCTTGCAATTATTGGCTGGGTAGAGGGCTGTTTTGCAGAGGCGGCTGATTTGCGGGGGGTGAATCATTTTCTGCTTGATTTATGCGATGATGGCTCATTTACAAAAGATTTGCTTGACTTGTGTCTGGAGCAGGCGATTGTATACGCAAGAGCGCAGATTGAGGCTGGTGCGGATATTATTGGTGTTGGCGATGCGATTGCATCTGTGGCTGGACCGCATATGTATAGAGATCTTGCACTGGGATATGAAATCAAGATTTTAAAAGCAATCAAAGACATGGGTGCAAAAACAAAACTGCATATCTGCGGAAATATTACACCGTTTTTGGCGGATATACCCTCAGAATATGTGGATATTTTAGACGTGGACTGGATGGTGCCGCTTGACGAGGCAATCCGTCTGCATGGTGATAAAATTTGTATTTCTGGAAATTATGATCCTGTATCTGTATTGTTGCAGGGGAGTACAGCGGATATTGATAAGGCTGTGCGTGATTGTGCGGCAATTGGTACGCAAAAATACGTAAGCTCGGCAGGCTGTGAAACACCGAAGTTTACGCCACAGGAAAATCTGATGCAGGTGCATAAAACCTTGATTGAAATGCAGGGATAATGAAACGGAGCGGGGTTTAAAAAAATCACAAGTATCATTTCCAATTTGGCGGTGTACAGTGTGTGGATATTTGTGTGCAAAAAACTATCCGCCCGAAATCTGCCCAATCTGCAAGACGACCAAAGAGCGGTTCTCGCTCTATAAAATAGGAGAATGATATGAAAATAATATCATGGAACGTGAATGGACTGCGTGCGGCAATGAGCAAAAATTTTATGGAGTTTTTTCGTGAAGCGAATGCCGATGTGTTTTGTGTGCAGGAAACGAAAATGCAAAAAGAACAAGCGGATTTTGTAATTGACGGATATGAGGAATACTGGAATAGTGCTGAAAAAAAAGGCTATTCGGGTACGGCGATATTTTCACGTATCAAGCCTGTGGCGGCAACATATGACTTTGGTATTGAAGAACACATAGGTGAGGGCAGAGTGATTACACTGGAATTTGAGAAATATTTTTTGGTGAATGTGTATACACCAAACTCTCAGGAAGGTTTAAAAAGATTGGCATACAGAATGCGGTGGGAAGATGACTTTAGGATATATTTGATGTCGCTTGCACAAAAAAAAGAAGTGCTGGTATGCGGAGATTTTAATGTTGCACATACAGAAATGGACATTAAAAATGCCAAAAGCAATGCAAAAAATGCTGGATTTACCATAGAAGAACGAAAGAAGCTAACGGAACTTTTAGATGCTGGGTTTGTGGACACCTTTCGAGAGCTGCATCCAGATGAAGTGAAATATACATGGTGGTCATATCGATTTTCGGCACGTACAAATAATGCGGGGTGGCGGATTGATTATTTTTTGGCGACACACGGCATACCTATAAAAGCGGCAGAAATCTATACAGAGGTATTGGGCAGCGATCATTGCCCGATTGGATTGGAATTGTAACTTAAGCCATAGAACACGCTCTATTTGTCGCTACACAGCCTTACAGCGAAGAAAAAATACCAAAGATTCAGGTTGAAGAGTTTTCAAATAAAGAATTTTTTTGCAAGGCAAGCCGCACGAGCATAACGAGGCAGTGTGCAGAAATAAAGGACGGGGAATATGTAATTTAATTTCCGTTATCCAACGTGAAAATAAAAGCTAAGCGGCAGTTTTGTAAGTGATGGTGGAACCATCTGAAAACACAACAATATCGCCGTTTCTGTCTGTACGTAAAATTGGAATGCTGTTTTGGTTAAGTAAATCAATGACTTCTTTTTGTGGGTGACCATACTTGTTGTCTTTTCCGACAGGTATCAGAGCGACTTGCGGTGTGGTGAGTGTCAAAAGCTCTGAAGTTGTTGCACCAGCAGAACCATGATGTCCAACTTTTAGCACATCTACATCTAAAAGCGTGGGGTAGGTTGCAACAATTTCTGCAATCGCCTGCTCCTCTGCATCTCCTGTAAATAAAAATTTGGTACTGCCATATTGTGCAAGCAGCACGATGCTGGATTCATTTGGATCTGTATAGGCTTTGTCTTGCGGATTGAGTGCGGTAAAGGTCATACCGCCGATAGAAAACTCTGTTCCTGCATTGACATCAACAATCGGAATATTTTTTTGTGTAATCTGTGTGAGCATATTTGTGTAATTTTTATTCTCAGTAGAAAAATCAGTTAAATATACGGTATCGGTAGGAATATTTTGCAGAACGGTATCCATCGAACCAATATGATCGGCATGGGGATGTGTTGCAACAGCACCATTTAATTTGGTGATACCCAAAGATGAAAGCGTGGAAAGAATCTGTTTGGAATCATTGTTGTCTGCTGCATCTATTAAAACAGTGTCCCCTTGCGGTGTGCGCAAAAGCATACAATCAGAGTTTCCAGTATCCATTACGTATAAAATCATCTTATCATTGTTTTCTTTAATATTGGTAAATTCGGCAGCATCAACTCTCCGCCCAGAATGTATGGTGTTTTCCCAAATGTTTTTGATATTGTCAATGAAATTTCCCTGTGTGCCAAAAGCGAATATCAAAATAATGCCGATGATACATAAAATCGAAATAATGATACCGGCAAGTGCTTTTCTGTCGGGTTTGCGTTTTTGTTTATTTGCCATTTTTGCCGCCTTTATATTGTTTGATTTGCTTCTATTATATATCATAAATCATTTGCATACAAATAGGATTTGACTTCTATAGGCATAAAAAATATAATTGTACCTATCAGAATATAGAAAGACGGAGAAAATCATGGAGAAAAAGCGTGTAGTAGTGGGAATGTCAGGCGGAGTGGATAGTGCGGTGTCGGCATTGCTTTTAAAAGAGCAGGGATATGATGTTGTGGGTGTTTTTATGAAAAACTGGGATGACAGCGATCCTGATACGGATTGCCCTGCTGTGCAGGATTATGATGACGTGCGTGCGGTATGTGATAAAATCGGTATTCCATATTACACTGTTAATTTTGAGAAGGAATATTGGGAACGTGTGTTTTCGTATTTTTTGGAGGAATATAAGCGTGGACGTACGCCAAATCCTGATGTGCTGTGCAACAAAGAAATTAAATTTGCATCGTTTTTGGATTTTGCAATGAAAACGGGTGCAGATTATTTAGCAACTGGTCATTATGTAAGGCTTTTTAAAGAAAACGGGACTGCCTATTTAAAAAAAGGATTAGATGCAGGAAAAGACCAAAGTTATTTCTTGTGTATGCTGTCGCAGGAGCAAATCAAAAATGCCATGTTTCCAATTGGCGAACTGCAAAAGGCTGAAGTGCGCAAAATAGCAGAGCAGGAAGGACTGTCGGTTGCAAAGAAAAAAGACTCGACAGGCATTTGCTTTATTGGAGAACGCAAGTTTAAAGAGTTTTTGCAGACCTATCTGCCTGCAAATCCAGGCGACATG
>JAVXBD010000062.1:0-7641 GCA_036660175.1 Christensenellaceae bacterium | reverse complement strand
CACATTCATTATTTGCTTTTTATATTGCTAAAGATAACTGCCGCAACAATAATGATGCCCAATACAACCGTTTGATAGAATGCGTCTGCGCCCAAAATATTAAGGTGACGAGAGTGCAGTCCACTATTTCAATCTTAGAATCTCTTTGCCCTTTGTAACAACTATTCCCGATTTTTTTAGCAGTGTGAGCGCACGACTAATCGTTGCAAAGCTAAGCCCCGTTTTTGCAGAAATATCCGTTGCAAAGACTTCTTTTTGTCCGACAATATAATTTAAAATTGTCAAAATATTCTTTTGCTTTTCGTTTGTTCCAATACGGTTATAGTCAATCATAGCTCTACTCTTTCCTGTTCTTTTTTTTCACCTTACCATATTGTGCATCATTTTTCAATATTTCTTTTTACATCATTTAAAAATGACATTTTAAAAACTGTTTTGTCAGAACAATTTGGTGTATAATAAACACAAAAAGGGGATTTTTATGAACGTTTTTCAACTGCTGCTCGCATTGGTGTTACTAATACTTGCCATCAATTTTATCATTTATGCAGCAAAGCACGAGCTTGTGAAAGTCATCAAAAAAGAAGATGACTTTGTGTTGCGTTACCCACGTGTACATCTTTGGCTGTCCATCGTCTTTTTTTTATTGGTTTTTACAATCACTGCAACCATGATTATCTATCGCCAAGCTGCCGCTTATAAAATCGTCTTAATCTGTGTGCTATGCGGTGTGGGTATGCCTTTTTTACTGCACGCACTTGTTTGGAAAATCAAGGTTTTTGCAGAATATATCATTTATACTTCTATGTTTGGCATCAAAAAACAAGTTTATTATAAGGATATTAAGAAAGTAATCGTTACGAAGTATGTTTTTTCTATGTATACAACCCTCAAAACTTTTCAGTTTAATGCAAACGTCATCTATAAGGAAGATTTTTTGATTCGGTTGCGAGATAATGGCGTAAAGATTGATCGTTATTAAAAAAAAGGAGTACTCCCATGAATAAATTTGAACTGCAAAACAAAAATATCGTTATTACGGGCGCATCGTCTGGCATCGGCTATGGACTCTTGCAAGAGCTTTCAAAGATAAACGGTACAAAAATCGTTGCCGCCGCACGCAACTGTGACAGCATCAAAAAAGAAAATCTAAGCAATGTCACTTGTGTTGAATATGACCTTTCCTCTCAGACAAACATTGATAATATGCTGCATGACGCAATTGAAATTTTGGGCAATATTGATGTTTTTTTTGCAAATGCTGGTTTTGCCTATTATGAAAAAATGCAGACAGCAGACTGGGCACACATTCAGAATATTTTTGATTTGAATGTTTTTTCGCCTATTTATACTCTGCAAAAACTAAACGATTTGCTGCCGCAGGCATCTATCAAATATGTCGTAACCGACTCCGCACTTGCAAAAGCTGCCTTGCCTGGCTTTGCACTTTATTCTGCAACAAAATTTGCTGTGGACGGATTTGTGCAGGCATATGAATATGAATGTCCAAAGAATATTCACATCACCACAATTTATCCCGTTGCAACAAAAACCAATTTTTTTAAGCGTGCCGCCGACGCTGCACCTCTTCCATTCCCTACCCAAACAACGCAACAGGTGGTACATGCAATCCTCAAAGGGCTGCACAAAAAACGTATTTATCCGCTCGCTGCTTTTGGGTTTTTAAATTGGTTATGGAGTGCTTTTCCATTTTTTAAGAGTGGATATTTGAAGCTTGAAAACAATAAGTTCCAGAAATGGCTAAACAAATAACGTGACAGCTATGCCTTAATTAGCTGTACTATTATATATAATACACAATGAAAAAGACCTCTTTTATCAAAACCAAGAGGTCTTTTTTGTCTTTATCAATTTTATTTCTTGTTGTCCATAGGCTCTGCCGTTTTTTCTGTTGCGTCAGCCGCCGCTTGCGTGGTCGCCTGCACTTTTTCTGGTTCATCTGGCATCATGATTGCGCCTGCTGGCAATGGATTTTTCTTTCTCATCACTTTATAGATAATAAACGGTATAAATAGTACTGCCACAAAACTGATAATCAGTATGGTGATATATTGTTCGGGCGCACCCTTTGCCGTTAATTGTGATGGCGGTATAAAGGAAATCACCAATGCAAAAATGGATAAAATCAAGCCCGCAAATGCCATGAACAGTTTCATTGGCTTTTTCTTAGATACTTCAAAAGCTCTCTTTAAATCGCCATGTTTGCGCACCAGCTTGATATATGCCAAGAAGAAAATGATATACCCCACCACATAGATAATGACTGTGAGCGACATTGCGGTAAAGAACGAAACGTTTGCACCTCCGCCGCCAAATGTCAAAACTGCTGCCCAAATTGTTACGATAACCCCTTGCAAAAGCAAGAACTTGGTAGGAACGCCCTCTTTGTTTGTTTCTGCCAATTTTTTTGGAAGCAATCCTTTTTTACCTGCAACAAGCATACCCCAAGAAGGTCCGACAACCCATGCGGATACTTCTGCAATAACGCCTACAGCGATCAGTACAGAAATCACGCTGACCACCCAGTCAAATCCCGTACCAAAGTGCTTGACAAGCCCTTCAAAACCTTGAATAACACCTGTTGCCAGTCCAAGCTGACTTTCAGGAACAACTGCACCGATTGAGATTCCGCCAATGGTATTGAGTACAATTGCCAAAATAACCAGCATAATCACCGCAATCGGATAATCTCTTTTTACATTTTTCATCTCGTTTGCGTGTGATGCAGATGCCTCTATACCTGCATAGGCAAGAATAAAGGAAACAAACACGACCAACGTATTGACCTGCGAAAAATCAGGTATAATTGTCTTTGCATCAAGCGGCATAATGCTCTTTCCGCCTGTTGTAAAAAATCCGATAGTCAATGCGAAAAGTACAATTGCAGGAATCATAATGCCAAATACAAACCCGATTTTTGAAATCTTTGCAGTCAGCTTTGTACCTTTGAATTGAGAAAAGGTGAGCGCCCAAAAGATAACAATAACACCAATAAACTTAATCAGCGGGTTGGTGTTTAGCGCATCCCAGTGCAGTACATAGGCAAGTGCACCAAGTATAAAATAAATCATTGTGACAAATCCAACAGTGATTTGAAACCACTGAAAAAAAATATTGGCAAAACCCCATTTTTCTCCGAGCATATTTCCCGACCAAGTAAATACACCGCCCGTATCCCAACCTTCGACGGTTGCCATTTCTGCCGAACATAAAGCAACTGGCAAAAACCATAAAACACCTGCTACAATTAAATAGAATACAAGTGAAAATCCAGAGGACGCAAATGTTGGATATTCATATACTGTCATAACCATCGTTGCAGTCATTGCAAAAAATCCAAATAAAGTCAAATGCTTTTTGGTCTGCATTGCGTTCGCACTAACAATACTTTTCATGGTAACTACCTCCTTTTTTAATAGTTAATCAAATTGATTTTGCGGACGAAAGCTCTTACATTTCGCCCGCATTTTTGTTAATGAGTAAATCCCTGCGACCCTATTTTTGCTTTGCCTGCGGTATCTGCTGTCGTGTTCTTTTCCAGATATTCAATCGCCATATTCATATCCTGAATCAAATCATCTGCCATGTTGTATGACATATCCGCCCTAATTACAAACCGCTGAATCAACACATCCGTCATATTTGCCGGAAGCGTATATGCAGGAACCTGCCAGCCTTTCATTGCCAGTCTGTCTGCCAGTTCATAAAGCGTCCATTTATGATTTTGTGGATTTTTTAGCTTATAGCAGATAATTGGAACATTTTCCGCATCATTATAAATCTCAAAGATGCCTGCCTTTACCACCGCCTGTGTAATATGCCGTGCAACGTCCCTTGTATGAGATTGGACAAGCCGCCAGCCATCTAAGCCAAGGCGCAGGAACATATAATACTGTCCCATAATTTGACTTGCAGAACGTGAAAAGTTGATTGCCATTGTTGGTTGCTCTCCGCCGAGATAATTGACATAAAAAATCAGCCGTTTTGGCAGACACGCCTCATTTCTCCACAGTACCCAGCCGATTCCTGGATAAACAAGCCCATATTTATGCCCCGAAGTATTAATAGACATGACGTTTTTCAGCCTAAAATCCCATTCGAGTTTCGGATCAATAAAGGGTGCAACCATTCCGCCTGATGCGCCGTCTACATGGATATATACTTTCATATCATGCTCTTTGTTATATTCTTCTACTAAATGATCAAGACGCTTAATATCGTCAAATTTTCCTGTGTAGGTAATGCCTAAGATTCCTACAATACCAATCGTGTTTTCATCTACAAGGCTCATTACGCTATCCATATTCATGCTCATGTGCTGCTCATCTAACGGTACCAGACGCATCTCTATATCCCAATACATACAGAATTTTTCCCAGCAAATTTGGTATCCAGATGAAATAACTAAATTCGGCGTTTTACCAACAATATCTATGCCCAGTTTTTCCGCCTGATCTCTCCACCGAAATTTCATGGCAAGACCGCCCAGCATACAAGCCTCCGATGAGCCTACCGTCGATGTCCCCAGTGCTTCGCCCTCTTTTGCATTCCACAAATCTCCTAAAATATTGACGCAATAATTTTCCATTTCTGTACAGCGTGGATACTCTGACTTATCAATTGCGTTTACAGCCAATGTTTCCGCCATCAGTTTGGTCACTTCTGGCTCCATATAAGTTCCGCAAAACGTTGCAAGATTCTGCCTTGCATTTCCCTCGTCAAGCAACTCATCTTTGATAATATTGTATGCTGTATCAGCAGGAATGGATTTTTTGTTGAGTCTATTCCTTGGCAGCCCCTCGTCTGCGCCAAAAATAGCAAGCTTTGGTGTTGCAAATTTTTCTTTTTCAAATGGTTGATTATAATGTAACATGGCTTTTTACTCCTTACTTATATTTCATATTTTATTTTTTTATTGCGATAGCTATTTTTAACCACGTTTTTAATGTTCTAACATTAAAGAACAGCCATCTTTCATTAAATTTTTGAAGAATAATTGTTTCTAAATTTAATATTTTGTTTACACTATTTCTATAAAAATGTGTTATACTATGTTTGTAATGAATATCCACCCAAATTATATTAATACGTTATTATTTTTTGATCGGTGATACTGCCGATTGTAAGCATTATACTCATGAAGGGTTGGACATACTATGAAATGTATCATTACTGGCGCTACCGGCCATATCGGTAATACTTTGACAAAAAAACTCTGCGAGGCAGGCAACGATGTAAGTGCTTTCGTTTTACCAAACGAGGATACGAGCTGTTTAAAAAACACCAGTGCAAAGCTTATTTATGGCGATATTCGCAACGAAAGCGATGTACTAAAAGCTTTTTCTGGTTGTGATGTTGTGTTTCACTTGGCAGGAATTATTGCAATTGATTCTGGGCAAAAAAAAATCATGGACGATGTAAACATCAACGGCGTCAAGAATGTCATCTCTGCGTGCAGCAAACTGCATATTAAGCGGCTTGTTTATACAAGCTCTGTACACGCAATTGCTGAGCCTAAATTCGATGTGCCAATCTCCGAAACCGACTGCTTTTCAAAAGGCATGGTAAAAGGAGAATATGCAAAATCAAAGGCTGAAGCAACACGCTTAATTCTTGAAGCGGCAAAGGGCGGCTTAAACGTGGTGGTGGTACACCCAGCAGGTGTCATTGGTCCAAACGATTATAAGTTATCAAACATTGGACAGATGATGAACGACTTTGTAAATGGAGAGCTTCCTGCATATATTGACGGAAAATACAATTTTGTTGATGTGCGTGATGTTGCAGATGCCATTATTTCTGCAAATATCAAGGGCAAAAGCGGAGAGTGCTATATCCTATCGGGTGAAATGATTTCTGTAAAAGATATGTTTTCCTATCTGGAAGAAGTGACTGGCGCACCTGCTCCTAAGCGAAAAATACCTTGCTTTTTAGCAATTCTTGCAGCACCGTTTTTTGCGATTCACTATAAGCTGCACCACAGAAAGCCTGTATTTACAGCTTATTCTGTACAAACTTTGCAGACAAACTGTAATTTTTGCAATGCCAAAGCCAAAAACGATCTTGATTTTAGACCTCGTTCCGTCAAAGTTTCCTTAAAAGATGCAGTCTTATGGCTGACGCATCATCAAAAAAAAGTGCTTTCTCATTAAATCACACTATACCGAATCATCAGCAATGGTTGTTCGGTTTTTTTTTATCAAATCATTCATGCACAGTTCATAATAAATGTTATAATAAATGTATAGTAGACTTTGTAACTGCTATATTCCGCAAACAAATGATAAGGATTCGATCACTATGATAAATATTCTCGTTGTAGAAGATGATAAAAATTTAAGGCGTTTATTATCCACTTGTTTAACGCAAGAGGGATACAGCGTTTTTCAGGCTGAAAACGGTGAAGCTGCACTTGAGGTTGTGGACAGCCAGCACATTGACCTCGTAATCAGTGATATTATGATGCCAAAAATGGACGGCTACGAGCTGACAGACGAGCTGCGCCGCTCCGATTATTTTATGCCTATTTTGATGGTTACTGCCAAAGATACTTTTGAAGATAAAAAACGTGGCTTTTTGGTGGGGACAGATGATTATATGGTAAAGCCCATCGACATCAACGAAATGCTTTTGAGGGTTGCTGCATTGCTAAAGCGTGCCAAAATTGCAAACGAGCATAAATTAGTATTTGATAGCATCATACTTGATTATGATTCTTTGTCGCTGTCTGTTGGTGATGAGGTATATACGCTGCCCAAAAAAGAGTTCTATCTGCTTTTTAAGCTGTTAAGCTATCCAAAAAAGATTTTTACAAGGCAGCAGCTTATGGACGAAATCTGGGGAATGGATGCAGAAGCCGACGAGCGTACTGTTGACGTACATATCAAACGACTGCGGGAAAAATTTGATTATTTAGATGCTTTTAAAATCATCACCATACGTGGTTTAGGCTATAAGGCGGAGATTCACGCATGAGAAAATCAATTCAAACAAAATTTTTGATATTGTTCATCGGCATCATATTCATTGCAAGTATTTCGTCGCTTCTGCTTGTATCCGCTTTTTCACGCAACACGCTGATAGATAAGATGGAAAACCAACTCTTAAACACCTCCAAAACAATCAGCCTACTTACACAAAACACAAATCTAAGCCTTGAAGAAATCATCGAAAATGTAAAAAATCCGTTTTATGATATTTATATTTATCGCAATCCAGATCACACTCCTCCGCCGCATTTTGACGATAACCGTGCATTAGATATTAATGGAACACAGGTTTTCTTCTCTATGGACAAGAAAAACCCTTTGCCCCTTGCCATGATGCGTGTACAGGACGATTATGTCGTGCTTTCCGCACACACCTCCAACAATGAAATCATTTATTTTAGAAATTCCACAATCACCGTTCTGATTATTTGTGCGTTTATCGGCTCAATTTTGATACTCATTGCCGTTGGGCAAATCACCAAGCCCGTCAAACGTTTAAGCCGTGCAACAAAAGAAGTAGCGCAAGGAAATTTTGATGTCTGTGTCCAAAGCAACACACAAGACGAAATCGGTCAGCTTACCAACGATTTTAATAAAATGATTATAGAGCTGCGAAATATGGAAGTTTTAC
>JAVXBD010000061.1:0-8096 GCA_036660175.1 Christensenellaceae bacterium | reverse complement strand
GATTTGAAAGCTGACAGAATAGAGATGAAAAAAGTGAGTGATGAGGTGCAAGCGGGGCTTTGCGAGGTTTTCGACAGACAGAACAAAGATGAAACAAGCATTTCTCCTATTAAAGCGTGAATTTTTTTTCCCTTGATTTACATTTTTTCTTTATATAAAACGAAAAAGGCACAAAAAATCGCCCACCAAAAACAGTGAGCGATTCTTATTTTTATAGCTTTATTTCGCTAAATTTGCATAGTTGAAATATCCCAAATGTTCTTCCATCATATTGGTTGCATATTCACAAAGGTCATTCATGTATATTTGAGGATCTACCGCATTAAAGTCCTTCTCAAAATCACCCTTGCGCTGTGAAAGCTTGTCGTATGCATAAATTCCAGCCTCACGCACAATCCTTGTCCACATATTGACTTTGACAACGCCGTCATCGCCAAGCCCAACAATTTGCTCTGGTTTTAAGCTGGATACACCATGCAAAACCAGCATCTCTTTGCCAAAAGCCTGCGTCAGCATTCTTGCACGCTCTTTTAAGTATTTGCTGTCCGTGCTAGTAGATTGCTGCTCCGTTCCCAAATCTGCAACAATAAAGTCTGCACCTGTTTCTTTCATATACGAAACCGCATGCTCTACATAATGCTCGTCTGCATCTTTATGATTGACATTTCCAAGCACCGCCAGCTGCTCCATTGCCGACTCTACCATAATTCTTCCGCCAAATTCTTTGCAATATTTTTTGGTCATCGCAACATTTTCATCATAGCTGTAGCTTTGACAGTCAAACATCACACCTGCAAGGCGCTCAATTCCCTCTTCAAAAATCCATTTGTCTTTGACTGGATCGCCATGGTCTAACTGCGGCATTACCATCACGTCATAATATGGCGAGTCTTTTTTACCGCATAATGCGTCCAAGCTACCCAAAATCGTATTAAATCCTGCCTTTAAATTTCCGGCAGTATTGGTGCGCCGAAGCTGTGGCATATGCTTATAAGAGCCTGTAAACCCAGCAATAATCGGCACATTCTTGATGCCATGTTTTCTGCCAAAGTTTTGAGCCGCTTTTAAAATTGCTTCGTTGTTCCAAGTGCTTGCTGTGCAAAAAAGTGCAATACTCACTTTCTTTTTTGCCGCATCTTGAATGATTCCCTCTACCAATGCCCTGTCTGTTACAATTGCCATCTTTCAAATTCTCCTTTAAATTTATTATAGAATTACTATTTAATTAAAATCTATGCCCAGCTGCTAACAAAATCGCATACCGTTTTTAAATCACTGTGCAGATTTTTATACACACTAAATTTTTCATCATAGAACTTTTTATTTTGTACATTTGGCTCAATCGTACTTGCAATAGTGGACATCTGTTCTCCTGCCTGCTCAAAACTTGCGTATGCACCCATCGCCACAGCACACGCAATCGCACACCCAAGTGCGCCCGCTTCTTTGCATTTTAACGTTGAAACGCTCACCTGCATCACGTCTGCCTTTGCCTGTAACCAAGGCAAGCTCTTGCTGCCTCCGCCCACGCAAATAATGGTATCAATCCGCACACCTTGATCACGCAAAATTTCATAACTTAGGCGTTGGTCAAGCGCAAGTCCTTCCAGCACTGCTTTATATAATTCATATCTGCTCGTGCCAATATCCGCACCCACAAGCCCAAACCTTGCACGAAAATCCATATAAGGCGGCCCACTGCCCATCAGATAAGGTTGCACGAAAATCTTTGTAGGATTTTGAGGCATATTTTTTTCAAAAAGCGCATAGGGCGTTTCCTTAAAATCCGCTGCAAAAACATCAAAAAACCACTTAATCAGCAATCCCGAAGTCGGATTGTATGCGAGCGTCGAAAACTTCCCTTTTTCCCATGCAGGTTCTGATGAAAGGCTCGTTTTTAGTGTGATATTTGGGTCTATTGCCCTGTCAAAAACGGGCGTCATACACTCCGACGTTCCCATCGAACAAACCGTTGTGTTTTTGCGTATACCTGCGCCCATGGCACTTATCGGCTGGTCATGGCCGCCCACCACAATCTGTACATCTTGAAGAAGTCCAAGTTCCTTTGCAATATTTGGTAAAATCGGGCCAACTTTTTCGCCTGTCATCATCGGCTTTGAAAATTTATTTTTGTCGATACCGAATTTGTTCATCAGTATCTCACTCCACTCACGTTTATGCACATCAAAAAGCATCGTACGGCACGCAACCGATCCGTCCGTAACCGCATATCCGCACAATTTGTAGTTGATATAATCCTCAATCAGCAGTATTTTATCCGCTTTTTCATACAGCTGCAAAAAATTGTGTTTTAGATACAATATCTTTGAAATCGAATAGGTCGTAGATGGCGGCAATCCGCAAATTCTGGCAATCTCCAAATCGCTCGATTTTTGCATTGCCTCAAAATACTCTTTTTCTCCACGTCTATCCGTATAAATCATAACGTCATTCAGCTCATGATCGTCCTTATCAAGCATCACAAAAGCCTCTCCAAAAGAGCTTACCGCAATTGCGCAAATATCTCCTTTTGACTGAGCAACCGCCATACCCACTACTTGCTTCGTTTTTTCCCAAATATCACATGCGTTTAATTCTCGTGTACCATCGGATTTTAAATCCAGTACATATGCTAAAAACGCCGTTGCAGCCATTTCTCCTTTTTCGTCAAAAATAACCGCTTTTACACCGCTAGTCCCAACATCAATTCCGCAAAATAACATCTTGTCTTTTTCCTCCTTAATAATGTATACGTATAACGAATGATATGCTTACTTCCTTTTTTGACCTCGTCACTTGCCCTTTTTATCTCTGTCCTGTCTACCGAAAACAGATGTGGTTTGCTGTTTTTAGCCGTCGGAAACCGTTTCCGACGGAATATTTGGCGACATGGGTCGCCAGAGTTTTTTGGTATCTTTTTTGCGGAAAAAAAGTACGCAAACGAATCAATATCCTATGCCACTAAATATTCTCATTTTTCTTTGATAAAGCGAAGTCACTCACTTATCTCATTTCTATTTCCCCTGTCAGCTTTCAAACCCCCAAAGGAATCCATGCAAGCATTCCGCAGGAACGGTAGGGGTGTGGGGCGATTCCTTTTCGGGGGAACATTTTCATGTTTTGTACTGTTTATACGTGCATTTTAACGGTTATAGTAATAACGCCGTATAAACAGTTACATTATATCAAAAACAATTGGTGAAATGCAACAAAATATGCGCATTTATTCATAGGAGGTGTGATGCCATGATTCATGATCCTTATACAAAATCTGAAATAAGCAAAAAACAACTTTGGCAGCTAATTGTTGCCGTTTTTGCAACTGGTGAGGGATCTGGCTTGGCGCTGATGGCTATGCGCCCTCAAAGTGCATGGTTTACACAGCTTGTGCTTTCTCCTGTGCATCCGCCGGCATGGCTGTTTGGTCTTATTTGGACAACGCTTTATGTGCTAATGGGTTCTTCTTTTGTGATTAGCCTCCTGCACCCAAACGTCACAAAAAGCATTCATATCGGCTATATCATCAACAT
Source organism: Christensenellaceae bacterium (assembly GCA_036660175.1). Lineage (GTDB taxonomy): Bacteria > Bacillota > Clostridia > Christensenellales > Christensenellaceae > Christensenella. Next base: position 4,566 of record JAVXBD010000061.1, on the reverse strand, counting down.
TTTTTTGGGTGCTTTATGGTCGCCTGCATTTTTCTTACTGGAAAATCCTACACTTGCCATACTCCTTGCGATTGGAACAATCATAAACGCAGTCATACTCTTTCCAAAGGTACACAAAATCAGTAAGGAAGCCGCTTTTCTGATGATTCCCTACATTATCTGGTTGATTTTTGCGACGTATTTGAACGCCGCCGTCCTATTTCTAAATAAATAAAAATACTATAAAGAGGTGAATACAATGTTTGTGATGACTTACAAAATGGAAGAACAAAAACGGGAAAAAAAGCTTCATATTATATATGCTGTTTTAGCTGTCATTGTGACTGTGGCGGGTGCTGTTTTGGCGAGTATTACCACAAACACACGCTCTGACTGGTATACGAGCCTCGTGCTATCTCCCATTCAGCCGCCGCCATGGGTATTTGGTGCGGTATGGACACCGCTTTATATTCTGCTTGCCATCTCGTTTGCGCTTGCGGTGCTAAGCCCAAAACTGCATAAATCAATCGTCATTGGATATGTATTAAACATCGCCTTAAATGCACTGTGGTCGCCTGTTTTTTTTGGTTTGCATAATCCGATTGCGGCACAGATCATTCTTTTTGCATTGATTATCAACGTCGTCATTTTGATGATTTCCTTACAAAACGTGCGCAGGGTTTGTCTGTATTTACTGATTCCATATCTGATTTGGCTGTGCATTGCATCAGTGCTAAACATCTCCGTCATGATATTAAATTAACATAAAAAAGCGAACATTCTTTAAAAAATCGAGTGTTCGCTTATAAATGTACTTTTTTTATACAAATGCACGCACCAGTGTTTTTCCAAGAAACACCGCTAACACGCACAGTGCAACACTTGCAACTATATTGATAATCGCTTGTAGAGCATATCCGCCTTCAAGCAGATTTAGTGTTTCCAACGAAAAAGTAGAAAATGTCGTAAACCCACCCAGTACACCCACTGTAATGGCGGCCGCCATCTTTTCGTTTGTAAACACGCCGCAAGACGAAAGCTCAAACATTATCCCAATCAAAAAAGAACCTATGAAATTGATAAGCAGTGTCCCTACGGGAAAGCTCACCAGTTTATTCACAAGCAAACCAGCACCGTACCTGCCGATTACACCGATAAATCCACCCAACCCAATCAGTATCACTTGTACCATCTAAGTTCCTCTTATACTTTATTATTTATCTTTTGGCTTCGTTGGCTCATCTGCCTGCACTTCTTCACTTGCCGCATCTTTTTGCGCCTGTTCCTGCTCTTCCCGTTCTTTTTGCGCCTGTTCTTCGTCAAACTTTAAAATTCTATCATATTTTTCTTGCTCCTGCGCTTTTTCCTCATCGCTCATTGCCGCATACTGCGCATCAGGAATATTCTCCATATGTGAGATTCTTCCACAGCGAGGACACGCAAGAAGTCTATCCACACCATTTGTTTTTCTGGACGCAAAAAACGATTTCATAGCTGGCACCTTAAAGCGTGCACCGCACAGTGGGCATAAAAAATGCCTTTTTCGTTGTATCACCGTATACATCACCAAACAAAAAATAATGATGCCAAAAGTTGACGCAATCACAATAATTCCAAAAAGTCCAAGTCCGTTCATGTAAAAACCTCTGTTTCTTTTTCTTATATAATATCATAATATCATAACCACAGCATTGATATAATCGGCAATCGGCGGCTTTGCCAGAGCCAAACTTCGCAGTGCCATTTTTCATGATCATAAAACTTGTTTTTATTATATCATATAAGCCTAAAAAATACAGCCAAAATAACTTGTATTATTTTAAAAAGCGTTGCACCCCCTAACATTCATAACACATTCATAACAAATAAGTATTGAAATTTTTTGCTATACTTGATATGATATACAAATAACTAAATATTTGTGTATGGGTGTGGCAACCCTTCAAAAAATACGCAGTCTGAAAGTGGATTTTGCCTTGGCAGAATCAAGTAGGGTGGAACCACGGAAGTACCTTTCGTCCCTTAGGGGATGTTTGGTTTTTTTTTATTTTATAAAAGAATATGCAGCAAATATGCGTTCAATACAATCTAAGGAGATTTTTTTAATCATGGTAGAAAAAACAATGGAAAAAGTAGTGGCACTTTGCAAAGGCAGAGGATATGTGTTTCCTGGATCTGAAATTTATGGCGGACTTGCAAACACATGGGACTATGGCCCGCTGGGTGTTGAATTTAAAAACAATATCAAAAAAGCTTGGTGGAAGAAATTTATACAGGAATCGCCTTACAACATCGGTCTTGACTGTGCAATTTTGATGAACCCCGAAACATGGGTAGCATCTGGACACGTTGGCGGTTTTACCGATCCGCTGATGGATTGCAAAGGCTGTAATGAACGGTTTCGTGCCGATAAACTGATTGAAGACTATGCCCTTAAAAACAACATGACAGACATAGATGTTGGCGGCATGGAAAAAGCCGATATGGAAGCGTTTATTGCGGAATACATCGTTTGCCCCACTTGCGGAAAAAAAGATTTTACACCGATTCGTCAGTTTAACTTGATGTTTAAGACTTTTCAGGGTGTCAACGAAGATACCGCTGCACAGATTTTTCTGCGTCCTGAAACGGCACAGGGCATTTTTGTAAACTTTAAAAATGTGCTGCGTACCACACGCCGCAAAATGCCTATGGGAATCGGTCAAGTCGGCAAATCGTTCAGAAATGAGATTACCCCCGGAAACTTTATTTTCCGTATTCGTGAGTTTGAGCAGATGGAGCTTGAGTTTTTCTGTCATCCAAAAGAAGAATTTGAGTGGTTTCACTATTGGAAAGATGCCTGTCATCAGTGGCTGCTAAATTTAGGCATCAACGACGAAAACCTAAAATTGCGTGACCATTCCGCAGATGAACTGTCGTTTTATTCCAATGCTACCACCGATATTGAGTATCTGTTCCCGTTTGGCTGGGGCGAGCTTTGGGGCATTGCAGACAGAACAGATTATGATTTAAAAGCGCACATGACACATTCGGGCGAAAACTTTGAATACACCGACCCCATTACCAATGAAAAATATGTGCCTTACTGCATCGAACCCTCGCTGGGTGCTGATCGTGTTGCACTTGCTTTTTTGTGTGAGGCATATGATGAAGAAGTGCTTTCAAACGGTGAAACACGTATTGTTATGCATATGCACCCTGCACTTGCACCTTATAAGGCTGCTGTGCTTCCGCTTCAAAAGAAGCTTTCCGAAACATCTGATAAACTTTATGCAGAGCTTTCCAAACACATGAACATTGATTATGACCTTGCAGGTTCTATTGGAAAGCGGTATCGCCGTCAGGACGAAATCGGCACGCCTTTTTGCATCACAGTTGATTTTGATACACTTGACGATGGCTGCGTAACCATTCGTGAGCGTGACACCATGCAGCAGCAGCGTATATCAATACAGAATGTTCTGCCTTATTTGCAGGAACAAATTGAATTCTAAAGCACTTTTTGAGGGACTGTGTGCGTACATTTTGCGGAAGAATTATTTTTTTAACCACGAAACTGTACGTACTATGCTCTTGACTTTTTGCAGCACAAGCTTTGCAGTATAATCAAAACTGAATGCTGTAATTTCATACTATTTTATTGCATAAAGGAGTGTACTATTTTGATTAATACACATATTAATCCGCTTGATAGAGCGATTATTGACAAGGCACGCATTCGGGTAGACAGCCTTTCCAAACCACTGGGAAGTCTTGGAAAGTTAGAGGATTATGCTGTACAGCTGGCAGGAATCCGTGGCAAAATTGGCGGCACACTCAAAAACCGTGTGGTACTTGTCTTTGCCGCAGACAACGGCATTCATGCACAAGGCATCACACCTGTTCCAAAAGCAGTAACGCCTATGCAAAGCATTAATATCGCCAATGGAATTGCAGGTGTAAACGTTCTTGCAAAGGCTTCTGATACCAAAGTGCTTATCTACAATGTGGGTATAGAACCGCCGATTGTACACCCAAACATCATCAATGTAAACGTGATGCGTGGCACAAAGGACATCAGCACAGGACCTGCCATGAGCCGTGAACAATGTGAGTTTGCGATGCAGGTTGGATTTGATGCCGTTGCTAAGAATCTTGATATGGATATTTTCGGATTGGGAGAGATGGGAATTTGCAACACGTCCACCACTGCCGCCGTTGCCGCTGTTTTGCTTGGACAGCCAGCAGAGCTTCTGACGGGCAAAGGTGCAGGCATCACCGATGAACAATATGCTTTAAAAACAGAGATTATCAATCGTGCAATCCGCATCAACAATCCCGATAAAAACGATGTTGTTGATGTGCTTTCAAAGGTCGGCGGTCTTGATATTGCCGCAATGACGGGTGCTTATATTGCGTGTGCGCACTATGCAAAGCCCGTTGTCATTGATGGATTTATTTCGGCTTGCGCCGCACTGTGCGCAGTTAAAATTGCACCGTTGTGCAAAGAATATCTTTTTGCCTCACACAAAAGTTTTGAGCAAGGATATGTGCATATCATGGACGAAATCGGAATTTCTCCTGCTTTTACGCTGGAAATGCGTCTTG